>CAYJOQ010000086.1:0-10589 GCA_964371825.1 uncultured Desulfovibrionaceae bacterium
TTTTACAATTTTCACAAAATTATACTGAAAAAGTAATTGTGCAGGACTCTTGTGTAAGTTATATCACTGAAAATTCGACTTAAACCTGCAAAACCCCCTCTTTATATGAAAAAAATCACCAGAAATGCGCACTTCATGCGTGTATTTCTGATGATTTTTTCATCAAACCTTATCTATAAAAAACTTGCTATTTCAATCATTTACCTGTTTCATAACGTCAATTTGAGAGTCTTGCACAATTATTTTCCAATTTTATTTTTGTGCTTTTGCAATAAATTTCCTTAAGCTTGAAAATTTACTAAAGCATCCATTCATCGCAATTACCAATCAAGAGTTTCTTTAAAAGCCACAACAAGGTCACGAACATCTTCAACACAAAGCACTTCTTCACCCTTATGCAAGGTAAGTTTTGTATCATCGGTAACCGTGCCTATGCGCGCAAAAAGAGTTCCGCGCATGCAGGCTTCAAAGTGTGGTACTTGCAATGGATTCACACTCACCAAAAGGCGGCTTGCAGATTCGCTATACAAAAGCTCAGCCATATGCATATCTTCTAAAAGCGGTACCGTAGCAACATCAACCTTGGCACCAAGACGACCGCCTATGCACATTTCTGCAAGAGCCACGGCAAGTCCACCATCTGAAAGATCATGGCAAGCAGATACATGGCGTTCATATATGGCCTTATGCAGTGCACGGTATCTTGGCAATGCTGTATCTACATCTACCATAGGAACAGTATTACAAGAAATACCAAGTTCTGCGGCAATTTCAGAGCCTGCCATTTCACGGCGTGTTCCGCCAAGAATATAAATGACATCTCCGGCCTTTTTAAAATCAGAAGTTTGGGTGCGCATTACATTATCAATGACGCCAAGAACTGTGAAGAGTAAGGTTGGCGGAATAGATATTTTTTCACCACCACCTGTATAGTCATTCTTCATGGAGTCTTTACCAGAAACACATGGAACACCATACGCATATGCAAATTGCGAAAGGGCCTTACACGCACGCACCAACTGAGCTAATTTATATTCACCATCAGGAGTTTTTTCTGATTGTACGGGGTCGCACCAGCAAAAGTTATCAAGACCAGCCATAAAGTCAGGGTTTGCACCCACTGCAACAGCATTACGAATGGCTTCATCCATGGCATTGGCAGTCATCCAATAGGTGTCATAATCGCTGAATTTAGGGCAAATGCCGTGAGAAATAACAAGTCCTGCATCAGATTCAAGCACAGGACGAATAACTCCAGCATCAGATGGCCCGTCGCGCTCTACACCCACCAAGGGCTTAATAGCAGAACCACCACGCACTTCATGATCATATTGACGAATAATATATTCTTTCGAACAAATATTTAGGCGTCCGAGCATGGTTTTCAAAAAAGAACCTGTTTGGGCACTTGGCATATCAATACGATTATCCTCATGCTGAGGAGCAACCCAACGTGCATGCAATTGTAATTGCGGCACGCCATCGTGCATAAATTCCATTTCAAGGCAAGCTACCAATGTATCACCATAGGTAATATGGAAGTATCCTGAATCAGTATAGGTACCAAGAGCCGTGGCTTCCACATCCATTTCGCGAGCAAGAGTTAAGAAGTCATCAAGTTTTTCTGGCGCAATGGAAAGGGTCATACGCTCTTGCGCTTCAGAAATTAATATTTCCCAAGGGCGCAAACCATCATATTTTAGCGGCGCTTTAGATAAATCTACAATACATCCACCTGTATCTTCTGCCATTTCACCAATAGAAGACGAAAGACCTCCGGCGCCATTATCGGTAATGGCATTATATAGGCCAAGATCGCGCGCGCGCATAATGCAGTCATACATCTTACGTTGGGTAATAGGATCGCCTATCTGCACGGCTGTGGCAGGTGAATCTTCATGTAATTCTTCTGAAGAAAAGGTTGCCCCGTGGATGCCGTCTTTACCAATGCGTCCACCAACCATAACAATGGCATCGCCCACTTGAGCCTTCTTTTCATAGCCAGGCTTACCTGCCACTTGCGTGGGAATAATGCCTACGGTACCACAATACACAAGGGGCTTACCAAGAAAACGTTCATCAAAAACTAAAGACCCATTGACCGTCGGCACGCCAGATTTATTACCACCGTGCTCAACACCTTCACGCACACCCTCAAGAACACGGCGTGGGTGCAATAAACGAGGAGGCAAAACTTGGTCATGAAATGGTGATGCAAAGCAAAATACATCTGTATTACATACAAGCTCTGCGCCCATACCAGTTCCCATGGGGTCACGGTTTACCCCAACAATACCCGTTAGGGCTCCACCATAAGGGTCAAGAGCCGAAGGGCTGTTATGCGTTTCTACTTTAATGCAAGCATCATAGGCTCCGATAAAAGAAATCACACCGGCATTATCTTTAAATACAGATTTGCAAAAATCATTTTCGCCCAATTGTTCACGAATGCCGGCTGTGGTATCACGAATATAGGTTTTATAGAGGTTATCCACCACTTCCTTGTGATTGGTTTCCGTATTGGTGTAGGTAATGCGCGAAGCTAAAATCTTATGCTTACAATGCTCAGACCAAGTTTGCGCCAATACTTCAAGTTCAGCATCAGTAGGGTCTGCTGGAAGTCCAAGGCTTGCACGATGCTCTTTAACCTCTGGTCTTTGAAAATATCCGCGAATGGTTTGCATCTCTTCAAGGCTCAAAGCCAAGGTATTTTCACGACTCACGCGCATCATACCGGCATCATCCATATCAGATAAAGCCACCACATGCACTTCATCGCAAGAGGCACCCGTAACCCTTGCAGCTTGAACTACAAAGCCTGGTTCTTTATTCCACTCTTCGCGGCTTTTAAGGCGATAGCGTTGAATGAGTTCATTGCATAGCAAATTTTTTGCTATATTTTCTACCATTTCTCTGCTTAAAGGATGTTCCTTATGGGCACTAAAACGATATTGAATAGACGTATACACAGCAATATCTTGACGCTGGCGACGCAATACCATGGCTGCAGTATCACGTGCGGTGCGCCCTTCATTGTCTGTGACCCCTGGTCGAAAACCCACTTCTAAAATAAATTCTACAGGACCTAAGCCAGCTTGAGCATCTTCCACAAAGGGCAAAGGGGTAACAGATGCGCATTGCATGACCGGATCATGCCATACAGCCTCATTAATCAGATGCTCTACATCATGTGCTTCTAAGCCCTCCACCGTAAACACCTTTATTTGGCGTACAGAGCCTATGGGAATATCTAAGGCCTTGGCTATATGGTTGGCTGTTTTTTTTCCTACGGTATCCACTATATGCGGATGCAAACCCGCTTCGATACGGTATAGCATGGGTACTCCGTTTTATTTTTGTCTATGTTGAACATAAGCTATCATTTGTTGCAAAATATTATTTTGTGGCCCTTGCGGTAAACACACTAAAGCCTTTGCGGCCTTTTGCAAACAATGTTCAGCCATATTTCTGGTTTTCTTGTCAAAACCCAAACGGCATATTTCTTCTCCAATACTTGCCGCCTCAGCAGCAGTAAAAGAGCCTGCCATAAAGGCCTCTTCAAAGGCCACACGTTCTTGGCCTTGTAAATGCATTTGATAAAATTTTATGGGTGGAGTGAGCTTGCCTTCGCGAATATCTCCTCCTGTGGGCTTACCTGTCACACTTTCTGGGGCACAATCAAGTGCATCATCCACCAATTGAAAAGCTATACCAAGCTCTTCTCCATAGGTGGCTACATGTTCTAACGCACCTTGGTCAGCATTAGCTTGTAACGCTCCCAATACGCATGATGCGCGCAAAAGCCAAGCGGTTTTTCCTAGCACAATTTCATCATACACATGTGCATCTTGTGTAAGGTTGCGTAAATGCTCTATCTCTAAAATTTCCCCTGCTGCGGTGCGCATAGTTGCTTCTGCAAAACAATGGCAAAGGCGTACATCGCCAAAACCAGCTACCACACTATTGGCAGCAGCCAAGAGTGCATCACCAGCAAGAATGGTACTATTTACATTAAACACCGTATGCGCTGCAGGTTTGCCACGCCGCGTGAGAGCTTTATCTAATATATCATCATGTAGCAGCGTAGCGGCATGAATCATTTCCATACTGACTGAAAGATCGTAAATATCATCTTTCTTATACCCAAACATTCGTGCCACCAGTATGCACAAAAAAGGCCTCAATCTTTTGCCGCCTGCGGCAAAAATATGCGAAGCAATGGGTTGCACAGAGCTTGGCAAGCTGCCAATCATTTTTTCAATGGCTGCTTCAATACAAGGCAACTCTTCTGCCAAACACCCTTTAAGTTCTTGCATAATCCTTCCGTATTCTCAATGCTGTTATGCTAAAAGCTGATCTACCAATGAACGCATGGACGTTAGTGCCTCGGCAAAGGCTCGATATTCTGGGTCTCGACTGCCCACAAGATTAGACACTGTGCGAATTTCCAAAAATGGTAAATTATACCGTGTACACGCTAAGGCTAAGGAAAACCCTTCCATATTTTCTAACAAAGGCCCCCCATAGCGATGGTATAAACGCGCAGCTCTACGCGGACATGAAGTAACACCTGCTACAGTTAAAGATGTAGTTGAACCATGTAGCGAACAATGACGCAAGCGTGAACGCCATTGCAGCAGATCAGGCAAATCTACAGAATCCCATATATCATCTTCTGGCGAATGCCACTGCGAAAACCCAAGAGCTTTGGCATCCACATCATCATCGGTGGCAAGCCCATATTCAGGATACACTTCTCGTAACACACGCCAGTGCGAACATAGGGGGGCTTTTTCAAGATTAAAACTTCCGGCAATCCCTACATTAATAATGGTTCTAGCTTTTTGCGCAATGGAGAGCACCTTGCCAAAGGCCAATGCCGCATTAAGCGGCCCCACACCTGTAACAAGAACACCATTGGTACGTTCGTGCTGATCTGCAAAATAATGCACTTCTTGTTCTGCATGTTGAGAGGTTAGCGGACTAATATAGCTTGGCTTTGCCGCGTTCCACTCCTCAATTGTGGCTACCACAAAAAGTATATACATTATAGACGCCACACCTCAATGCCGGCATGTTCAAAAGCATCTTTATCAAAAAAGGCCTTTACATCCATAAGTACAGCTTGCTGCGGCATAGCAAAGCGTGCGCGTATATCTTGGGGGCTTAATGCTCTATAAGCATCATGCCCAACAGTTAAAATAAGAGCGTCTAGATTTTGTAGCTGATCTAAATCCATAAGCGCTTGTCCATATTCATGCATTGCCTCAACAGCATCAGCCATGGCATCATGCACTAAAACTTCACAGCCATACTCTTTAAGCTCAGCTATAACATCAATTACACGCGTATTACGTAAATCTGGCACATTTTCCTTAAAGGTAAAACCTAACACCCCAACACGAGCACCACTCACTTGCCTCTGTTGGCGAATAAGTTTTTTTACTGTACTTTCAGCTACATATTTACCCATAGAATCATTAATGCGTCGCCCTGCCAAAATTACTTCTGGATGATAGCCTATAGATTCTGCCTTAAAGGTCAAATAATATGGATCAACACCAATACAATGCCCTCCCACAAGCCCAGGAGTAAAGGAAAGAAAATTCCACTTAGTGCCAGCAGCTTTTAAAACTTCTTGTGTATCTATATGAAGTTTGTCAAAAATCACAGAAAGTTCATTCATAAGCGCAATATTTAAATCACGTTGCGTATTTTCGATAACCTTTGCAGCTTCTGCAACCTTAATGGAAGAAGCTCTATGAATTCCGGCCTTCACCACTGATCCATAAAGTTTTTCAAGAACATCTAATGCTTTAGGTGTTGAGGCAGAAACAACTTTTACTATGGACTCTAAGGTATGCACCTTATCACCTGGGTTAATACGCTCCGGTGAATAGCCCACAAAAAAATCATTATTATACTTAAGGCCAGAATTTTTTTCTAATAATGGCACACACTCTTCTTCGGTAAGACCTGGATATACCGTTGACTCATACACCACAATACAACCTTTTTGCATATGCTTTGCCACAGTTTTCGTGGCACCAAGCACAGGCCCAAGATCTGGATTACGGTGTGCGTCAATGGGGGTTGGCACAGCAATAATAATAACAGCAGCATCTTTAAGGCTGGCGGCATCTGCACTGTAGCGCACCGTGACAGCTTGCAAATCTTGCGCAGATACTTCATGAGTTTTATCAACGCCACTTTGCAATTCACTAATACGTACTTCACTGATATCAAAGCCAATAACATCTACATGCTTTGCTAAAGCAACGGCTAGGGGAAGCCCTACATACCCAAGCCCAACCACTGCAACTGAAGTTTTGCGGGCACAAATTTCCTCAAACGTTATCATAATTACCCTTTACAAATTATTTTTTCTGCATCACCATAGGGGATGAATTTTGATATACAACTATTTTTATCTGCTGTGGGCTTAGCCTTTGCGTTTGAAGCCTTACCCTGGATACTTTTTCCTGAAAAAATGCGTAGTTTTATGATGCAATTTGCCCTTTCGCCCACTTCGCAATTGCGCATAGTTGGGCTTGTGGCCCTATTTTCGGGCCTTGCCATTGTATGGGCAGCCAAGTACATCACCTAGGTGCGCGCTTTTTCTCCTACATGTAAGCATACAATGCCCGAAGTTAACGGTATGTGCCATGCTGCTGCAAAGCCAGCTGCGCGCATTTCTTCTTCTAGTTCTAGCGCAGTAGGAAAAGCACCTATGGTTTCTGCTAAATATGTGTACGCATTTTTATCACCGGAACACATATTTCCAATACGCGGTAAGAATTTTTCTAAATAAAAATTATACATACCGCCCCAAACTTTATTTTTTCCTGAGCCAAATTCCAAAATACACGCACGCCCCCCAGGAACAAGCACCCGTACCATCTCAGTAAGGGCTTCATCTCTTGGAAGTACATTACGTATACCAAAGGCTATGGTGATAGCGTCAACGCTAGCGTCAGGCAAGGGAATTTTTTTGGCATCAGCTGCCACAGGAAGAATGTGTGTTCTATTGTCCCCCAAAAGTTTTTTAGAGCCTTGCACAAGCATGGGAGGGCAAAAGTCCAACGCCGGAACAATAGCCGTTGGAAATTTTTTTCGTATAGCTAAGGACACATCTAATGTGCCTGCAGCCAAATCTAACACCCGCCCCGTTTGTATCAAACGCACTTCGCGCACAAGACGCTTACGCCAAACCCTGTCCATGCCACAACTTAAAATAGTATTAAGCCTATCATACCAAGGTACTATACGTTCAAACATACCAGCCACAGCTTTTGCGTGGCTTTGTTTTGAAAATTCACTCACCTACATCCTCAGCACTTATAGCGTTTTCCTTATCATCTATGGTTTGCAAAACCACAGCATACACGAGAGGAAAAATTTCTGCAAAATTAGCCGGAGATACAGTACGGGTTTCAATAAATTTTGCTACCAATTCCTTGGTAACTTGTAATGCCTCTTTGGGCAATTTTTCCATAATGAACCTCCTTACCCCCATACTCTAAAAGTGCCCCCAGTTATGCATGTGCTGACACGTGCATCCATGGACTTGCAGTGCAATATTACCTAGCAAACGTACATGCACTTTCCAAAGTGAAAGGCACAAAAACCCGCCCTTGGGGAATGGCCTTGGCCCCCAGCGGGCTGTACCGGGCGGGATAAACGACGAAAACGGTCAGCCCCCGCCCTTTATTTTATATTTGTATAACTATGTTACGCAAAGTTTATGCCTGCAATTACGTATCAATGGACTGGTCACCATCACTAAGCAAGGCCGATATTTCTTCACGTAAAATTTTTGCAGCAGCTTTGGCAGCCAAACTTTCTAACTCTTGCTCTTGCATGCTTTCCTTATGGGCCAATTTTTGCTCAAGCAAGGCTATACGCTCAGCAGTCTGCATATGCAAGGCTTCACTTGCATCATATTGCTCTTGGAGTTTTTGTATCTGCCCTTCTAAATTAGCAATATGTGCTTCTAAATGGGTGGTTTGCCCTTCTAGAGTGCTTATATTTTCTTGTAAGTTGGCAGTTTGTTTTTCTAAGCTAACAATATGTTTTTCTAAATTCGCCGTTTGCTCTTCAATCTTTACTGTGTGTTCTTCTAGGTTAGCCGTTTGTTTTTCTAAGCTTGATGTATGTTCTTCTAGGTTTGCCGTTTGCTTTTCTAAATGAGCAATATTTCCTTCTAGCGCGGCAGAATGCTGCTCTAGGGAGCATATTTTTTCTTCTTGGGCTTGCAAAAGCTCAGAAGTTTCTTGCTTAGCAACTGCTATAGCTTCTTGAGCTAAAGCATAGGAGTCATCATGTGTAGCCGTGTCCGCCGTGGATTTAGTAGGCATAGCATCCTCTGTTTTTGGCTGAACACCTTGTGGCTCAGAACTTACATACGTTTCATCCATTACTGGCGCAACCAATGGGAGTGTATCTTCAGGCAATGTTGATTCAAAAGTACTCACGTCCACATCATCCGGTGAAACTTCTTTTGCAATACCTTCCATATGTTCAGTTTGCGCCATAGCGTCCGCAACAACAGCAGGTTCAGATACAAGAATATCTTCTGCAAAGGGGTCTATAAAATCAGATGTTTCTGTTGCCGATGCTTCTTCTGTTGCCGATGCTTCTTCTGTTGCCGATGCTTCTTTGGGCACAACAGCTTCCTGCACTATTTCAGGCACACTTGACGTAGCCTGCATATCATTCACGGCATCTTCCATGCTTAAGCCCAAATCATCTTCGAGAATCGAAGGTTCCATGCTTAACTCTGAAATCTCAGCAGGAGCGTCTTTCGTGAACAATGCATCGTTGTCAAGGTTTAGTGGCTCTGCTACATGTGTGTTATCAGAAGAACCTTGTGCTAAAGGCTCTGTTTCGTGTATGTTCGTATGGGCTTCATGAGCAAAGTCATGCGTCGTTGCTTCTTCTAGCTGTGGATCGCCCCAAGCTTCTGCTACCACATTGGCAGCTTCTAAGATAGCATCATAGGGCACACTCTCATCTTGAGCTAACGAGGCTTTCCTGCTTTGTGGAGTAGGCAGTATTTCTTCTGCTATTTGTGCGGCATCTACCTTAGGTGTATCAAAAAAATCTTCACCTAATAGGGCATCAATATCGTTTATATCAAATGGCTCATCTGCATTTTTTGCAGAAACATCCTTAGGCATTTGTTCATGCATTTTTTGATCAGGTTCTGCCATTAAGAGTGCGTCTAAATCTTCAAGTAAAGCAACAGCTTCATCTTCCACAGTTGCCGGTGAAGCCTTAGGCTCACTTACGGCAGTGGCAGCTTTTGCCGGCTCTTTTTCGTCAAGTAAACTTGATAATAATGCATCCATGGCCTCAGCATCTTGAGGTGCAGCACCTTGTGAAGATACATCAGAATCTATGCCTTGAGAGCTTGGATGTGCAGAGCTTGCAGGCATAGTACTAGGCTGTTCTGGCATATCTATACTGTCAAGCAAGGCGTTCACATCGCTCATATCTGGCAGTTCAAAATCATCTGCAGGATCCATGTCATCACTGGACAAATCTTCAGAAACAGCCGGTTTCGCTGAAGAAGAAGGCTCAGCAACATCGTTTAGTATAGAATCAATTTCATCCGAAAGATCTTGAGATACATCTCCTGAACTAGCACCAACGGCAGCAGCTGACTTAATGACATCATCTGCCATTTCTGGCATTTCCATTTGGGGGGCAATGCCATCTCCATCATTCATCTGCGCTAACAAGGCGTCTATATCAGCATCACTGTCATGCGTATTTTCTTCTACACTTGTCTCAGGAGCAGCTATTTTTTGTGATGCAATTTCTGGATTTTGCGCAAATTGTTCCATAAAGGCGTCAAGATCGCCCGGCAAGCCAGCCATTTCCTTGTCCATATCTAGGGGAATGTCAACAGAGTCATGCTCTGCTGCAGAATGCGCCGAAGAAGGAGCAAAGTCGTCTTGTTCAGGGGCAGACTTACCTCTTTCAATGATTTCAGTAAGTTCAATAATTTCTTCAGTATCTTCTTCGCCCGATGCCGGAGCTTGTAAATTTAGGTCCATAAAGTGCCTCTGTTGGTTTGGCGGTGGGGTACAAGCAAAAAACAGATATACATAAAAAACATATCATACTATATGAACGTTGGCAAATAGCGCAACGCAGGCTCAATACTCTACTTTCTTTATAAAGAACTCACGCTAAAAAACATGTAAAACCACAAAATACTGCATAAAATTCTCTGAAATGGTATATAAAAATATATTTTTTCATTTATGTAGACTAGGTCGGCATTGAAAACAAATAAACTTTTTGAAATAACTATTTTTTCTAGCTAGTTGATGCTGAACAGCATATTTTCATGTGGTGTTCAGCATCGACTAATTAGTCGATACTGAAAAACGCATTTCCATGCGTGTTTCAGAAAGGCACGCCCACTCCAAATACCCCTTTAGGGACGCCAGAAGCAAGTTCTGGCGTATTTTACGTGGCAATCCATGCCTTTTGGACCACAAACGAAAACAATCTCTTCACATTCAAGAGTCCTGCACAATTGCTTTTTCAGTATAATTTTGTGAAAATTGTAAAAAAGT
>CAYJOQ010000087.1:0-10524 GCA_964371825.1 uncultured Desulfovibrionaceae bacterium
GCAAAATTTTTCTTACAGAAAAATTTCGTTAGTCGGCACTTAAAAAACAAGTGCGTTAGTGGCGAAAACTTGCCGAAAAAGTCGCATTTCATGCTTGGTTTTTGGCAATTTTCCTAGGTTGACCCTTGTATATTAAGTGTACAATTACAAATAGTTGTTTAGTTTTTCAGTGTCGACTAGCCTAGCGGGAGGTTCTCTTTTCCACAATAAGAAAAAAGGTTTACGTCAATAACGCAAACCTTTGAAATTTGTGGCGCGGCCGAAGAGATTCGAACTCCTGACCTACAGGTTCGTAGCCTGTTGCTCTATCCAGCTGAGCTACGGCCGCACACGACAAGAGCAAATGTACAGAAAAAGATGTATATGGTCAAGATATTTTATATGCAGTGTTATGTACTTTTTTGGTTTTGCTGCTGCATAATGGCAGACATAATACTCGTTTGTTTTTCAGTAGAAAAATATTCATGAGCAATAACTTGAGCCTTTTTACCCAGATGTATGCTTTCGTCAGGGTAGAGGATAATCTTTTCAATAGCCTTAAATAGCGCTTGCTCATTGCCATTAGGAAAAATGAAGGCAGATTTTTCATGTTCTAATACTTCAAGATGCCCAGGTAAGTCACTTGCAACAATAGGTATACCAAAGGCCATAGCTTCCATAAGACTTGTTGGAATGCCGTCATGGCTTTTGCCACCATTTTGTGTCCCTGCAGCAATAAAGATATGACTTTTACGATACAGTTCTGGCATATGCTCGTGTGGTACATAACCTAGGGTATGTACATGCTTACGCAGCCCTTTAAATAATATAAATGCTTTTAAACGAAGTAGATTAGAGCATGTTCCAGCTAAGGTAAGCTTAAAAGGAATAGAGCTCTTTTTTAATTGTAAACATGCATTTAGAATAAGACCTAGGCTCTTTTGAGATGTAAAATGACCTGCAGCAAGGATATTAATTTCTCCATGTCGCCCAATGGGAGGTTGTTCAAGATCTTCAGCATTTGGCCAAATATCTGGGCTATCATAAACAACGTGTAGCTTACTTGTGTTAAACGTAGCATTTTCAGCAAGGCAAGCCTTGGCAAGCTCGTTGCGACTTTCATCAGTATCACAACGAACAAAGGATGCATCTTGTGCTTTACGAGCTACAAAAATAAGATTTTTTAGGTCTCTTGTATGCAAATTAAATGAAAAAGGAATATTAAGCACTTTAGCAGCAAGCCACGCAGCGGTTGCTGTGGCGTGTGCGTCAAGGGCATGAAGGTGTTGCGTTTTGTCATCAATGCTCCAGCGCACCATGTTTATCCCCTTAGCAAAGTGCCAAATATGCTTACAGCCTTTGAAAATATTAATGCGTTGTCCTGCGGGAATGCGAGACCAACACGCCCATACAGTGCCGGGGTTTCCGTGCGAGGAACGTAATAAGGAAAATACATTACCAATATTACGTAAAAAACCCTGCTTTTTAGTGGGTACGGGCAATAAATGTTCATCTCCTGCAAGGGCAGCAAGTTTTGCCCTTTGCATGGAATAAATACGAGAAAGTAATTGAGCATCATACATATTTAAAACATGCTGTACTGCTGCTGAGCCATATGGAGAAGGAAAGTTATCCACAACGCATACGGCATTCATAATACGTGGTTTGGATTCTAAAATTTTAATTTTTCCGCTAGGTGCAGGTATGGGGCTTTTTCTTTGCACCTGCAAAACACCTTCTTCCAAGGTATATACCGTATCACAATAGGCAGCAACGCTAGGGTCGTGCGTTACGATAACCATGGCAATGCCACCTTCATGCGCTAATGTACAAAAGTTTTCCATAATAACTTTTGAAGTGCGTGAATCAAGGGCACCGGTAGGTTCGTCAGCAAGTAATATGCGAGGATTGTTTACCATGGCTCTTGCAATAGCCACACGCTGCTGTTCACCGCCTGAAAGGCGATTGCTACGATAACTTACCCTATGAGAAAGCCTAACAAGCTCTAGAGCGCGTATAACTCTTTCCCAGCGTTCTTCAGGGGCAACATTTTCGTAGATAAGTGGAAACTCAACATTTTCAAATACAGTAGAGTGATCAAAAAGGTTACTGCTTTGCATAACAAAGCCCATATTTCCACGTCTAAAGGCCGCTGTTTCTTCATTTGTTAGGGGAAGTACATCGGTATTGAGAATCTGCAGAGAGCCACTATCTGGCGCATGTAACATGCCAAGCACATGCAACATGGTAGATTTGCCGCAACCAGATGGACCCATAATGGCAACCATTTCACCAGGGAGCACTTGTATATTTACCCCACGCAATACCGGAGGAAAGCCTGGGTAGCATTTATACAAATTTTGAGCGTCAATAATTGGAGCCATAAATCACCTATTCAAAGCGCAGTGCTGTAACAACATCCATGCGACTTGCTTGTAATGCTGGGTAGAGGCCACCGGCCACACCTATGATTGCTGAAAAAATAATACTTCCAATACTACTCATGCCAAGTAAGGAATATGAAACATCACAGTTAAGAAAATAGCTGCCCACTTCAACACATATAGTACCAATAACAATGCCAAGGGCTCCACCAGCCACAGATTTACATAAGGCCTCAGTGAGGAATTGTGCTAATATATCTACATCTGCACCGCCCATGGCTTTTTTAAGGCCCACTTCACGTGTTCTTGCTCGAACTGCAGCAAAGGTTCCATACCAAATACCAAAGCCGCCAAGCATAAGAGAAGCTGCTATGCCAAGCCAAAGTAGGGCTTCTACAAAAAGAAATGTGTTTTGAATGCGCGCTAATTGTTCACTGCGGGTACGTAATAATAAATTAGGAGCATCTTGGTGGCTTTTAACCACCTCTGGAATAACTTGTTCTAATCTTTTAACATCTTCCCAGGCTGTAGCGCGAATAAAGAGCCTGTCGATTTTTCCACCGCCCCATCCTCTGTCTTGCATGGTTGTTGTGGGCAAAAAGCCATTACGAATGCCAGAGCCAATCATAACACCGCCAACAACACCAACAACCTGAAATAGGTCAGTTCCAAGGTTAAGCGTTTCACCAAGGGCTTTTTGAGCCGATCCGAAAATATTATTGGCTAGTTCCCAGCCCAATATAATTATACGCCGACGAAATTTTAAATCATCTGCGGTGAAAAACCGTCCTGCAATGAGCGTTGCTGCAAAAGTATCCCAATAATTTTCATCTGCTGATAAAAATACTGGTGCCATATGAGCATTTTTTACTCTAAGAGCAAACATTTGCGAATTCCATATTGTTGCGCTCAGTGTGCTCACCCCAGGAAGTTCACGTAAAGCTTTAATGGTGTCTGGATTAAACTCGCGTAAGGGTTGGCCTACATAACCACGGTCATTCATGATTACTTCAACAACATTTACGCCGCCCATGAGCACCATATCTTGTCCAATATTGTAGCGAATTTCTCGTCCAAGAACTGCGAGGCTGATAAAGGCAGTTATGCCAAGGGCAATGGAAAGTATAACGCCATAACTACGCTGGCGAAAAACTTGACGTACGCTAATGCGTACAAGATCAGATCTTGCTATCATAAAAAACCTTATTTTATACTGTGCATATGGCGCACAATTCCACCTTTACTAACCGTGTACCGATTGCCATGCCAGTCAATTTGCCAAGAAGGAATAGTCATTATAAACACTTTAAGAAACATAGCCATACCTAAAGCAAAGCTCCTTATCCAAGATAAGGTTTTTATTGGCCAAGGCAAGACCTTGCGCCATAAAAGTATGATGCACAGTAGTACACTAAGATGTGCTATTGCCGCAAGTATATAAAATGGATAAATTGGAGCGTTTATCAAACCTAACGCAAGTATGCCAAGGGAAACTATAATAGGCAAATTTAACAATAAAGCAAAAATTCCAAGCAAATACCATTGACCTATTACGCAAAATTTTAAAAATAATACTTGTCTTTGCATCCAAGCTTGCCATACACAAAATCTATGTTCGCTTGCTTCGGTACTCAAAAGAGCCTTGGGGCAAAGTTTTACAGGCAAACGGCGTTGCATGAGCATGCTTGCTAATGAGCAATCGTCAACTACATTATTTTTCCAAAAATCTGCTATGGAATGTTCTGTAAATACCCGATATGATATGGCCATGGCTCCGCCCCATGGTTGCGTAAACACTGAAACCGCTTGCAAAATACGCATAAATAAAACACTTACTACGTAGGCTAAGGTAACAGTGTTGTCATCCTTGGCAACTACTTGATGATACCCTGTAGTAAAGCCTGTTTCACCGCGAATAATAGGCGCAACAAGCTCGCGGACAAAGTCATTTTTTGCTGTATGGGTGCTATCACAAAAAACAAAGATGTCTACAGAATTTCCAAGTTGGGCAATAGCTGCTAGCGAATTATGATTTTTTTGACCACAAAGTTGTGCATCGCCAGCTACAAGTGTTTGTAATGACGGGAATTCAGCTTGCAGTTCTTTTGCAAGTTCTGTGGCAGGATCTTCTTCAGTACCAGTAACAATAATAGGAGTAATATTCGGGTAGTCTTGCGTTAATAAGGAGCGTAAAGCTTTTGGCATAAGAGGGTTATTGCCAGCTGCAGGAATTATCATTCCTACTATGGGTAAGTCTTCTTTGTTTATATGCGCAAATGTATTGTCTAAGGAATCAAAGTTATTTCCTTGCAAAACGGATTTTGCCCCGCGCCAAAAAAGCCATAATATAAGGCATTGTAAAAATGCACTGCAATACCAAATGATCATAATTACTCCGGAAGTGGACGACATGTTTCAGTTAATTCAACGTTTTGATGGCGTTTACCTGAAAGACTCATGGAAAAACCATTGGCTAAGGTTACCTTACCTTTGACTTCTTCTTCATTGACAAAGTTACCTTCAAAACGATTTCCAGAATGATGATGTAAACGAATTACGCCCAAAGGATCAATGTTTCCATAAAAATGATACACATCAATTTGACCATTTTCTAATTTTAATAACAATACTCCTTGCATCTTGCCATCAGCAGCACGACAAGAACCTGCTCGATAGGTTGAACTATAGAGTTTACCTGTCCATAACTCACCATATCTATGAAGTGTCGTATGTGTTTGTGGTGGTTCAGGAGTGGTTGTAGTAACCAGAGAAGCAGGGTCAGCATGTGCCATATGATGAGGAATAAAGTATACGCCTAAACTTATACAAAGGATAAAAATGATTTTTAAAATGCTCTGGATCATGGAATTGTAAATTGTGTTAATGTATTGATATGTTTGAAGTATGCTTTTTTCGCATATCTTGTGCACGAATTGCGTAAAAAAAATAAATTATGTATATTTTGCATCCTGTTAAGCGGAATATGTATGCTAAATACTATCAACTTTTATATACCTTTATTTGTAGAAAATCAAGTGAGATTTATGAGTGAAACTTATGAGTAAATGTACGACAAAAATAATATTTATTCTCATTGATGGCTTAAATGCACAAAGCGTATGTCATATGGGATATATGGCTGCCCATGCACGCAATGGTAGTGCTCATGGAACTATGTTTTGTGTTATGCCGCCCATATCACGCCCCATATATGCAACTATTTTTACAGGGCATAGCCCTCTTGAAACGAAAATAACACATAATATGCACTGGCAATTGCCTACTGAAATCTTTGAAAAAAATTTTTTCAAGGCCATGCATAAGGCAGGTTTTACCTGCGCAGCTGCAGCACACTATTGGATGCGCGAATTATTTTTTGCTGAAACATATAATCCAGATATACATAGAATGGCCACACGCGAACCTACAGCGATTCATCATGGTATTTATTATATGGATGATGCTTATCCAGACAGTCATGTATTGCAAGATGCACACAGTTTACACATGCATTACGCCCCTGACTTTTTGCTTGTGCATACCATGGGAGTAGATCATGCAGGCCACATGTTTGGAGGTGATAGTGTAGCGTATAGGCAAGCTGTGCGAAACATAGATACGTTGCTTGCGTATTATGTTCCTAAATGGTTGGCAGCAGGCTATGGTATTGTGATAACAAGTGATCACGGTATGCATGCTGATGGTGCGCATAATGACACAGATGCCTTAGTATGTAACGTTCCTTATTGGTTGTTGAATATTCCTCAATTTTCACAAGGTATTATAGCTGAACAAGAACAATGGTATACATATTTATGTGAGCTATATGCTCTATAGTGGCTTTGCAGTATATCCTAGAATTCTTTACCGGTATTTACGAGTATTTTCAATACAATGCTGTGAGTCCATGCTTAAAAATGTATGTTATACTATAATGTTGCAGCTCTATCTTCGGCATTAAGTGCGTCATGTTCTTTTCCAAGGGCTCGTAGTGCACGGGCTAATAGACGCCAAGAGGCAGCATTATCTGGGCGCAGACTAAGGCTTTTACGCGCCAACATTTCAACCATGGAGGCATCTTCTCCGCTTTGCAAATACATTTCGGCAAGCATATGCAATGCAGACGCATCTTGAGGGTTGCGTACAAGGGCTTCGTGCAGTAACTCGCGCGCTTGTGCATCTTTGCGTTGGCGTAGTGCTATTCGTGCAAGGTGTCGCCTTGCCATGCCTCCGCGCTCCTTATGTGTATCTTCAAGGTTTGCTGCGGCTAAAAAATATTGGCGTGCTTGGTTATAACGTGTTGCATTTTCAGCTAGCTGTCCAAGGCGAATATGGGCGAAATAATGATTAGGGCTTGTGCTGATGCACTGACGTAAATATCTTGCTGCGCTACGTTTTTCATCAAGTATTTGGCAAATAGTGCCAAGGTTATAGAGGGTTGATGCCAATTCATTCAAATGTTCTTCCGTAGCAGGTGCTTTTTTCCACAACTTGACCGCTTCTTTGAAATGGTTTCTTGCTTCGTTTGGGCGAGAGAGCGCTGCAAAGCAAACGCCTAGCGAATTCCACGCCATGGCATTGGTTGCATCTGCTAATATGGCTAATTTATATTCTTCTATGGCTTCAAAAATTTGAGCATTGCTATAATATTTATCTGCACTGATATTCAAAGCTAATGAGCCCATGATTCCTACTTGAGGCGCAGGCAATAATAAAGCAAGGTCAAGAGCTTTTTTACAATTATTTATCATATCTCCTTTATTACTTTGTAAAAATGGATATGAAGCCAGTCCTACAGCTATGGTCATATTAGCATTTTTTGCATCTTCGGTGATGCGTTCATAAAATTTTTGCAGTTGTTCAGTGTTGTGGGTAGGGTGGAAAAAGATAAGGTTTGTTTCACCATAACGACCACAAAGTTTAGGCATAATAGTGCTTTCTTGTGCGCTTTGTAAATGTGTAAGGCAATGCTTTGCCAAGCAATCTAGCGATTGTAAGGGAGGGTCTTGGGCAGGAATATGCTGTTCTTGGTTGTGGTGCGTGGGAGATGTGTTGTTGGTTTTTTCAGTGTACGAGGGCTGTAAATGTACGAGGGCTAAAGTAAATTGTGCTGTATTTTCAGCTTCTGATGGGAGTTTTTGTGTGAAATCTTCATGTGTTAAAAAGTGAGGATTTTCAAACGTCAAATGTTCTTGAGCCAGTTGAGGCAAGGTTTTTTCATGGGTAATACGTAAAAAATCGCCTTCTTGTATAGGCCATGTAGGGTCTGTATGGTGTACTATATGTGCTATAGACTCCACTTGTCCTACCGCCTTTAATATAATTTCACCCTTACGTTCTAATTGCTCATTACGAAATGCTAATAATCCAAAACGTTGTCCTTCTCGAACGCCTACATTGTGTCCAAGATTAATCATAAGTGTATTATGTGGTAATATTTTTCGTACAATACCACCTTGAGTGAGAACTCTGCCATAAGCCAAATAACGACTTTGCATATTTGCTTGTTCAGTAGGTCTAAGGTAGATGCTACGCTCATAGGCTAATTCAGCCGCAAGTCGTGCTTTGTGTAAGAGGTGATAGCTTTGCTCAGAAAATGGTAGGGCTAAACGTCTATCTTCTATATCTTGTGGGTAAAGGGCAAAACCTGCAACGCTATACAAGCGTATGGTGCGCTTGGTAGCTTCGTGCACTAGAGGCTGTGCTTCTACTCGCGACATAATTTCTTCTATAAGCTTAATGCATGCTGTTCGTGTAGCTAATGGCACAAGTAAGGTACATTCATCTTCGCCGCTGCGTGCAGCAAGCACCTCATGTGGTAAATCTTTTTTGAGAGCTGTTGTCCAAGCACAAAGAGCTTTGTGGGCAAACATATAGCCAAATTCTACTGCAAGCTTTGAGAGGGCAGGGCAGCGAATAACGACAAGCCCCATACAAACTTTATATAGAGGCGTTTGATAATCTGTAAAGCTTGATACATTATGCCCGCCCTTTTCTTCGGTGTGGCGCGAGAGTACCAAATCTACATTTTGCTGCATATGCATGATAAGGCGATTCATACGGATAAGGCCTGTGACCTCGTCAGTACGGCTTTGTTTAATACGCACTAGATGCTCAAGGCAAAGATTGGTTATATTTGCAAGAGATGCATGCATGCGTTTAGCACTATTTCTATCAACACCCCGAGCCATAAATACACCAAGAAATGTTCCCTGCCACATAAGTGGTAAAAGCAGAGTTCTTTCTCGAGAAATCCATTCAGGTTCTTGAGGTGCCGTATGTGGTGCTGGAAAATAAAGGCTATGACTTGCAAAAGGAATAAGCCCACGTAAGGCCTTGGCCAAATGGGCTTCTAGCTCCATTATATCATTACGTTCTAGTGAAGTAGTATGCAAAGTATTCATAAAGATACCTTGGCATAAAGTCCAGAAAAAGTCTAGAACCTAGCGATGTTAACGTATACGTAGTATATTTAATCCTTTGGACGATTTAATACTAAGGCAATGTGTCTGTTAATGTGTCCTATTAATTCATGTTTTGGCATATTTGGATGTAGCACTACCGTACCAGGATGCACATAGTGTGGGGGGCAATCATTTAGGGTTAAGGCAAAAACATCTTGAATATCCTTAGGTGTTAGGGGAAGTTTTTCTTCCATAAGGATTTGCTTTAACATCTTACGAACAAGAAGCTCATTACGGTTGTATACGCTGTCAAAATTTACGCCTTCAATGCAATAATCATCTCTGTTTTTTCGCATAATCATTCCTTATGTTCATGGAGTGTGCATTTTGTACAAGTATAGTATAGGCTGCTGTAACAAACACGCTACGTATGCCTTTTAGGTATTATAATCGTAAAAGTCTAAAAAGAAAATACCCCATGGAAAAGAAAAAACAAGGAAAAAATTGATTAGGCATATCTATGGGTTTACATAAAGTGTGAAGTTTGTTATTTTGTGATTGTCCATAATTTTCTTATTTGGATTTCTTCAAAAATATCTTCTCTAACATATTAAAAAAATAGTTTTTTTTAGAATGTGAAAAAAAGTTCAAATTAAGTGTTCTCACATCTTGGCTTTCTTAATACTTTGTGCTAAAGATAACAAGCATGACGCCATGGTGGCGAAAAAATTAATAATCAAAATTGATTTAAGGAGCTTATTATGTCTGCACTTGTTATGGGTCACATGAATCCCGATACCGACAGCATTATGTCTGCTATAGCTGTAGCTGATCTTTTTACAAAGCGTGGTATTCCAGCTAAGGCTGTTGCTCAAGGAAAATGCGCGCCTGATACGCAATTTGCTCTTGATAAATTTGGTCTAACTGCCCCTGAAATTGTAACTGATGTTTCCGGTCAAAAACTCATTTTAGTAGACTTTTCTGATTTGGCTCAAGCCCCTAAAGGAATGGACTCTGTTGACCTTATTGGTATAGTTGATCACCATAAACTTGGCGACGTAACAACCATCAATCCTGTAGAAATTTGGACATGGCCCGTGGGCTGTACTGCAACTGTCATTAAATCCATGTATGAATTTTATGGCATAGAAATTCCCAAAAATATTGCTGCCGGTCTTGTTTGCGCAGTATTGACCGATACTGTAATGTATAAGTCACCAACTGTTACTGATGCTGATAAAAAAGCCGTTGATGAGCTTGCAAAAATGGCTGGTATTGATGACGTTATGGCCCTTGGCATGGAAGTTTTTAAGGTAAAAAGTGCTGTTGAAGACTCAAGTATTACTGACCTTGTTTTCCGTGACTATAAAGATTTTGATATGAACGGCAATAAAGTTGGTATTGGTCAGTTAGAAGTTATTGATATTGCCTTGCTTGATTCTGTGAAGAAAGATCTTTACGAAGAAATAAGCCGCGTAAAAGCAGAAGGCCGTCATAGTGTGATGCTTATGCTTACTGACATTATGAAGGAAGGAACTCAATTGATGTTTGTTTCTGATGATCCTTCTAAGGTAGAAAAAGCCTTTGATGTAAAGGTTGAAGGTAGTGAAGTTTGGCTTGAAAAGGTGATGAGCCGTAAAAAGCAAATGGTGCCAAACCTTGAAACGGCATTTAAAGCATAAATATTCTCCTTTAAGTTTGACGTAGTTCATGGGGTAAATACCGTTGTGGTGTTTACCCCAATGTTTTTGTATTCG
>CAYJOQ010000088.1:0-10494 GCA_964371825.1 uncultured Desulfovibrionaceae bacterium
TGACTGCTGTCAACGCTCCATAAGACTCCGCACAATGAATTGTGCAGGAGTCTTCCTTAAGAGGACACAGAAAAATTGTCGAAAACAAAGCATGTACTGCGACTTTTTGACAATTTATCGAAACTACTGCATCTGTTTTCACGTGAAGACTAACAACATTTTCTGCAAAGAACATTTTTCATGACGCAAACTACATCAGGTCTTGCTTCTGGCGACCCCAAGGGGGTATTTGGAGTTTCATGTGCCTTTCTGAGCAACACGAGAATATGTGCTGCTCAGAAAGGCTATTTAGTCAATTGCCATGCTTTTTATTGCAGACAAGGTTATTTTTAGGCATTTTCTGTAAGAGCTTGTGCAAAGCGTTGACGTAATGCTTCAAGCTTTGTACGTGAATCATCCAATTCTACAGCTCTATCACGTTCTTTTTGTACAACTTCTGCAGGAGCTTTTTGCACAAAACTTTCATTGGCCAGTTTTTTAGCAATCCCATCTAGGTCTTTATCTAATTTAGCAATTTCTTTATCAAGTCTTGCAAGCTCGCCATGTAAATCAACTGCACCAGAAAGAGGAATAATAATTTGGCACCCTTGAACAACATTAGACGCTGAAGCCTTAGGTGCTTCTAATGCCATATCAATAGTTACACTTTCAAGGCGCGCCAAGGTGCTTATCATTCCACGAGCTTTTTCAAGTACAGCGCACTGTTCAGAGCTCACCGGCTGTAACTGCGCATGAAGGCGCAATGAAGGCGCAATACTAAGCTCCGCACGTATGGTACGCACAGCAACAATCACACTTTGAATAAATTCCATGCGTGCAGCTTCGTTAGGTTTTAAGCATGCAGGACGCGCAAGCGGATACCTCTCTAAGGAGAGATCTTGCCCAGCACCGCCTGGCAAAGCCTGCCAAATTTCAGCTGTCACAAAGGGCATAATTGGGTGCAATAAAACAAGCATTTCACGCAACACTGTCCAAAGTACATATTGTGACTCTTCCTTAAGGCTTGCATCTTGCATATCTGGCTTAATAAGTTCCAAATACCAATCACAAAATTCACCCCAAAGGAATTTATAGCCGCCTTGAGCTGCATCATTAAAGCGATAATCGGCAAGGCTTTTATCCATATCTTCTTTGAATACTTCCAAGCGGTGTAAAATCCACTGATGATGCATACCTTGCACTTGCGTAAGATCTATGGCCTTTGGCGCTTCTTCAGGTAAGTTCATTAATGCAAAGCGCGCTGCATTCCAAAGCTTATTTACAAAGTGGCGATACCCTTCGATACGATCTTCTGCAAGACGAATATCACGCCCCATGGCAGCAAAGGATGTAAGTGTAAAGCGTAAAGCATCGCAGCCATACTTATCAATCATCTCCAAGGGATTTATTGAATTACCCAGAGATTTTGACATCTTACGGCCTTCTGCATCACGAACCAAGGCATGTAAATATACATGATGAAATGGTACTTGATCCATAAAATGAAGGCCCATCATCATCATACGAGCTACCCAGAAAAAGAGAATATCAAAGCCTGTTACCAGCACTGCTGTAGGATAAAATGTTGCAAGCTCTGCCGTTTTATTAGGCCAACCCATGGTTGAAAAAGGCCATAACGCCGACGAAAACCATGTATCAAGTACATCTTCATCTTGGTGTAATTGCGTACTTTGGCATTGAGGACACGCTGCAGGATCATGCTCACTCACAATCAACTCACCACAAGAAGCGCATGTCCATGCAGGAATACGATGCCCCCACCAAATTTGCCGACTAATGCACCAATCACGAATATTATCAAGCCAATGATAATACGTTTTTAACCAGCTTTCGGGTAAAATTTGCGTCAACTCTGGCGCAGCTTTACGGGCACGAGGCGCAAGCTTTGTTGCCGCAACAAACCATTGAGTGGATACATGAGGCTCTACCACAGTTTGGCAACGATAGCACTGACCAACAGCGTGGCTGATTTCTTCCACCTGAATAAGATCACCAGCGCTGTCTATATCTGCCACAATGCGCTTACGGCATTCTTTTTTGGTAAGTCCGGCATAAGGGCCGGCTACATCCTTCATGATACCGTTATCATCAATGGCTTGGATAAACTCTAGCGTATGGTTTTGTCCAAGTAGCCAGTCATTATGGTCATGTGAAGGGGTAACTTTTAACGCTCCTGTGCCAAATTCTCTATCAACATAGGCATCAGCAATGATAGGCACTTCGCGTTTAATAATAGGCACATAAGCCTTTTTACCCACAAGATGCGTATACCGTTCATCTTCCGGATGAACACAAATAGCCGTATCACCAAGAATGGTTTCAGGACGTGTGGTAGCAATGGTGATAGTAGCATCACTGTCAACCACATGATAGCGTATATGCCACAAATTACCTTGTTGTTGCTCGTGATCAACCTCATCGTCAGCTAAGGCTGTATGGCAACGGCTACACCAATTAATTATATAGTCACCCTTATATATGTAGCCTTGAGAATATAGGTCAACAAACACCTTGCGTACAGCAAGGGAAAGACCTTCATCCATGGTAAAGCGCAAACGAGACCAGTCTACGGAAGCTCCAAGCTTACGAATTTGATCTAAAATGCGATGGCCATAGTCTTCGCGCCACTCCCATACTTTTTCCACAAAGGCTTCGCGGCCAAGGTCTTGGCGTTTAAGGCCTTCTTTAGCAAGAGCACGCTCTACCACATTTTGCGTGGCAATGCCCGCATGGTCTGTGCCGGGTACCCATAAAACTTTTTTTCCTTTTTGTCGTGCATGACGACATAAAACGTCAATAAGTGTTATATTTAAGGCATGTCCGATGTGTAGCATGCCTGTTACGTTGGGCGGGGGAATAACTATAGAATACCCCTCGCCTTCAGCGTCCATATTGGGTGTAAACGTTGAATTTTGTTCCCAATGCTCGCACCAGCGAGATTCCACATTATGGGGCTCATAGCCCTTGGGGAGTGCGTTCTCCGCCATCTTGATTTCTCCGGAAAAGGTGAGGTATGTTGAACCGGGAGGCCCGGAACTATGCATCAAACTCTATACATCCTTTGGGATGCGTCACATATCTGGGGGCTTATGCTCTTACACACGTTGCAAGACATGGAAGTGCCCTTTCGCCTTGTTAAGGCCAATGAAATACCAAAGGTATTGCATTCTGGCAAGCTATCTACTGCCATGCCTGCCGCCTTATTGGTACCTGGCGGTTCAGCACGCTTAAAATCAGAAGCTCTTGGCAAAGAAGGGCGTGATGCCATACGTCAATATGTAAGTCAAGGCGGGCAATATATTGGTTTTTGCGGTGGTGCAGGTCTTGGGCTTGCCGATAGGGGTAGCCTAAGGCTTTGCCCTTGGAAAAGAAATCCCTACACGAATCGCATGCAACATTTGGTATCTGGCCACATTCTTTCAACTATTGCCAATCATCCTCTTGCCCCTGTGAGCAGCTTTGCGCTTCCTTTGCCCGTATGGTGGCCTGGGTGTTTTGATGTGCAAAACGATGGGGTCGAAATACTGGCCAGCTACGATAGCCCCGGGCCTGATTTGCAATTAGCTGATATTGAAATAGCAAGCCTGCCCAAACATATTTTCCAACAATGGCGAGATATGTATGATGTGGACATGCAAGCTGATTTTTTAAAAGGCAGACCTTGTGTTATTACCGGAAAATATGGTAAAGGGCGCTATTTACTTTCATATTCTCACCTTGAAACCCCTGAGTCTTCCGCAGCTAACGCTTGGCTTGCACATCTTTTACAGCATATGGCACAAATTACAGTGCATAAATGTATCAGCGGGCCATGGCATGTGAATCCATTAAGCACGCAATGGCCCCTAAATACTGAAAATGCTCTTTTATACGAAGCCCACTCTGGCCTACATCGCATTATGGAACTTGGTGTGGCGCATCATGTCCTTTTTAAGCGAACATCATGGCTTTATGGCTGGCGAACCGGTATTCCTGGCTCAGCATTAAACAGCCTCTACATGGCCTTAAGTGCTATTTTGCATCGTCCTCCCAATGCTGCCAGTCTACAATTTTGGCAAAAACATAAACAACATATTGCGCAATCCTTACCCATTTTTTTGCAAGCGGTAGAAGGCTATCTTTTAACAGAACGCCTTGCCACCACCTTGGCAGTACCCCTACCCCAAGCTGTAAACAGAAATATGCTTAATGAGCAAAAACATATGCTCTTTGGAAAGAATATGCACGCTTGGGGGTTATATAGTGAACTTATAGATATTTTTGATGAAATGGTGTTTTTACAGTATACTTCATAACGAACTTGCAATATACTTACAGCCGCACCTTTTCACATAAAGAACTTTATAAAAAACAACACTATAGCAAAAAGAAGATATACATGAACAAACAAGATTCTCCAAAATTAATTTTATTCGCTGTTTGTGCTGGTCAATTTTTTCTTCCTTTTACTATGGCTGGGGTTAATTCAGTATTACCACCCATGGGGCAAGAAATTGCAGCTAGTGCTAAAGAATTAAGTCTGATTACAACATATTATGCGCTTGGCCTTGCAACATTTCAGCTTACAACGGGGCGAATGGGAGATATTTGGGGAAGAAAGCGGGTCTTTTTATCCGGCATGTCTATATTTATAGTCACAACATGCCTGCTTGGATTTTTAAGTAATGTGTATATAATGCAAGCCTTGCGTTTTATCCAAGGAGCTGGTGCAGCAATGTTTGGCGCCAGTGGTTTAGCTATCTTAGCGGTAAGTGCTCCCAATGGCCTAAGAGGTCGATATATTGCATTTTCTGCCATGGCAATTTATGCAGGCATTGCCTGTGGCCCGCCCATTGCCGGCTTTATTGCCGGAAGCGTTGGTTGGCGATGGCTTTTTTGGGGCACAGCTGCAGCAAGTTCCATTACTTGGTGTTTTATGTTCTTTAAAGTCCACAGTGAATGGTTTCATGGTAAGGGCGAACCCTTTGACTGGAAGGGTGGTATTTTATATGGAGTAGGCATGGCTACCTTCACCATAGGTACAACGCTCATACAAGATAATTTTGCAGAGAGTATCATTCTCATGACTATTGGCATAGGCCTTCTTGCGGCGTATGTGGCTTTAGAATGGCGTACTGAATATCCCATACTAGATATACGCTTACTCGCTAAAAATCGTATTTTTGCACTTTCTTCCTTAGCTTCATTTATTAATTATAGTTCGTGTTTTGGTATGGTGCTCTACTTTAGCATTTATTTGCAAGTTGTGCGTGGCATGAGCGTTGATAAAGCCGGTCTCTTTTTAGCATTACAGTTTATTGTACAAACGTTATCTACCCCATTAGTAAGCACCTTAGCTGACAAGTTCGGACCTGGGCGCATTAGTGCCATTGGCATCGCCTTCACCGGCATAGGATTGTGTCTTTGTGCCTTCCTAGAGCGCGAAACTCCTTTGAGTTTCTTCATTATAGCTCAGATTATTCTAGGCCTTGGAATGGCTTTTTTTGCCGCGCCTAATACTACTGTTATGCTTGAAAGTGTTGATGAAGCACATATCGGGCAAGCTTCAGGAGTTTCAGGTACCATGCGTACAGCAGGAGCGCTTATCAATACAACCATTATTAGTATTACCTTTGGCTATTTTCTAGGCTCCCAACCTGTAGGAACGAATAACATAGATCTTTTTTTACAAAGCATGCGTGTTGATTTTATACTTTTTGGTGTTTTAAACCTTGCAGCTATTGGGTGTGCCCTTGGTCGAGGACCTATTTTATCTAAAAAAAATAGCTAAATAGAAAAAACATGGCTATAGGTCGCAAAAAGACCATAGAGTCGCAGTTATGCTTTGTTTCTGATGATTTTTCATGATGTTTTTGCTATAAAAATTTATTATTTCAGCATGTTTGTTTTTCAGCATCGACTACATGGACTGTAACAATATTTTAAAATCTTTAACCATATCTGTTTAGGAAAAATATATGCAATGGAATAGCCACTTATATGATCATGGACAAGGATTTGTTACAGAGTATGGCAAGGACTTACTGCACTTTATTCCCACACAGGGTGAGCTTTCTATTTTAGACTTAGGCTGCGGCACAGGAGATTTGAGCGCAGAAATAGCCAAACTTCATCCGCAAATACAAGGCATTGACGCTTCAAAAGAAATGATAGACGCTGCTAAACAAAAATATCCTCAATTACAATTTAGCGTTATGGATGCCTGCGAACTTCCTTTTACAAATACCTTTGATTTGATTTTTTCTAATGCTGTTTTGCACTGGATTAAAGCACAAGATAGATTACATCAAAAAATTTTTGCTGCTTTAAAAGAAGGCGGTTTACTCATTTGTGAATTTGGCGCTATAGGTAATATTCAAAGCATTTTCACCTGTTATAATCAATGTATACAAAAATATGGCGCCACATTTCCATCGCCCTTTTATTTTCCCACAGCGCAGCAACATGCACTCATGCTAGAACAGCAAGGATTTACCATAGAAAAAATCTACGAATTCGATCGCCCAACCATTCTACCCAATGGCGAGCAAGGCTTACGCCAATGGGTTTTACAGTTTTTTTCTGCAGACATACAACAATATTCACAATCACAGCAAGAAGACATTCTAACGTGTATGGAAAATACTTTACGCCCCACTGCCTTTAATGGAGAAAGTTACAGCGCTGACTATAGAAGGTTACGCGTTATAGCGCATAAAAAGAAAGCATGTGCTTCTGATTTATAAATTAAGACTCCTGCATAATTCATTGTGCGGAGTCTTTAGGAGCGTTGACGATAGTCAATGCGACCAAAAATCATGAATAGGCGGAGCTTTGCTTCGCCGTTAGGTGATTGATTTTTATGCCTTTTGTCCTGCATAAGTAAAATTTTTTACAAATACAAACTTCTTGCAAAAGTACAAAAATAAAATTTGAAAATAATTATGCAGGACCCTTAAATTGAGCTTTTATATATATTTTAATCGATGCTGAACAGCACATGAAAACGTGTTATTCAACCTCCACAAGGTTAGCCAATGCGACCAAACATCAAGAGCATATGGTGTTTTTGTCTCCATTTTTTTTCGCTTGAAACTTTTTAAACATTTCATACAAGGGAGGCACCATTAAGGCTATAATCAAAGCCCAAAGAACCATTGCATGAACACTTTCAAAAAAGATTAAGGAACTACCCTTACTCATAATGAGCGCCTGGGCAAAACCTGTTTCAGCAATAGGCCCAAGAATGAGGCCAAGAATAAGCGCTCCAAGCGAAAAGCCCGTTTTTTGTAATATAATAGCTGCAAGACCAAAGCCAAGACACAGAAACACGTCTAATACACTGTTATTTATTGCATAAGAACCAAGCACAGAAAAAAGACATACTGTAGGCACCAAGAGTGGCGTAGGCGTTAAAGATATACGTGCAAAATATGGGGCCATATACAAACCCACCACCAAGAACACCACGTTGGCCAAAAATAACGAAAGAATAAAGGTATATGTCATGGTGCCGTATTTAGTAAAAAGTTCCGGTCCCGGAATAAGTCCATGCACCAAAAGCCCGCCCATGAGCGCAGCTGCTACACTATTACCCGGAATGCCAAGAGTTAACGTTGGCACCAAGGATCCGCCAACACAACCATTATTCCCTGCCTCTGCAGCAGCAATACCTTCAGGATTTCCTTTACCAAAGAGGTGGCTATTTTTTGAACGGCGTTTAGCTACATTATATGATAAAAATGCCGCAATGGTAGCTCCTTCTCCTGGCAAAATACCCACCATGGTCCCTACGCCAGAACCAAGGCCAATATAGCGCATAAGTCCTTTGGGCATGGGTTCATTTTTCACCTTAGTCACAAGTTGCGCATTTTCCACAACCTTACTTCCATCAGTAAGGCTGAGCATTTGCGAAATAGAAAAAAGCCCTATCAACACAGGCATAAAAGCTACACCATCATACAAATCTGTCATACCCATGGTATAACGCAACATTCCAGAAATGGGGTCTGTGCCTATTACCGCCACAATAAGTCCTAGCAAACCGGAAATAAGGGCTTTTATAAGGCTTGTATCTTCATCGGTCATGGAGACAATACCCGCAAGACCTAGAAGCGCCAGCAAAAAATACTCCGGAGGCCCAAAAGAAAGGGCAAAAATAGCAAGTACCGGTGCTAAAATAAGCAAAATAAATGCAGAAAATGTTCCCCCACAAAAACTGGCAATAACAGAAACTTTTAATGCAAGCCCAGCGCGCCCTTGTTGTGTAAGTGGGTAACCCTCAAGAGATGTCGCCACAGCAGCAGGGGTACCAGGAGTACGCAATAATATAGCCGGAATAGAGCCGCCATACATGGCACCAGAATACACACCCCCCATAAGCACAAGTCCAATAAGTGGTTCAAGGGTAAATGTGACAGGAATGAGCAAAGCCACAGCCATGGTTGCCGTTAATCCTGGCATTCCACCAATGATAATTCCCGAAACCGTGCCTATAGTTACAGCAAATAGTGTGCTAAATGAAAATAATAAAGAAAGAGATTCTATAATCATGCTCATACCAAACCTAGAGTTTATATAAAGACAATATTATTGAAATAAAGATCCTATGGGCATATATACTTCAAGCAATTTTTCAAATACTCCATACACAAAAGCCAAAACTCCAAGAGTAGTTAAACAAATACTACTCAGGTTTCGTGCTCCTAACACAAGCATAGTGGAGGGTAAAAACAAGGCTGAGGCGATATAAAATCCTAGTAAAGGAAATGATGCGGCATAAATAAGAAGTAGTAGAAAAAGTATCCAGAATTTTTTTGGTGATTTACTTAATTGTACCCTTGTCGAATCTTTTTTTGCACGTATGCTTATAATACCATCAATAACACATAAAAGCCCAAGACTAAGCGCCAAAAAACGCACATATTCTGCCGTTGAACCTTGAACTGCCTTAGGATAGGCTGCGGTGCTCACATAAAGGAACACCGCAACCAATAAAAACAGACCAATAAGTAATAGTTCTGCATACTTTTTGGGCATATGTATTACCAAGGAGTCTCATCAAAAAAGACTTTTGTCTTTGCCTGAAGTTCTTGCAAATAGGTAAAATAATCAGGGCCTGTCATGGGTAAACGGCTAAAGGTGTTCTTTTTGCAGTCTGCAATATAATCAGGGTCAGTATTAACCTTGGCAAGCAGCTCATCAAGTTTTTTCAAAATAGCAGCATCAACACCTGCTGGCGCCACAAAACCACGCGTTGCTGTTAATTGAACATCATGCCCTTGCTCTTTTGCTGTAGGCACAGTAGGTAAGAGTTGCGAGCGTTTATCTGTTAAAACAGCAAGAATACGAGCTTTTTCGTTTTTATGCGAAGCATACATTTGTGATAGGTTCATAAAGGCCGCATCCACTTTATTACCGAGAATAAGAGCCTTTTGCTCTGTAGATCCCTTGGTTGGTAAAAGATTAAATTTCGCTTTGATTTTATTTTCAAAATCTTTGGCGGCAATAAAATCATCTGAACCAATGCCATTTACGGTAACAGTTAACTCCTTGGCTTGAGCTGCTTTTACAAAATCTGCCAATGTATTCAATGGACTTTCCATGGGCACAGCTAAGAGCACTGGATCATCAACGGTATTACCCATAACATGAAAACTATCTAAGGTATAACGCGCACGCTTAGAAACAATGTGTGCCACAAGCTGCGTTGTAAATACCATACCAATGGTATATCCGTCTTTTTTTGCACGAGCAATTTCTTCAAAGCCTTTTTGCCCACCGGAACCTGGAACAGCCTTAATGACAAAATCAGCATTAGGCCAATATTTTTTCGCTGCATTAATAAAAATACGCGCAGTTGTGTCCGTAGAACCACCGGCTTTAGATGGCACAATAATCGTAATAGGCTTTTCAGGATACTCTGCCCAAGCAAAAGTAGGTACAGCAAACACCATAACCATCAACAAAACTAAAAACTTTTTCACAATGCAATCCTTCCTTTTCTCAAAATAATACAGAAAACGCCAGAAAATAACGTTCAAAAAATTTTCTGTCAAGGCTATAGAATTTTTGTCATACCATTGTCACACAAAAAAACACATCTCAAACATAGGGTATATTTTTGTGTATTTTTCAATTCCAATCATTGGAGCATTTTTTGTATTTTCACAATAATGCTTTGCTCCTCAGGAAAGTTACCCTCCATAAATTTTGAAAAAATGAGAACATCATCTACATGTACGTCAAATACACCACTTGCGCCTCTTTGTAATTGAGCCTTAACACCAAGAGCATGTTCAATACTAGCGGCCAAACTGACCGCCTTAGGTTCATAATTTCATACTCCACAATATGTAATTGTAATACGCATATTTTTTCTCCTTAATAGTATAGGTTGCTATATTAGTCGATGCTCAAACACGCATTTCCATGCGTGTTTGAGAAAGGCACGCCCACTCCAAATACCCTTTTAGGGCCGCCAGAAGCAGGTTCTGGCTTATTTTACGTGGCGCA
>CAYJOQ010000089.1:0-10449 GCA_964371825.1 uncultured Desulfovibrionaceae bacterium
AGAAAAATTTTGCGCCACGTATTGATGCCAAACCCCACTTTGTGGCGTTTGCGCCTACTCCTGATTTATCGGTTGAGCATGATATATACCCTACGCATGCTGCTATGCCTTAGTAAATTCCTACGTTGACAACAAAAAAACAATGCAATATAGGGTAAAAATTCTATCTAATCATATTTTCAAGGAACAATTATGTCTAAGGATGAACTTATTGTTACAGGATACGCTACAATCATAGAAGAAAAACGAGAATTGTTTCTCGCTGCCACGGAACGTATGCTTTCTTTTGTGCGCGAAGATGCTGGATGCTTACAGTCATACGTTTTTGAAGACTGCTCAAACCCCAATAAATTTTTCTTCTACGAAGAATGGAAGGATAAAAATTGTTGGTTAAAACACTTACAGCAACCGTATATTACAACTTTTATTGAACAAACAGAAAAACTTTCTGTAGAACGAGATGTACGCAAATTTACTCGTTGTGATATGTAAAATTTACTATTTCAATAGAGTAATTTGTTTTTCAATATCAACGACTTTACATAACGCTGAACAACACGTTTTCGCGTATTGTTCAGCGTTGTGTAATTATTTCAACAAGTTTATTTGTTTTTCATTGTCGACTATTTTATGCCCAAAGAACTAAGCGCGTATCTAGAGCACTCACAAGATCATCACTAAAGGGCACGGCACGTACGCCATATGAGTGATGCCCATTTTCACTCACAGTAAATTCACCCTCAAAAACCAAACGACCAGAATCAAGACGTTCTTTAAAGGCCAAGGGTGATACTGTGGGTTTTTCAACAAAATCATGCCCACCGCAGCGCCCTACCACAAATTCCACACGTAAGGAATTAGGGTCTAGCTCCCCTGGATTCACAGACACCAAAATCGCAATTTTTTGTCCAACATACAGAATATCGCTACTGGCTCCTTTAAAAATCACTTCTTCAATAGACACACCAGGAAAGGCATGAGCCATAGTATATTTCCATTCGCTTAATTTTTTAGATAAGGCTAAATTATCCTTAACTAAGGCATTTTCTCTCGTTGCTGTGGGTACATAATAATCACGAACATAGTCATTAACCATACGATGCGAGCTAAACTCTAAGGTTAACGAGTGCATGGCATTACGCGAAACATTAATCCAGCCATTTGGTAAACCTGAGGCGTCTTTTGAAAAATATAATGGAATTACAGATTCCTCAAGTTTTTGATAAAGTGATTCTGCATCTGCATAACCGGACTGATCTTCCAAAAGGTCATTAAGGCTATCCACTACAGGCCCTATGGTCCAGCCGTTATGTGTATTATAGCCTTCGCACCACCAACCATCAGATATACTTAAATTAACACCGCCATTGACCGAAAGTTTCATTCCGCTTGTACCACTAGCCTCATTGGGACGATAAGGAGTGTTAAGCCAAACATCGCAGCCGCGCGTAAGTAATCTTGATACCGCAAGACTATAATCTTCCATAAAATATACATGCCCAAGAAAGCGCTCATCAAGGGTATATTTTACTATTTCCCTCATTATATCTATGCCATGCTGATCTGCCGGGTGTGCCTTGCCTGCAAAAATAAAGATGACAGGTCGCTTAGCATCACTAAGAATACGTTGTAATCTTTCTGGTTCTGCAAAAAGCAAATTAGCTCTCTTATACGGCGCAAAACGTCTGGCAAAACCAATAACTAAAGCATCAGGATTAGTAAGGCCAGCGCGCATTATTTTTTGTGTATTGGGATGCACATTTAAGGTTTTAAAAAAGCTTGTAAGTCCCGAATCAACGGCACGTAACAATTTTTCTTTTTCATTTCTTTTAATCTCCCAAATGCTTTGTGCAGGAATATCATAAATTTTATTCCAATTTTCTGCATCAGGGGGTAAATCTGCCCAAGATTCCCCTACATATTCTGTAAGCAAGGAGCGCATGGGGGCCGACACATATGACGATACGTGTATGCCATTAGTTACAGAACCAATGGGCACTTCTACTTGAGAATAGCCTTTCCAAGCAGATTGCCACATATTACGCGATACATCCCCATGCAAACGACTTACGCCATTGGCTTTTAAAGAAAAGTTTAATGCCAAGACAGTCATTTCAAACATTGTACGATTAGAACCGCTTACACGTCCCATATTAAGAAAGTTTTGCATGGAAAGACCAATATTGCTCGCATAATCGCTAAAATATCGTTCCATAAGATCAAGGGCAAAGCGCTCATTACCTGCATCTACAGGAGTATGGGTTGTAAATACGCACGAACCGCGCACAGCTTCACACGCCACTTCATAACTATGCCCTTGCTGCATAAAATCTCGAATGCGCTCAAGAATCAAAAAGGCTGAGTGACCTTCATTCATATGATACACCGCAGGATTTATACCCAATTGATGCAAAAGCTTAACCCCGCCCATACCAAGGAGAATTTCTTGACGCAAACGGCAATCACGATCACTAATATATAATTGCGCTGTTGTTTTACGATCATCGGTAGTATTTGACGGCATGTCAGTATCAAGTAGGTACAGCTTAATACGCCCCACTTGTACAAGCCACGCTTGGGCGTGTAATTTTCTACCTGGCAAATCCACCACCACTTCCACAGGGCTACCATCTTTTTTCAAAACGCGTTCCATGGCCATGGAGCCAAAATCATTTTCTGTGTATATGGCTAATTGACCGCCATCAGAGCCAAGTTTTTGCCTAAAATATCCATTTCTATACAATAAGCCCACAGCAACAAGTGGAATATTTAAATCACTGGCAGATTTTAAGTGGTCTCCCGAAAGCACACCAAGACCACCTGAATAAATAGGTAAGCTTTCGCAAATACCGTATTCTGTAGAAAAATACGCTACAGGTCTGTCCTTGCTTATGCTCTCAATTTCCCTTGTTTGTTGCGACATATATGTAGAAAAAGATTCATTCAACATATCCATTTTTAACAAAAAGTCACTGTTAGTGCTTAATTCTGTTAGACGGCTTCCTGACACAGCAGTCAATAAGCTCATGGGATTATGCTCGCACTCTTCCCAAAGCTGGGGGTCAATGCTAGAAAATAAATCCCAACCCTCAGCCTGCCAGCACCACCAAAGATTTTCTGCCAAATCTTGTAATGGTTGCAAACGTGTTGGAATAGATGAAATAGCCGTAAAGCTACGCAATACAGGCGTTACAGAAGAAGTAGCCTTAAGCACATGCTTTACATCTCGTTTAAAACCTTCAAAGCCACCTTCACGTTCATCTGCTTTTTCAAGGGCAAGGGAATAGGCTTCGATATAATAAGGGAAGAATTTTTTCCAAGTAAAATGATTAGATAAATTCCGTGCATCCTTACGTGAAGCTTCTAATTGTGCATCAGATTGGCAAAGAGCCTCAATGGTCACATCGCGTAAATCTTTAAGAACTTGGTCCTTAGCTCTGTGCTGACGCGGCACAACATACACACCGCCGGAAATATTTTTTTCAGCTTGAATTTGCCGTGTCCATAAACCAAAGCCTGAAAGATCTGTAGTAACTGTGGGCACAGCCCAAGCAGCGCTTTCTTGCGGAGTGTAGCCCCATGGCTCATACCACGAAGGAAAAGCTCCAAGATCGCAAGCAGCTAGGGTTTGTTCATAGGTAAGGTTAATAAAGCCATCACTGCCGTTAAGCTGTGCAGGCACAAAAACCACTTGAACATGATTATTGGGGCTATTATTAAGGCCAAGATTTCTGCACATATTTAAAATAGGGTCATTGGGGCTATTATATACATTATGTGAAGTAATCCAATGTTCACCCACTGGGGGTTTTTTATCTGCTTCGCCATTAATAGCATTAGGATTAACCCCAGTATGCCCGCCCATAACGGTAAATAAGGCCACCACATGAGTATCTGAACCAAGCAAGGCTTCATTTACCTCTGCAAGTGCTTCTAAAAACACATCTAAGCCCTTATTATGAAATTCATAACGACCTGAAACAACAATAAATCGTACATTTTTGGGTAATTGGCGACGCAAGAGTTTTTCTACAGACTGTATGAGCTGTTTACGGTAACCAGCAACGGCATTACGGTCAGTGCTATAATCAGGAATAACGCGCATATCAAGGCCATTTAGTGTTACTACATCCGGTGGACGCGCCAATAAGACAGCAGCTTCAATGGCCGTAATACGGCTTACAGTGGTAAAGCAATCAGCTTCACGCGCTGCCACCCTTTCCATGGAGCATTTAGCAGTAATATTATGATTTGCAGCTTCACGAATAGGATTAATTTGATGCATTTGTTTATAAATATCACAACCAGTGCCTGCCATAGCTCTGCCAAGCATGGTCGCATGGGTTGTAAACACCGTCCCTATATTTGGCGCCAGATGTTTTACTGCCAATAGCCCTGCGCCGCACATCCATTCATGAAAAAGAGCCACAGATTTTTGTGCAGAAGGTGCCACAGTGGCATCATGAATGGCGGCTATAATCTCACCGCATACGGTACTAAACATGACAGGCTCAATGTAGTCCCAGCCTCCAGTCATGGAGTCAACACCATAACGATTCCAAAGTTCAAAAAGTACTTGATTAGAATTTAAGCGATCTTTAAAATTTACTAAAATAGTTCTGGGGCGACCGGGAATATTCCAGCGCCCAAAACGGCATTGGAAATTATTCATGGTTAAGGTTGGGCGAATAAGGTCCCAACAAGGTTCATTGGTTTCTTCAAATTCGGCATTATTTCCAAAATCTGGCCCAAACATGTAATAATTATCATTAAAAAATTCTACTGCTTGCAAAGCCTTACTACTTACAACAGTATAAATGCCTCCAACCTTATTACAAACTTCCCAGCTTACTTCAAAAGCGGTTGCGTTGTTTAACTCCGTATCCATACATTCTCCTTAAAGTTGTATGAGCTAAATTTTCAATCATTGCGGATCAATAATATATCGAATATGAAAAACATATTTTTATACGTTTTTCCAAAGGCACACGGGTTTCAAATGTCTCTGAAACAATCGCCAAAGAATATTTTGGCTCATTTAACGCTGTGATGTGAACGCGTATCAACATATTGATACATAACATGAAAAATAAGAGAACCGTATTCCAAAAGTAAAAACTCTTATACAAATATTTTCTTTATTTTTAAGAAAAATAAAGCCAATAAAGCAAAATCGTAAAACTATTGAACAAGGGAAAAGATAGAGGCAAAAACCTTGCCCCTGTGTACCCATGTACAAAAGACATGAGTACACCATATGTGAAAGGCATTTTTAAAATACAATATTAGAACATAATTGACAACAAGTGACTACTTAGCCCCCTCAAGGCTTTGTTCAAAGTCAGCTAATACATTCATATAATTAATATAAGCATCATAAGGAGATCCATAGGGATTAAAATATTTATGCACATCCCCATCTGCAAACCATTTGGTGCACATATAGTAAAAATGGTCAGAGGTCTGTAAACGCCGCCAAGTTTTGAGCATATCTGCATCATCCGTTGCCCGAACAGCTTTTTCTAAACGATATACAGCTTCGATGGCATCATTTTGCATATCATTACCAAGCCACGCCGTAAGATCCCTTTCTACGTCAGCCCATGAAATTTCTTGAGGAATATCAAGCTTTGCCATGGGCGCTATGTTTTCCGCTATTTCTGACGGAGTGATAAAACTAAAATGCGGATTTGCCAACACTTTTTCAGGTAAAACCTTCATAAACTCAAAAATGCCGGTTTCTTCCCATTGATGCTCGCCAAAGGTTTCATAGTCCATAAATAAGTTTATAACTTCACCTTGTAAACCCGCAGCATGCACCCAATCAGAAAATTTTTCTGCCGTAAGTGGAAATTCTGGCCAACCACGATTAGAAAAACGAAAAGCAATATCATCTGAAAGGCGATAATTTTTTAATAACAATTTAAGGTCTAAACAATTGGCTGGTTGATACACCACATTGGGGCTACGCCAACCAAGAATATGATCCACACCTTCAGCTAAAATAGCCGTATAGCCAAGGTCTTCCACCATTTTTGCAATACCATTGCTATAAATTAACTCTGTGTTACGAAAAACCTTAGGACTAATGCCCAAATATTGCTCAAGTAAGTCTGCATGAAGTTGTATTTGCTGTTTAAATTCATCCGGAGCATACAGCGCTGCCAAGGAGTGTGCATACGTTTCTGATAAAAACTCTACACAACCAGTATCGGCAAGATCTTTAAAACTTTTGAGCACTTCCGGTGCCCACAAAGCAAATTGCTCCATAACAACACCAGACAAAGAAAAGGCTATTTTAAACTTTCCATCATATTGTTTAATCAAATCAAGCAAAAGCGTATTCATGGGCAAATAGCATTTACGTGTAACCTTATGCAAGATTTCCATATTTGCTTTATCATCTTCATAAAAATGATTTTGCCCCATATCAAAAACAGTGTAGTGGCGTAAACGAAAAGGCTGGTGAACCTGAAAATAAAAGCATATTGAGGACATAAGCGTTCTTCCATACTGTGTTTTAAAAGATTATTTTAAGGCTATTGCACATATTTTTCATACACATTGATAAGTTTAGTGGCTGCATTTTCCCATCGAATGTGCTGCAATTCTTCTCTACACTGTTTTGTCATTTCCCCTGCTAAACGTGGATATCTAAGCACTGCACAAATTTTATCAGCCATAGCTTGAACATCCCAAAAATCTACCTTAAGCGCATTTTGCACCACTTCTGCCACACCAGACTGACGTGAAATAAGTACAGGTGTATCGTATGACATAGCTTCAAGAGGCGCAATTCCAAAGGGTTCTGAAACACTTGGCATTACATACAAGTCGCTTAAAGCATACATTTTATCTACATCTTCGCCTTGTAAAAAACCCGTAAAGTGAAAACGATTACCCATGCGCATTTGCGCAACCATACGCACCATACGTGGCAACATATCACCGCTGCCAGCCATAATAAAACGAACATGAGGCATACGTTCTAGCACAAGTTTTGCTGCTTGAATGAAATATTCTGGCCCTTTTTGAAAGGTAATACGACCCATGAAAAGCACATATTGTTCTTGAGCACTGTGCACAGGAAGATTAAGCTTTGTGCGTGATTCTTCGCGAGTTACTGCATTATGCACCACCACAATTTTATCCGGATCAATGCCATACAAATTTGTAATGCGCGCTTTTGTGTAATGACTCACCGCCACAATGACATCGGCAGCTTCAAGGCCAGCCCTTTCAATAGCAGCTACTTCAGGATTTAAGTTACTGCCACTGCGATCGCTTTCTAAAGCGTGAATATGCACAACTAGTGGCTTTCCGGTCAAAGATTTTGCCACAATACCAGCAGGGCAGGTCATCCATTCATGAGCATGAATCACATCAAAATCTTCTTTTTGTAAGCCCAATACACTTTGACTATAGCGAAAAACTTCTGTCATTAAATCTTGTCCATAACCACCGTGCAGTGAAAGTACTGTTTCTTCGCCATTTATTTGCCTTTGCGCTTCTTGCACCATATGCAAAAGTTGCTCTGTGGTTTCGTGACTAATCATACCTTCGGCCTGCTGCATGAAGGTTAAGGGCATGGTGCAAGGGTCATACATATATGAGCTAGCTTGCATTTGCGCATGCATATGCATGTGCTCATAACTTTGCGGTGTAGCATATGGTTGTAGTGTTGAGCGAATAGGATACATATGTAAACGCTCTTCCCACACCTCCTTAACTACACTCGCGCCGCTGCGCTCTGCTTCAAACACATCCTTAGTTTGCGCCTCTTGATATTTTTCACGAATGCTCACACTCTTCGTATATGTATGCACTGGCTCAGACACTGTTTCAGACCACGCTATGCGCGTGCCTGAAGCACCACGCAAAGACAAGCCTTTTGAAATATTTAACGTTTCTTGTCCATCCATTTTCGGAAGCATAAAAAGAATATCTATTCCCTTTTCAGCCAAGGCGCGTGTCATTCCATAGCAAGCTGTTCCTAATCCTCCACTCTTATACGGTGGAAATTCCCATCCAAACATTAAAACTCGCATACTCTTCTTCTACCTTTTAATCCCAAAAATTTATTGAGATTTCATCTGTACAATTTATTGTGTAAAGGGACTCATGAAACATTCATATACATTCTGAACAACACTTAAAAATATAAATTTACCACCGGCTGCATGTAGGCTTGCTCCCAAGCTTCTACCGTATCTGGTGCCACACTACGTAGTTTTACCAATAGTCGCAAAACCTCTGCCACACTCCAAGCTTGCGCTATGCAGCCATCGGGCAAGTGCGGTGGATCTGCCATAAATATTTCTGAAATAGAGCCTACACCAGCCTCAGCTAAATGGGCTGTTACAAGCGGTGTTATGGTTTCTAAAAGCTCACGTACGGCACTATCAGTATCCCACACAGCCCGCAATAATGCATCGCCATATATTCCAAGGGGCCAAGGCCATACCGTACCTTGATGATAGGCACCATCTCTTTGTTCAGGCCCCCCTTTATAGCGCGGAGCATAACGTGCATCACTGGGGCTTAAGGTTCGCATTCCACAAGAGGTAAGTAATGAGTTGCGGCATGATTGTACCACATCTCCCCACGAATCTTCTTCTAAGATAGGAAATGGTAAACCCACAGCAAAAAGTTGATTGGGCCGCAAACTTGTGTCTTGCCCTTCAGGACTCCAGCAATCGGCAAGATAGCACGCATGCTGCTGCTCTACCCAAAAGCGTTCTTTAAAGGTTACACGCATTTTATCTAAAAAGCGTTGATGGCAAAAGGCATGCGGATGGCGCTCGCCATAATGTTTCGCTAACGTGCGCGCAAATGCTAAGGTATTATACCATAGGGCATTTATTTCTACAGGGCATCCATGGCGCGGAGTTACGGCTTTGCCATTAACATTAGCATCCATCCATGTCAGTTGCGTTGTAGCATCGCCCACATGCAAAAAGCCCTCAGCATCGCAATGTACATGGTCAATGGTTCCTGCAGCATAATTGGCAATAAGCTCTTTAATAAAGGGCCAACAATGCTCTTTAAAACGCTTTGCTGCATTGGGTGAAGAAGCAAAGGCTGTTTGTGCAGCCCATACAAACCAAAGGGAAGCATCTATGCAATTATATGCATGGTTTCCATCAGAAGAAAACATATTGGGTATTTGTCCATTATACGATTTTTTGGCCAAATTTTCCAAAATATTCCAACCCCATTCTTCTTTCCCAGCAGCAAATGTTATACCAGATAGGGCAATACATGTATCACGCCCCCATGCTTCAAACCAAGGATATCCGGCAATAATAGTATGTCCAATGGCTTTTTCATTCACTAAGAAGGGCTCTGCCGCATGACGCAAATGACGCTCAAGTATAGGAAGCTTGCTATCATCCATTGCCTTTTGTTCACGTCTTGCTTGCTCAGCAGCCCAAAGGGCATCTAAGGGGCCAAGCTTTTCTAACACATCTTCTGTAGCAGCTGAAAATACCACAGACTGATTCCTTTCTAGAGCTATATCCATAACTCCTGGCTGGAATAAATCTTCATGATTTGGAAAACCACGGTCAGCTTCAATCATATATTCAACATTGTGATACCAGTCAGGTGATGGATGAAAAATAAAATCTGCATTGGCTTGCATATAGAATGGTGGCAAAGCATTATAGGGTCTAATGCAAAAACCATTGGTTGCCGGCCATGTTTTCACCTGTAAATCAATATTTGCAGTCGCTAAAGCATGCATATGACGATAGGCAAGCAAGGGCTTTACCCGCAATGTCACCGGAGGCATATTTTCACAAGAATTTAAACTTTCATCGCAAGTGAGAGAATAACGCACTAAGGTGACATTATGCGTATCAAGCATCATAATTTGACGAGTTAAATACACATCGCCATAGCGATATACAAAGGTAGGAATATTACCAAGAGTCACTTCGTAAGCAAATTCATGCCCGCGCGGATAATATACATCTGGGTGCTTACGACAAGAAATTGCGGCTTCATTATCGCCTATACGCAAGGATTCTTCTACGGTAGAAAGTAACACATACCTCCCAGGAAGATCATCTATTTTTACCACTAACAAGCCATGATATTTTCTCGTATTACAACACACAAGAGAACTAGAAGCATAGCCACCCAAACTGTTGGTTTCAAGCCATTCTTTGCGCAAAGACCTACGTAAATTTTGGCAAACAGTCTTATTAAACACAAATTCCATAATAATATCCCTTCTATAGATTCTTTTCAAAAACAAAGAGAGTAACATTCAATACAAGTGGAAAACGTGGGAACCTATGGCAAGGCCTATAAAGAATATAGACACAATGCAACATACTCTAAAAAATCAAGGATAGATACAGTCGTAATACGACTGCCAGAGTGTTGACAAAGTCAACACGATCGATAAATCAAAAGTAGGCGTAATTTATTTGCGCCGTTAAA
>CAYJOQ010000090.1:0-10296 GCA_964371825.1 uncultured Desulfovibrionaceae bacterium
TTATTGCAAAAGCACAAAAATAAAATTGGAAAATAATTATGCAGGACTCTCGAATAGGAAAAGCTCTGACTTCGCTATGCTAAAAATACCAGCAAGCAGCATTCTATGCTCTTGTTTCTGGTGATGTTTTCATGGCACTTTAGCTAAAAAAATATTTATTTCAATATGTTTGTTTTGCAATCGACGAGCATAGCATCAACTGCAAACCCCTTGGCAACACTGACATAATCATCCTTTAAAAGACACTTGCATAAGATCTGGACTATGCCCTAAGGAACACAAATGTATAAAAACGTGAGCTGCGGCTATGGCATCAGAACCTGCATGATGATGTTGTAAATCAATACGCAAATGAGTACAGATATCACTGAGTTTATTCTTTTTTAATCCAAGTTTTGCTCGCGCCCCCTTGCAGGTACAATAAAAAGCTTTGTTAAACCACGCAATATCTGCACCAGCACAGCAGGCAGCCAAAACGCCTTGATCAAAGGAGGCATTGTGCGCCACAAAACCATCTACCCCAGCAACAAATTGTAAAATCTTTGGAGAAAATTCCTTAAATGTGGGTGCGTTTTGCACATCTTCCCATGTTATACCATGAATATCCGTAAACCGAATTCTTTTGTTAGGTGGCCGCAATAAAGAATACAATGTAGAAACAATTTTGCCATCTTCTATACGCGCAAGACCAACTGCACAAGCGCTGTCCTTGGTATAGTCTGAAGTTTCAAAATCAATAGCCACATATACACCTGGAATAGTAAAAGAAGTAGCAGAAGAAAAAAGTGACATGACAACTCCATAGATGATGATTACTATCTCATTACGCCAATATACTATTCCTGCACAAGTCATTATGCAGAGATTTTTAGGATGTTAAGGCAAGTTAAGATATAACAATACCCTTACTGTGTGCATAATTGTTTTACTCAAACTTTCAATACACCCATAGCTCTACTTTGGGCACAACACCACTGCGAGGCCTCATGAGTACAAAATGGCAAAAGATTTGGCAAGAACGTAGACACACCCCCCCCATGCGCCCTAAGGATGTTCGCACTCCTTGGGAGCGTGATTATGCACGCATTATCCATTCCGCAGCCTTTCGGCGTTTACAATCAAAAACACAAGTTATAGACCTTGGACAAAGCGACTTTTATCGTACTCGCCTTACGCACTCCATGGAAGTAGCCCAAGTCGGTAGCGGGCTTATTAAATATTTGCAACAGCAATATGCTCATGCGCCCATAGCTGACGCACTGCCCGATTCGCGCCTTGTAGGTGCCATATGCCTTGCCCACGACCTTGGTCATCCTCCTCACGGACACGGAGGTGAAGTGGCTCTAAACTTTTGCATGCGCCAATACGGAGGCTTTGAGGGCAATGGACAAACCTTGCGCATCTTATCATCCCTTGAGCAATACACCAAGGAACATGGACTCAATCCTACTCGTCGCTTATTGCTTGGTATTTTAAAATATCCTGCTCCCTATAGTAGACTTGTAAACAATGCTGCTTACGGCCCACAAAACATACAACCCTCATGGCTTTTTAAACGTAATGAACAATTGCCTCCCAAATGCTATCTTGACTCAGAGCAACACGTTGTAGATTGGATTCTTGAACCCCTTGGCGATGACAAAGAACATTTTTGTTCCCTGCGTACGCTTGATACTACAAGTCAAAAACCCGTACATCAAAAAACGCAACACACATCACTTGATGCCTCTATCATGAATTTGGCCGATGATATTTCTTACAGCTTGCATGACCTTGAAGATGCCATAGCTATGGGCATGCTCACAAGGGATATGTGGGACGAATATATTTATGATAAAGAAGATATTTTTACACCTTGCAATCTTTCTTCAATAGATGTTGCCGATGAGCTTTTTAGCACCGAAGAATATCAGCGTAAAGGATGCATTGGAGCCCTAGTACACTATATGATAACACACGCTCTTATAACAAAAAGCGGCATAGATAGCGCATGCCCCCTCATAGCCTACAAGGCCTGCCTTGATACACACGCAGCACGCTTACAAGAATTCATGGGAGATTTGGTTTTTGATAAAGTAATATCTTCACCCAATGTGCAGTTACAAGAATTTAGAGGACGCAAAACAGTAGTAGAGTTATTTACTATTTTTGCTTCAGACCCTTTACGTCTTTTACCACTGGAAGTGCAAAAATTGTTTCGCTTACAAGAGTGTGAAAAAGACCAAATGCGTGTTGTTTGCGACCATATCGCCAGCATGACCGACGCAGGAGCAGCCCGCCTACATGAGAAAATATTTTCTGCCGGTAAGGGGTCTGTATTTGATAAAATGTAACGCTAAGTTGCATCAGCCAGTTAGTCAACACGTGAAAAAGCAGGTGCAATAGTGTCGAAAAATTGCCAAAATTTCACATTATATGCGTTCTTTTCGGCAATTTTCCTGTGACCTCTTAAGGTGTGAATACTTGTAATTACAATAGCCTGTATAGTTTTTCAGCATCGACTAGTTAAAATATAGCTTACAAAGCCTTACAATACACGCTAAAGAAAACGCACTAACTCAAAGACCTTACGCCGCGGTGTAACGGAAATATGATAATATTGATTTTGCGGAATATAGATATAGGGTATATCTTCAGGCCTTTGTCGCAAAAAGAATGAAAGAATAGTTCTATTTATGGCTTGATGCCCAACTATAAGCAAGGGCAAATCTCCTGCAAGAAACAACGCTCGCCTAAGCCCTCTAGCTACTCTTTCGACAAGCATGGCATAACTTTCACCTTCGGGGTAGGCATAGCCATACTTATCTGCATTGCGCCCCTTAGTAACTTCAGGCATGTTTTTACGTATGTCTTCATAGCGCATATCTTCACATGCACCAGCCCAAATTTCGTCAAATTCACTGAGAGCCATGCAGTGACTTTCCGAACGGCTAGCAAGCAATGGAGCCGCTGTTTGATGTGAACGCAAACGGGTGGAGGTAAACACCCAAGGAATACGTGCAGCACGCAAATGTAATGCCAATGCATTGGCCTGGGCGCTTCCTTTAGAAGTTAAAGGAGGGTCTCCGCCAATGCGTCCTTCAACATTATATTGCGTTTGCCCATGACGCAAAAGATATAAACTGCGCACCCAACATGAAACCACCACATCACGAATAGCCGAATAATGCGGCGAGCCATCACAAGGGCATTCTTCTAAGATACGATTAGCCGTTGCATCAACACGCATCCAATATGTTTCATCAGCACCCACAGGTGAATATATTTGTTGATAATAGCCAATGCGACTATAAAAACTTTCTAAAGCTTCTTCTTCATCTAAATTGGCAAATTCGGGCAATTGACATTTAAGGCGCACACATTTTTCCAGCAGCATAGGATCTTCGTTAACACATTCCACAAAGAGAACAGGATAATCGGTGAGCGTTGCAAGTATAACCTTACGACGCGCTCTACTGGCATTGGTAGCATCTAATATGGCAACATCTCCACCATCGGCAAGAAATTTTTTCGCTATCGCCATATTTTCAAGAGCAATGTGCTCCCTTGCGCCACGCCCTACAGCATTGCTTGAAGAATAAAATTCAGGAGCTGTAGATTCAGGCCCCATGGTCTTACGTCGTACATCGCCATTGTTAAAAATAGCTGCCTTGGTTCCTTCATCGCGTAAACCCTCACGGATGCGTTTGGCAAGAGTGCTCTTACCGCGTGCAGGAAGACCCACCATAACTACATATAATTTAGACATGTACGACCTCGTTATTTAACAGCCCATTGACAACAGGCTGTTTAAAAAATTTGTTAGTCGAATGCAAAAAACACTTTGTATCTCCATAGCATTGCCATACATTCACATGCAATGCACTTATGTATGACAATAACCTCACACTGTTTGCGAAATAATATGTTCATTTCAAACGTGTATTTTTTCAGTGCCGATTTGTTAAGGCGTGTCGTTATACACTTTTAGATTCACTGTAGTAAACTTTATGTGTTTCGGCAAAAATCTTCAAGACTATGCCTTTGTACACACGGGTATCATTCATAATATATATCTAAAAGTTTGCAGTCTAACGACACGTCCACCAATCATACCTTATTGCACTGTTAAACGTAAAAAGCGTGTTTTTCCAAGTTTTATTTCATATACACCGGCATTCAAAGAACTTGCCGCATCATCGCATCGTTCACCACCAATAGAAAAAGCTCCGCTTTGAATGAGGCGTCTTGCTTCACCGCGAGATTTGGCAAGGCCCGATTCAGCTAAAAACGCTGTTGGTACACTTTCATCGCCTTGTGCACACGTAAATTCAGGAGCATCAGCAGGAAAAGCATTACCGCTGGCAAATACAGCATTGAAACCTTGGCGTGATTCTTTAGCGTCTTTTTCACTGTGATAACGAGTGACCATTTCTTCTGCCAAGTCTTCTTTGGCTATCTTTGGATGCACTTTGCCAGCTTCAACATCCTTACGTAGAGCAGCAATTTCATCAAGTGTACGCGTAGATAAAAGCTCATAATAACGCCACATGAGTTCATCAGAAACAGACATGACCTTACCAAAAATATTACTTGGGCTTTCGTCAATGCCTATATAGTTACCATATGATTTAGACATTTTACGCACACCATCAGTACCTTCGAGCAATGGCAAGGTAATAATGCATTGTGACTCAATGCCGTATTGGCCTTGCAAATGACGCCCCACAAGCAAATTGAATTTTTGATCTGTGCCGCCCATCTCCACATCAGCCTTTAACGCTACAGAGTCATAACCTTGACATAGGGGATATAAAAATTCATGCACAGAAATGGGGCGCTGCTCTTTATAGCGCTTTTCAAAGTCATCACGCTCAAGCATACGCGCCACAGTATATCTAGAAGCTAAGCGAATAAAATCTGCAGCATCCATCTTACCAAGCCATTCGGAGTTAAAAGCCACTGTGGTTTTTTCCGGATCAAGAATTTTAAAAACTTGCTTTTTGTAGGTTTCGGCATTGGCAAGCACTTGTTCCTTGGTCAAGGGGGGCCTTGTTTCAGAACGACCTGAAGGATCTCCAATAAGACCTGTAAAGTCACCTATTAAAAAAACTACTTTATGTCCAAGCTCTTGAAAATGCCGCATCTTATGCATCACAACTGTATGCCCAAGGTGCAAATCCGGAGCTGTTGGGTCAAAGCCCACCTTTACAGTCAAAGGAGTACCACGTTCAATTTTTTTGCGCAATTCAGCTTCGTCAATAAGCTCATTAATGCCACGTTTGATTTGTGCCATTTGTGTATCTATGTGTACCATAATAACCTCTATTATCCTTAAAAATTAATCAGGCATAGTTACAGCCTTACGATGTTATGTCAACAATTTAAGGTTTTACAGAAATTATTTTACGCATCAAAATAAACACAAAAAATGTTTACTCTGGCATAGTTACAAAAATAAAAAACTGAAATTACACACTAAGCGTCAAGCAAAGGGTTCGCTACTTTTTTGTCCACCTTTGCACGGGGCTTACTTCAATACAAATGCATAGTGCATAATTGATGCTGAACAACAGCTCTATGTATGATAGTCAGCACTGAAAAACTAAACAACTATTTGTAATTGTACACTTAACATGCAAGGGTCAACCTAGAAAAATTGCCCAAAACGAGCACTTCATGCTCTTGTTTTTGGTCATGTTTTCAGTGCCGTTCACATAGGCAAAAATTTTTATATACAAAATGCTGCAATATCTCTAAAATACTATGAAATATGGCGTATATTTTGCAACCCTTTATTTTTTTTAAAAAATATATTCCTTAAAATTGATTATTGTGTGATGGCTTTTGAAACTGCAGAGAATCGTATGCTACTATATATACATGTGCCTTTTTGTCGTACTAAATGTAATTATTGTGCTTTTCACTCCGTGCCACTAGGCAGGGGGGTTAATCCTGTACACTCTGCAGCCTTTAGAGATTATATTGATACCGTGCTTTTAGAGCTAGCCATCCTTGGCGACACATACCAAGGAGCGCCCATACGCTCCATTTTTTTTGGTGGTGGAACCCCAAGTCTTTTACCACCCAAAATGGTTGGGCTCATACTCGAGCGCATCAACAAAATGTTTACCCTAACGGGCAGCACCGATGGTACAGAGAGCAGTGTAGAAATAACCCTTGAGGCAAACCCTGAATCCTTACGCACTAAAGCTCAAGCAGCTGAGCTGGCCAAGGTAGGTATTAACCGTTTGTCTGTGGGCTTACAAAGCCTTGACGATACCTACTTACGCATGCTTGGGCGAACCCATAAAGTGCGCGATGCACTGTATGCCGTTATGCATGCTCGTGATGCAGGCATCACAAATGTTAATGTGGATTTAATGTGGGGTCTGCCGGGGCAGGGTGTGCGGCATTGGCTTAATACTTTACGAGAAGTTACACGCATGAAGCCAACACATATATCTACCTATGGACTCACCCTTGAAGAAGGTACTGACCTTGAACTAAAATATACCCGCGGTGAATTGCAGCTCCCCCCTGAAAGAGATCAATCTACCATGTTTATGGAAGGAGCCAGCATATTAGAAGAACAAGGGTATTTACATTATGAAATTTCAAACTTCGCACGCATGGGCTTTCAATGCCGTCACAATTTGGGTTATTGGGAAGGCCATGACTATCTTGGTGTTGGACCTTCAGCCACCTCTACGGTACAAGGCAGGCGATGGACTAATCCCTTAAGCCAAAAGGCTTGGGCCGCTGCGGTGGCTGAAGGAACCATTGAAACACACGCACAAACCCTTAGCCCCAAGGAAAGAGTACTTGAACTTATTATGCTAAGGTTGCGCACATCCAGAGGGCTACGCATTAGAGCGTATAAAAATATTACCGGAAGAGATTTTGTGCAAGACAATGCCAAACTCATTCAAGCTTTGCATGAAAATGGCCTTATTCGTATTCGCAATGGCTATTTGCGCCTTACCCGAAGCGGCATGCTTGTTTCTAATAGCATCCTCTCAAACCTCTTTTCTCAAACAGAACAACACCTTCAAGGTATTTTGCAAGAGAATTTTCACTTACTTGAAAGCTAATACTGCCAAAAAACCTACGCACAAAATTTTGCTGTATACAAAGCCACAGCATTGCCAGTACCCATTTCTTAAAAAAGCAAAAACACCTAAGCACAGCAACTACATCTATATAATATTACACACATTATCAATTAGATTTTAATTATCATAATCATTATCATCTAACTTTATCCATGCACATTCCGCCACATCAGCCTGCTCTAGCCAACGCAGAAAACCACCTTTTCACGTCCTGTATAGTTTTTCAGTGTCAACTATTTTAGCTATAAAAATTATTTGTTTTCAGTATGAATTAGTCTACTCAAGCATGTTTGCCATGGAAGCAAGGTATTCTTTATGCGTAAAATCAAAACGAAGAGGTGTAACAGTTATATGCCCTTTGCTCAATAAATCTCTATCGGTATTGGCCTCCACTTCACTTGGGCGCATTTCACCCCGTAGCCACCAATATTTATTTTCTCGTGGGTCTTGCTTTTCTATATAATCATCATGCCAAAGGGCCGTTGTTTGCGGGCACACTTTAAGGCCTTTATGCTCGCCTAAAGAAACATGAGGATAATTCACATTCACAACGCAGCGTGCAGGAACCTTAGTAAAGTCCATATTTTCTGCAAGTTTAACCGCATGGCGAGCTTGCTCCATAAGATTTACCGGACGAAAATTATCGTACGAAAAAGCCAAGGCCGCATACCCTGCATGGGCCGCCTCTGTAGCAGCAGCAACGGTACCAGAATACATAATATCAGGCCCCACATTTGCGCCGGCGTTTATGCCAGACATAACCACATCGGGCTTTTTAGGTAACAATGTAGAGAGGGCAAGTTTCACACAATCAGTGGGCGTGCCATGCACACCAAGGCCTATAAAATCGCCTTCTACAATTTCCTTGGCCCGTAGGGGTTGAAATACCGTTAAGGAATGGCCCACAGCAGATTGTTCTGTCATGGGTGCCACCACATGCACTGTATGCCCTGCCTCACGCAAAGCCGCATATAAAGCACGTAAACCTACAGCATAAATACCATCATCATTGGAAAGCAACACTTGCATACATGTACCCTCTTTACACGAGCTTACGTAAAAAACTGCATTGCTACAGATTTCGACTCGATAGGTGAAAAAAATATTGAGAATAAAGCCCATTGCCTCTATGCTAAGAACATTGCAAAACACAACTCCTGCACAAGGATTTTTTACAATTGATAACATTTGCAAAAACTCTTGTAACATATGAAAAGCATCAATGCAGGGGAAAAGGATACAAAAAATTACTATGTATCCTCGAAGCATAGCTTTAAACATGTATGATTTTTTGGCCCATTGTGTTTTGCACATGCAGTAAAATACATGGCATATACTTTTTTGACAGAAGATTGCAGACAAGGCAAGGTTTTCATGCAACCACAACAGACAATTAAAGAAATTCAAGCAAATACTGAAGTTATAGGTATTTTCTTATTGGGAAGTTCAGCACAATTGCAATCGCGCAATGGTCCTTTTTGGAAATTAGAGCTACGCGATGCTACAGGCTCCATAGAAGCAAAAATATGGAGTCCTTTGAGTCTTGAGTTTACAGAATTATCTTCCGGATCCTTTATACATATTCAAGGGCGCACGTCGCTTTTTCGCGATCAAATACAATTAAGTATTGATAAAATGCATCTTTTAGATGAAGAATCCATTGCCGAGCTTGACCTTTCTCTCTTTATGCCAGCAAGCCCACGCCCTGCCGAAGACATGTGGGAAGAGCTTCTTGCCCTTTGCAAAAAAGAATTTACTCACGCTCCATGGCGCAAACTCGTTATGAGTGTGCTTAAAGATAAGGAAATAAGTTTGGCCTTCAAACGCGCTCCGGCAGCCAAGGGCGTACATCATGCGTATATGGGCGGCCTATTAGAGCACACCCTTTCAGTCATGCAAGTATGCTTACGCCTTAGCGACCAATACCCCGACCTTGACAGACAAGTAGTATTAGCCGGCGCCCTATTCCATGATATGGGAAAAATATGGGAACTTTCAGGGGGCATGGTAACAGACTATACCGATGAAGGACGTCTTTTAGGACATATGGAGCTTGCCCTTGAACATTTATACCCTTTTATGCAAAAGTCAGGCCTTGAACCAGAGCTTATACGACACCTTAAACATCTTATTTTAAGTCATCACGGCAGTTATGAATTTGGCTCTGCCCGCTTGCCGCAAACGCCAGAAGCCATGCTTTTACACTATGCAGATAACATAGATGCCAAAATGGCTCAATGCCGACATATTTTTGCAGATTGGGAAGAAGAAAAAAGCGGATGGTCTGCCTATCAACCAACCCTTGAGCGCTTTATGCATAAGCCCTACCGCACACCTACACCAGCAATAAGCCCTGCAGCACCACAAAAAAAGAAGGTTGAAGCACAATGTTTATCACTTTTGAAGGTATAGAAGGTTCAGGAAAATCAACAGTACAACAAAAACTTGCCAAACATTTTACCGAAATGGGGCATGAAGTTGTGTGCACTCGTGAACCTGGTGGTTCACAGCTTGGTCAAACCTTACGCAGCATTTTATTACACACAGAAAGCCATATTTGTAGCGAAGCCGAACTTTTTCTTTTTTTAGCAGATAGAGCCCAGCACGTGGCCGAAGTCATTCGGCCAGCACTTACAAGAAATGCCTTGGTGCTTTGTGACCGTTATACTGACTCAACCCTTGCGTACCAAGGGGCAGGACGAGGCCTAAGCATGCAAGGATTAGAAACATTAAAGAATCTAAATACCACGGCTACCGGTGGTCTTATTCCTCACATGACCTTACTCTTAGATTTACCCGTGCATGAGGGCCTTGCAAGGGCGCACAAACGCAATGCTGAATTGTGCACCAAGCAAGAAGATAATGAAGGGCGCTTTGATAACGAAAGCCTTGCATTTCATACCAAGGTACAACAACAATATCTTGCCTGCGCAAAAGCTGAGCCCCAACGCTTTGTCATTATAGATGCAAGCCTTGATGCACACAGTGTTTTTACGGATTGTTTACAAGCATGTATAAAAAAGTATACCTTGATTACTCAAGGTGAGAGTGTTGACAAAGTCAACACTACCGATAAATCAAAAGTAGGCGCAATTTATTTGCGCCGTTAAACGATTGATTTTCGTGCCTTTCCGCTTGGCAGCTTTGCTGACAATAGCGGCGCAAACGCCACAAAGTGGGGTTTGTCATTAGTCTGACCTTG
>CAYJOQ010000091.1:0-5525 GCA_964371825.1 uncultured Desulfovibrionaceae bacterium
GACTGCTGTCAACGCTCCATAAGACTCCGCACAATGAATTGTGCAGGAGTCTTTATTTGTAATTGTACACTTACCATGCAAGGGTTAACCTAAGAAAATTGCCAAAAACCAAGCATGAAATGCGATTTTTTCGGCACGTTTTCGCCACTAGCGCACTTAAAATAAGCCAGAACTTGCTTCTGGCGACCCTAAAGGGATATTTGGAGGGGCGTGCCTTTCTGAAACACGCATGGAAATGCGTTTTTCAGCATCGACCACTTACAGAGGAAGCGTAATTTGTGACTGGATATAGTTTTGGGCTTGTGCCACACATGCCTCCTTAGGCAAGGTATCAGTATGTATTGTTATATCTGCATGCACAGGAATATCATATGGAGCAGATATACCTGTATAATTTTTAATTTTATTTTCTCTGGCGAGTTTATAATACCCTTTAACATCGCGGTTTTCACATTCTTGTAAGGAGCAGGATACAAAAATTTCTCGATAATCTTCCTTAATAATGGAACGCGCAAGAGCTCTATGCACTTCTAAGGGCGTAATAAAAGCACATAAACAGACTATGCCTTGACGTATCATAAACATAGAAAGCTCGGCAATGCGGCGAATATTTTCCATACGCCCTGAATCACTAAAGGATAAATCTGCACATAATCCATGACGAACACAATCACCATCTAGGACCACTGCACGCACTCCCTGCTCAAAAAAATTTTTTTCCACTGCATGCACTATGGTAGACTTACCCGCACCGGATAAACCGGTAAACCAAAAGACTCCGCCGCGATGCCCATTACGCAGTTCATGCATGGAGCGATCCACATAACGTGGGGGAGCGGTTATATATTTAGTTGTATCCAACGAATTTTCCTCTTATTTGTCTACCATGAAAACATGCTTCCAAATATTTTTCTAAGAGATGAAGATATGTAAGTGAGGTGGTTATAAACGAGGGTATTGCACTTTTCAATACAAATATTCACAGCGCATCACCTTATACATCAATACTGTTTTTTTTCATCAAGTAATATTCAAGCTTAGACAATAACTCTTGTAAGTTTAGCGGTTTACCCAAGTGATCATTGAGTCCTGCTTCTAAGCATCTTTGTACATCTTCTTTAAAGACATTGGCTGTAAGCGCTATCATTGGAATATTTTTGGCATGTGGATTATCTAAAGCGCGAATTTGGCGTGTTGCTTCATAACCATCCCTCAAGGGCATATGTATGTCCATAAGTACAATATCATAAGCTTCGGCATTTTTTTCCATTTTTTCGCAAGCCACAACACCATTTTCAGCATAATCAATGCCAATACCCGTGTACTCTAAAATGGTCATGGCAATTTCTCTATTAATTTCTACATCTTCTACAAGTAGCATAGAAAAACCCTTAAAGCGCCCTGCAAAATCAACCCTTGCTTCGTGCTGTACACTTTCAATGCCCTTAAGAGTTCCAAGACATGTATTTAAACAATCAACAAGACTTGACGGAAAAATGGGCTTTGTAAGCGTATAGGCAAAGCAAGCCATTTGCTCCTTATGTACTACAGCGTGATCTTTTGCTGGAATAATACCTACAATAGCTGGTAGGGGCCCTATTTTTGCCATTTCTTCAAGCACATGACAGGTATGCATACTTGAATCACTATAGTTCATAAAAATAATGTGATACGGATTTTCTGTATGAAATGCCATAAGCTCTATGGCTTCTTTGCCATTGGCGGCTAAATCACTCTTCACATGTAAGTGTTTTAACATCCCCTTAAGGGAGGCCCTTGCTAAATCTACAGAGTCTATTATCAGCACACGCAGCTGCGCAGCATTAGTATGAAAAATATTCTTGGCAATAGAATCTCCTTTTGAAGCTATAAAGGACAAAGAAAATGTTGTTCCCTTATGCAATTGCGATTCTACCCTAATATCACCTTCAAGTAATTCCATAATACGTTTTGAAATTACAAGTCCAAGGCCTGTTCCGCCAAATTTGCGCGCTATGCTATTATCTGCTTGCGTAAATGCCTGAAAAATTTGCGCCTGTTGTTCTTCCGTCATGCCAATACCGGTATCTGACACCTGCATTTCTACTTTGCATTGATTTTGTGCTATGTCTGTACAAGAAGCAGCAAGGGTGATGCTACCGTTTTCTGGCGTAAACTTTATGGCATTGGAAAGAAGATTAGTCACAACTTGCGCAAGCCGCTGTTCATCTGAAACAATATTCCACGCCAAAGTATTTTTCATGGACACAATAAAATTTTGCTTTTTGCTCTCAACAGTAAAGTTGACTACGTTGACAACACGCTTCAGCATACTTTCAAGATTAAATTCTGTAAAAGAAAGCTCAAATTTATCTGCTTCTATTTTAGACATATCTAAAATATCGTTAATAACGCCAAGCAAATGTGTAGAAGCTTCGCTAATACGTTCAAAACAATAATCTTTTTTAGCTAGGTCTGTGGATTCGGTTCCAATGCTTGTCATACCTATAATGGCATTCATGGGAGTGCGAATTTCATGACTCATATTGGCAAGAAAGCTTGACTTTGCAAGATTTGCCTGCTCTGCCTCTTCCTTAGCCACAATTAAATCTGTCATATCATACCAAGTGGTGATGACACCCATATTTTGATTTTCAGTACCGTACAGCGGAGAAAAATTTACGGCATAGACAGTATTGACTTCTCCATGTTGAACATGCTTATTTACGTTTATACTTTCTCGCTTATGCAAACACGCTGTAAAGGCTGTAGTAATTTGATTGTCCATGTCTTCTTGCAAAAAAGCTTCAAATATTTCTGTGTAACTTTTACCGATAAGACTTTCAACATGATCAAAATCAACACGCTCTAAAAATTTCTGCGTGCAATAGACAAGGTTTGCGGAGCCATCAAAAATAAGTATGATTTCAGATACATATGCTAGCAAAAGCCGCAGATATACATCTTGCTTTTCTCTTTCTTTCAGCAGATTTTTTGTAATATTCCTCTCTATATCTGTAGCGGCTCTTGCCCTATCAAGCATTTCAACAAAAACAGCATTTTGCCGAGTAAGACGCTTATTTTCTTTAAGTAATTTTCGTAATTCATCAGACATTTTTAGCCACCAGTGGAATTAAATTCTTTCAAACATGCATACGGTAAAAGAGAAATTATGGTATCGATTTTGAAGCTGCCCATCGGCTAGTGTTGCAGGGCATACCTCCCCGCGAGTATAAAATTGCGCATAGGGAATATTGTTTTGTAAAATTTCAAGAGCTTTTTCAGCCTCTATCAAAGGATTCGCTCCAAGCAACAGTGAGCGCCCCACACAGCATATCACAAATGCACCAAGTAGAGTATCTTGCCTTTGCTCAATGCAGCGCAATACATCTTCAGCACTTTGCAAAATACCTTCTGCTGATTGTAAACCAAGATACAAAGGAGCCCCTAAAGGCATAGTGCCACCAAAGTGTGCTGAGCCATCGGCAGTAAAATGTAATAACTCGCGGGCAGCTAAGGGCGAACCATCTTTAAAATCTGTAAGAAAGGAAACAATAATACCAGCTTGCTGCCAATCGTTGGGGCTTAAGCCAAGGCTTTCTATATACGTTGCCATAGGAATATCGTTAACAGAGTGAACCTGCGTACCACTGGCAGAAGTAATAATGGCTTCCTTTATATTGTCAGGACACAAAGAGGCATACATAAAGGATGCCTTCACAGGACCTGCCATGCATACAAGGGCAAGCCTTCCCTTGGCCTGCTGACCATTGTGAATAACATACGTAGAATCGCCATATGCTGTATGATCGCTGGCAAGGCCTCCAAAAATAGGAGAGCCTCCTGTTACCTCACTTATGGAATCTATTATTTTTTGCCCAGAAAGCTCTGAAATAAAAGGCATATACGCAAATGTTAACGCAGGAGTGCCTTGCCCCCCTAGCTTGGCTTTAATGTCATCATAGGCCGCCGCAATGGCTTTTTTATAATACTCAGGATCTTGATTTTCTTCATATAACACTTCAGTCATGGCAGTAGCAAAGGTTACGCTCTCACCCACGAAGACTACAAGCGTTAACAAATCTAAATCTACTTCACCATCGCCACAACTTGCAAAGCACGTCATGCCCACAACATCAAAGGGCAATGCATTACAAATAGCTTCTACAGCCCCTGACGACAAAGCATCTGCATGTGTTGCTAAAATACCTACGGCATGGCCGGCTTTTGCATGAATAAGCACATCACTTGGCAAAGCGCGCAAAATGTCATCCACAGCACTTTTTGCATCATCGATTTCTTCTGTATGTGCTACAAACATCTGCATGGTAACATCCTTTTGTTTACAAATTATGAATATCCACGCGGAAACACAAGATTTATGCTAAGGTAAATTAGTATCCCTGTCAACACAGCGCCAATATTCTGTTTTTTTATATACGTAAAATTATGCACGTATTGTTAACAATGCGTTACAAAAATGCTAGGCCTTGCCCATGGCAAAGCATGTAAAAATTACGTAGCTACCTTCAGGCCTTAACGCTATTGCACTTGTTTTTCACGTGTTGACTAGCAAAATAAGCCAGAACTTGCTCCTGGCGGCCGCAAAGCGGCATTTGGTGGCAGCGTGCCTTTCTTAGTAACACATGGAAATGTGTTGAAATTTTACGGCTTTATTTTATTTTATTTCAATGCTATCATGCTTTTAGCGTAACAAACCAAGCACAGCCACTTCAAGGATGAGTAGCCATGAACTTTGCCCTCAAAGGTAATATATATTACGCACCATCAAGTGCTGACTTACAAATACATGAAAATTCTTATGTTGTTTGCGTTCAAGGTCACAGTATGGGCGTTTTTGAAACCTTACCGGAAGAATACAAACACCTTGAAATTATAGATTATTCAGGCAAAAGCATTCTCCCAGGCCTTGTTGATTTACATATCCATGCACCACAATACGCCTTTAGAGGCCTTGGCATGGACCGTCAGCTCATTGAATGGCTTAGTGCGCATGTATATGCCGAAGAGTCCAAATTTATTGATACAAAGTATGCTGAAAAGGCCTATGGCTATTTTGTTCATGACATGGTCAAAAGCGCTACCACAAGGGCTTGTATCTTTGCTACCCGCCATAAAGATGCCACCATTATGCTTATGGACATGCTAGAAAAAGCGCATATGGTTGCCTATGTGGGCAAGGTCAGTATGGATAGAAATGCGGATCCTGAACTTGTAGAAAAAAATAGCGAAACCGCAGCACAAGATACCATAGCATGGATAGAGCAATGCGCTTATCTACGCACAATAAAGCCTATTTTAACGCCAAGATTTATACCTTCATGCAGCGATGATTTGCTACATAAATTGCGCGCAATTCATGAAAAATATACTCTGCCCTTGCAATCTCACCTATCAGAAAACCTACAAGAAATACAGTGGGTAAAAAAGCTCTGCCCGCAGGCTGCCTTTTATGGCGATGCCTATAATCAATATAAACTCTTTGGCAAAGATATCCCCACCATTATGGCTCATTGTGTGCATTC
>CAYJOQ010000091.1:5535-10066 GCA_964371825.1 uncultured Desulfovibrionaceae bacterium
CTGAAGAAGTTGCATTACTCAAAGAAAATGGGGTTTTTATAGCCCATTGCCCTCAATCCAATACCAACTTGGCATCGGGCATTGCCCCCATACGACACTACCTTGAACAAGATATGCGCATTGGCCTTGGCAGTGATGTTGCCGGCGGAAGTTCCTTATCTATATTTAAAGCCATGGTTGATGCCATACAGGTTTCTAAATTACGCTCTACTCTCCTCGACAACAGTACCCCTCTAAGTGTAAAAGAAGTTTTTTATTTGGGAACCAAGGCAGGTGGTGCTTTTTTTGGCAAGGTGGGCAGCTTTGAAAAAGAATATGAATTTGATGCCCTTATCATTGATGATGCTCAAATACCTAACCCACAAACACTTACACCATATGAACGCCTTGAGAAAATTTTGTATCTTTACGAAGATACTCTTTTGAAAGCCAAATTTGTTAAGGGCAAAAAACTCTTCTAAAGAGTCAACACCCGCTCCGAACACCCTTAGGGATCGCCAAAAGCACATTCTGTGCGTATTTTAAGCCACGTAAAATTTTCACTCGTGCTCAAATTATAGAAAAATCACGTAGCAAATCACACCTCGAACTTGACAATCGATTTCAATTTTACTACCTTGACCACTCTTAACCGGCAGAACTTCTTACTAAACAACATTGAAGGTCTTTTTTTAGTAACCATAATTATAGCTATAGTACTGCTTTCGCAAGAGTCATATGTGTACAAATACCATTGGCCAAATCTAAGACTTTGGTATATCTTGTAAAGCTCTTTGTACTTATAAAGCCATACCCCAAAAGAATCTGTATAACAACTTTCGCCTACTACCAAAACCTGCATGAACTACCCTCGCATGCATATGGTGTTTTTTTGTGCATTGCACTCATAAGATTCTTATGCACTTACGCCTACGGTCTCTTGTATTCTTGAACGAAGCAAGCTAGGCCTGAACAGCAAAAAAGCTGTGCAAAACTCCTAGAAAAGAGCTTTGTGCAAGCTTTTTTAATATACGTTTCTAACATTTGTCATAGTAAAAAATATAGATTTGAGGACGGATACTACCATGTCTAAGGTAAATCGCATTACTGAAGGGGTCATTTGGAAAGAAATTTTACTTTTCTTTGTTCCCATCTTGATTGGCAGTTTTTTTCAGCATATGTACACCATTGCTGACACCATTGTAGTAGGTAAGGGCCTTGGAACATTAGAGCTTGCTGCAGTTGGCGGATCATCTTCCAAAGTTATTATTCTCATAACAAATTTTTTCATAGGTGTTTCAAGTGGTATTACCGCCTATGCGTCAAGATATTATGGCAAGCAAGATTATCATGCCGTAAAAACCACCATTACCAACGGACTTATATTTTTTAGTTTTGTTGGCATTGCCCTTTCAATTCTTGGCATCGTTTTTTGCACCGAAATACTACATATCATGAATACGCCTGCAGATACCATGGACTTTTCCATTACATATTTGCAAACGTATCTTACCGGCATTATTTTTTGCGTTATCTATAATACCTTAGCCGGAGTATTACGTGCCCTTGGTGATGCCAAACGCCCTTTGTATGTGCTCATGTTTTGCAGCATACTCAACATCATACTGGATATTCTTTTAGCTCTTGTTCTTGATTTTGGTGTATTTGGTATTGCTGCAGCCACCGTATTTTCTCAAGCCTTAAGCGCAGTTATTCTTTGCGGCTTTATCATAAAAATGCTTAAGAACACCGGTGAATATCGCATTAAAATAGATTTTATTGCCATGAAGGACATAGCTCTATTGGGCATTCCTGCCGGCATACAAAGTATTATGTTTAGCTTCTCAAATATCGCAGTGCAAGCCTCTGTAAATACCTTTAATGCGTTAGCCGTTGCTGCTTGGGTGGCGTATTTACGCCTTGATGGCATTGTAGACATGTTTGTTTCTGCCATTGGTGGTACGGTTATCACCTTTGTAGGACAGAATTTTGGCGCGGGTAAAATGGACAGAGTTAAGCGTTCAATCCGTGACGTTATAGCCATAAGCTATGTCTTAGTAGCAATACTTATCACCGCTTTTATAGTTGCACGAGCACCCATTATCTCATTATTTACCAATGATACCGAAGTGGTGCGCATAGCAGGTGAGCTTATGTTTATTATTTTACCCATGTACTTGCTCACCATTCCACAGCAAATGCTATCTCAAGCTTCACGCGCCCTTGGAAGTTCCTTTATGCCCATGGTATTTACTCTCGTCTGCATTGTAGGCATGCGCTTTGTTTGGGTATACCTTATAATGCCCATAAACCCAAGTTTGCACTTATTGGCCTTTTGTTATCCCGTAAGTGCTCTTTTAGCCTCCATTGTGTTTATTTTCTACTTCAAAAAACTCTTTAAAGAAGTAGAAACAAACATGATGCAAAAACAAGCATAAGGTAAACATAAATGCATTCTCTTACGGCTCCGGTATACAAAAATATGCCGGAGCCGTTTGTAGTGATTTCCTATTCAAAAAATGAAAGCTCTGCACAATTAGCCTACCTTATAAATCTATATAACGCAGCAACATTACAGCTTATTATTAATCATTACCCTGTTAAATCCATTAAGGATATTGGCAGTATTTTTAAAGGTCCTTGGAGTCAAAAGGTGGTTCCTCTTTTCGGAGAAAAAATAACCCTAGATACCCTTGAGCATGAAATAATTCGTAAAAAATATTCAGAACCACGTATACATATGGCCCTAGTATGCGCAGCCAAGGGTTGCCCGCCTCTACGTAATGAGGCGTATACTGAAGAAAGACTCAGCCTACAATTGGATGATCAAAGTAAGGCCTACATAACAAGTCCCCAAGGATTGATTGTAGATACAGCCAAAAACACCATATATATCTCATCCATTTTTGACTGGTATGGAAAGGATTTTACATCCGTCATAGATTTTGTAGAAAAATATAGTGGATTAAAGCTAGCAACATTTAAGCAAGATTGGATTGAGTATAACTGGCAATTAAACGATTTGCATTAGCCGACATTGAAAAACATAGTAGTCTATGGCTCAACAATTGGTGAAAATGCGTTTTTAGATGCAAGCAATTATTTTTTTGTTTCCTTAAGAGCTTTTTCTATGGGTTCTTTAAAGAAATTGGCATAATTATCAAGAACCTTAGTGAAGGCATCCCCTTTTAAGAAATCGGGAGTCATACCAAAATTTGCCAATTTTTTTTGCACAGTGCTGTCACTGAGAGCTTCAGCAAACAGTTCTCCAAGTCGCGCACGTATGTGTGGTGGAGTATTAGGAGGCGCAACCACACCACACGCGGAATTATAGACATATTCTGGCCCTAGTATTTCTGCAAAAGTAGGGGCATTTGCCAACACAGGGTCACGATTTGCCGAACTTATAGCAATGGTGCGCAAATCTTTTTGATTAATGTACGCAGCGAGCGGCATATATCCTACAGACACATGCTTACCTAATAGAGCTGATACCACACCACCGCTACCATCATAGGCAACGTAAGGAAAATCAACATGAGGAAAATGTTCCATAACCTTTGCATGGAAAAAACGTTGCGCAGTAAAAGAACCAGGACTAGCTAAGCTATACGCTCCCGGCTTGATTTTAGCCCTTTGCATAAGAGTTTTAATAGAATCAATGCCAGAATCTTTATGTACAGCCCATCCCATAGTTAACGTTACAACTTGGCAAATATGGCTTAAATCTGTATATTTAAAACCTACATTCTTATATTGTGGCAAAACAGTCAGCACGTTGGCAGAAGGAAAACCAATAGTATATCCATCAGGGCGAGCGCGCAAAACATCAAGCATAGCTGGAGCCCCACCACCGCTTGGCTTATTAATAATGACCAAGGTGATGCCATGCTTTTTTTGTATATAGTTCCCAATAATACGCATAGCAGGATCTATAGCTCCGCCCGTATCAAAGGGAATAATCACGGTAATAGGACGCGTGGGAAACTCTTCAGCATTGGCCACATTTACAACAAACATGCTTAGGCCTACAATGAATACAAAAAGTAGCTTTATCATAATATATTTCCTGCTTAATTAACTATCACAGCGTATTTTTACGCGTTTTCAATGTAATAAAATACTCAGCTTCATGAGCGTTGCACCGCTATTGTCAGCAATGTTCCCAAACAAAAGAGTGCAAAAAAGCAGTTTAAGAGGCACGAGCTTTCTCAAAAAATGAAATGTATACATCTTCGCAATGGCTAACGCCAGTGCTCCACAAAAACTCCGCACAATGAATTGTGCAGGAGTCTTAAAATGCATATGCCTCTACAATTGTGAAACAAATCCCTAACAAACTTTATTTTGTAAAGCAAGAACATTACACCCCCTACACACTGCTGTAAAAAACGCTTCATGCATTACACACATGCCACAATTTACACACACACTTTCACTAAAAAAAACGAGCCAAGTGATTTGTTGTAGTAAAAAATAATGGCATCATTAAAAGCTTCACAGCTATAATAGTCGGCACATGAAAAACTAAACAACTATTTGTAATTCTACA
>CAYJOQ010000092.1:0-10056 GCA_964371825.1 uncultured Desulfovibrionaceae bacterium
ATTTATTGCAAAAGCACAAAAATAAAATTGGAAAATAATTATGCAGGACTCTCGATGTACATGTATATTGCTGTTGCCTATAATGCACTATAGATGCAACTGAAAGTACTCTTATATATGCTAGGGCATATGGGGGCGCATACTGCTTTGCCATAAAAATACCGTATCAATGCCATACGCTATAAAGGTATATCCTTCTAAAATACGCTGCGCTAGTAGTGCTGTATCTGGTTGTACCACATGTATACCAAGGGGAATGCGATGATGTTTACATGAAGTTTCAATTCTTTGCATAGCTTGTATAAAGTCAGGATGCGTAAAATCACCTGTAATTCCCATGGAAGCAGATAAATCATATGGCCCCACAAAAATGGCATCAAGCCTTGGGTGCTGTAGTATGCTTTCGATATTGTCTACAGCTTGAATATGTTCTATTTGTGCGACCATGAAGAGAGCATTGGCCTTGGTTGTATAATAGCTGTCAAAATCTTTGCCATAGCCATTGGCCCTACAATAACCAATGCCTCTTTTGCCTTGTGAATGTGTTGTTTGTGGGTAGGTGGCGTAATCTATGGCAAGCGTAAGCGCGTGTGCATGTGTAATCATGGGAAAAATAAGGCCTTGGGCTCCTGCATCTAGAGCCGCTTTAATGCTTCCTTCATCTACTGTGCGCAATCGAACCATGGGCACAGCTCCACCAAGTTCAATGGCTCGAAAGATATTAGGCAGTTGTGCTGTACTTATGCTGGCATGCTCCATATCTATAGCGAGCCAGTCATAACCATTGCGTGCTAATAACTCTGCTGTATCGGCAAGGGGAATCTGTAGCCAAGAACCAATGCAGGGCTTGCCTGTTTGTAGTGATGTACGTAGCCTTTGCAATTGTTCCATAAAAAATCCTTATAACAGTAACGCTCTTACACAAGGCATGGTGTAGAATTTTTTGTGTTGAACGTGTTTTTTTATTGTATGCTTAAAGAAAATTGCCAGAAAATCGTATGTTTTTATACGCTTTTCTGGCAATTTGAGTATTTGTCGTAATCGTAAAACTCTCTATGTAGTAGGGCTTAAGGGCAATTTTATGTGTATAATAATGCCTAGTGCCTATACCTGCGCATACAGAGGTTTACGCATTATCCTTGCTTTAAGTTTTCCACAAGAATAGAAAGCTGCTGTGCTTGCTCTGTTAACGCTGCAACAGCTTGACTTGCCTCATTCATGGACGACATGGTATTGCCTGCAATTTCAGAAACATCTGTTATTGCGCGTACAATTTCGTCAGAGGTGGCAGACTGTTCTTCGCTGGCTGTGGCAATGGCTCGAATACCGTCTGCACTTTGTTCAGCCATTTCTAAAATAATTTGTAAAGCATGCCCGCCTTCCACAGCAAGCTCTGTGGCCTCTTCAATGCGTGCAACTGCGGTATCTACTTGTTGCACATTAACTTGTGTACTTTGTTGTATGGAGTTAATGGCATTTGCCACATCAGTGGTAGAAGATATGGTTTTTTCTGCAAGTTTGCGTACTTCGTCAGCAACAACGGCAAAGCCGCGGCCTGCTTCACCAGCGCGTGCAGCTTCAATGGCAGCGTTAAGGGCCAGCAAGTTGGTTTGGTCGGCAATATCAGAAATGACGCTCATAACAGCACTGATGGATTGAGCATGGTTTGCCAGTTCGCTCATATTTTGGCGTAACTTTAATGACTCATCCTTAACATCTGTCATGGATGTTTGGCATCGCTGTGTAATGCCAGCACCGTCTATGGCTTTGCTCTTGGTAGTATCGGCAAGTTCAGCGCTGAGACCTGAGTTTCTTGCAACTTCAAGAACTGTTCCGTTCATTTCATCCATGGCTGTGGCTGTTTCTGTCATGCGTACTGACTGCTCTTCAGCTCCTCTGGTTGACAGTTCAATTTGTGCTGAAAGTTGCTCTGAAGCACTGGCAATGTTGTTAACAATGCCTTCAAGTTTGACAACGGCTTTAAGAATACTTTGCCTTTTTTCTTCGGCTTCATGAGCTGATTTTTCAGCCTCTTTTGACGCAGCAGCAGCACTATTTGCGGCCGATTGTGCTTCCTTACTTTTTTCTTCCGATTCAAAAACCATTTGCGCTAGGTTTTTAACCATAGTGCTTAAGGCTTGAGCTAAGGTTGAAAGTTCGTCATTGCGCTTGAGTGAGGTCTGTATTTGCTCTTCTTGCGCGGCAGTAAGCTCTAAGTGTCCATCAGCAACATAGCTTGCAATGTCGGCACTTTGTGAAACTGCGATGACAACTTTTTTGACCACAAGAAAAATGACGCCGCCTACTATAACGGCAACGACTATACCAACAAGGGTCAGTATGAGACTAATTTCGTTGGATGTGGTGTAAAAATCACTTTCGTCAGTTTCAATGCCCACAATCCATTTAGTGGTAGGAAGTTCTGCAAAATGGGTGAGTTTATCAATACCCTCCCATTCATAACGTGTGATACCAGTTTTTTCAGCCAAAACGGTACGCACATATTCGTAGATGGTATTATCTTTGCCAATAAGCTCAGGAAAAGCTCTTTCCATGAGCATAACGCCATCTTCGCTAAGCATGAAAATATTTGATGTGGGCATGAGCTTTACGTTTTTAATGGTACTATCTGCTATGGAGGCTAAGTCTACCACAAGAAGTAATACCCCATCAGCACGCTCATTGGAGCCATCTCCTGTAACAGGTCTTGCTATCATAGCGCTCATTCTTCCTGTGCTTTGAGAAAGGCGAGTTGTCACAGTACCCTTACCCGTAAAGGCTTCTACGACACCAGGATATGTACTGGCATCAAAATCCTTGATGGCCGGGGTTGAGTATCCGATGCTTTTCCCATCCTTTGTAATGAGAACCACAGCTGAAATATCAGTAAAATCTTCTACAAGTTCAGCTAATGTGGCATTAACCTGACTTTGCAATTGGATAAATTCAGAAGAGGAATCTCTTGCACTTCCTAACTGATTTGCAAGTACAGATAAATCTTCAATGTCTTCAGTACTATCAGTCATATCACCTAGCGCTACAACATTTTTAATGATATTATCAATTTCTGAAGCTTGTTTTTTGGCAAATTCAAGTAACTGCAGATCTGCCATGTTATATAAACCTTTTGAGGCGAGGTTTGCAGCTACCACAGTTAATAGCGCACTCCCAATAACAATGGGAATTAATGTAGAAATCAAGACTTTTCCTAGCAATTTCAGCTTCATACCATGGCTCCTCGTGTTGTGTATTGCAGATTTACATGAATGTATAAAAATACGGCTCACTGAACATATCGGCTTAGAAATATATTATATTATAGTGTAATGAAAAATAATATAATATTATACTAGTAAACGGTTCTTGCATAATGGATATGCAGTTTTTTTACAATTGATTAGTCGGCACTGAAAAACTAAACAATTATTTGTAATTATACACTTAATACGCAAGGGTTAACCTAGAAAAATTGTCAAAAACCAAGCATGAAATGCGACTTTTGCGGCAATTTTTCGCCACTAGCGCATTTGTTTTTTTGGTAGTAGAGTTCTTGGTGTACTGTTTATATTTTTCTTTTGGTAACTACATGGGCAAAAAGCGCTGCAAACAAAAATAATATGCTTGAATGTATAAAAATTTGATTCACTCCTTGGGATGGTAAAATAAGACTGTTTACATGAGTACCAATAGATCCGCCCATATACATACAAAGCGATGTCAATGACATGACAGTTCCTTTCATGTGCGGCAATCTTCCTTGTGCATTAGTAATAAGGGTCGATTGAGCAACAATAAATGTTGCGCCAAATAAAGCAAGACATATGCACAATAGGAAAGGATTTTGTACTTGTGAGGCCGTCATATAAGCTATAAAGCCTGCAATGCCCACTAAAACAAGAAATGTGTTAGGAAAGTTTTTTTTGACTATGGGGGCAAGTCTGCCGCCTATAACAGTTCCTACGCCAAAGGATGAGAGCATAATGCCCACAATAAACGTATTTAGTTGTGTTTTTTCTATAAAAAATATTCCTGTATAAGAAAAACTTCCAAAAACAGCAAATCCGTTAAAAAAGAGCACAGAAATAACGAGTAATAAATTTTTGTTTTGAAAAGCCTCCTTGTAAAAGGAAAAGATGGCAAATTTTTTGGCTACGGGCTTGGTTTTTACTAAGATTTTAAGCATGAGTAGACCTACCATAAGTCGAGCTACTCCATAGATAATATATACAAGTTTCCAAGATCCTAAATACGCCACAGCGCCGCCAATGGCTGTAGCTGTAGCTGCGCCTAAAAATGTATACCCCATCATTTTGGCAATGGCCCCTTGGCGTTGGTCTTCATCAAAGGTGTCACCAAGCAATGATAATGAAACAGGCATAATGGCTGCGCTAAACATGCCGCCTATGCCTCTAAAGGCAATGAGCGTATATACATCTTCGGCAAAACCACTAAGAATGCTGAACAAGGCAGACCCAATAACGGCTATATTGATAACATTTGCTTTGCCAAAACGGTCAGATAATGGTCCAAAAATTAAGGTAAAAGAGCCAAAAGCAAGCATGTATGCGGTTACAGACATGGCAGCATCGGGTATGGTAACATGTAAATCTTTGGCAATATCTGCTATAACGCTTGACGTGGCATAGGTATCACCATGGGCCAAAAAGGCCATAATGCATAAACTAGTAAGAAGAGAGGTTCGATTGTCCAAAGAAATACACCCTTAAGTAGAAAAATTATATCCAACCGTTTTGTTTATACGCTTCTATGGTTTCTTGTAGGCCTTCTTGCAATGATATACAGGGCGTAAAGCCTAGATCGTTTTGTATTTTGCTGCCATCACAAAGCCAGCCTTTTTCTTTTGCTTCACGGAATTTATCCATATTCCAAGAAGGGGCTCGAAAGTTTTTTGTGTTGCCAAGTTTTTGTAATACCCATGTGCAGGCAAAAGCATACAGAGTGCTTATAATGGCTGTTGTTCGTAAAATAATAAGAGGAATGCCCACAGCAAGAGCTTTTTTGTTTTGCAATAGGGCCATTTCTTGCCCAAATTGAGCCATAGTGTATTCTTGTCCATCATTACAATGGTATATGCCCTTTGCTTGAGGTTTTATGGCGCAGACTATTGCCATGGCCATATCCTTGGCATGAATAATAGATATGGGAAATTTTCGCCCAAAACCCGGAACCACAACTATCCCAAGCTTTGCAGCCTTAAAATAAGGAATGAGGGCGCGGTCGCCAGATCCGTAGATTATAGGAGGGCGTAAAATAACCACTGAATCTTGATGCAGATAACGCAAAAATATTTGTTCAGCCATATATTTTGACCAACCATAAGCAGAAACAGGTATGTTTTGCGTTTCAGAGCCTACTCCTGGGCTTACGTGCGCAGGCCCACTGGCAGAAAGCGACGAAATAAGTACCGTGCGTTCAACAGAAGGGCTTTTGGCTATGGCCTGAGCAAGGCATGTGGCTGCGCGCACATTGGCAGATAAATAATCTTTCCAGCCAAGACCAAAGAGCATGGCTGCCATATGAATGACAATATGTTGTCCTTCAAGGGCTGCGTCAAGTCCTTGCCCTGTAGTTAAATCTGCCGTGAAAAGACGCACTGAGCATGGTATGTGTTGTGTATTTGAAGAGGCGCGCACAAGGCAAGAAATATTTGCCTTGCTCTTGGTAATAAATTCTAAAAGGTGCCCGCCCACAAAGCCTGTAGCTCCGGTGATAAGAATGTTTTTGCCCTCTAAATGCTCAAGTGAGGCAAGGCGTGATAAGCATTGTTCAGTGTTGGTATCTATGCTCATATAGTATACAGCTCCCTGCGATAAATACGGTAACGTTTGGTCAATTTTCCGCCAAAGTCTTCAATAAGGTCGTTAATCATGGCATTATCTTCTAATGACCATGACCCTTCAACACTTTGAAAATTTGGTCTTTTCCGAGCCTCGTTGAGCATAAAGTCAAGTAACAAAAGTGGAAGCCCCATAAATCGAAATTTTTCACGTATACCAAAAAGGAGTAATCGATAATTATTTTGTATTTTTTCTTGTGAGCGCCATAAATGCCACGGTGCCATAGGGCCAATGTGTCCATTAAGTCTTTTGAGCACAAAATTCATATCCGGTAGGGCAAGCATGCCGCCTGCAGGAATGTCATCTCGATAAAAAAGTACAAAGAAATTAGGATCAAGCACGCTCTTTAAACTGTGCACATGGGCTTTAGCTTCAGCCAGTGGCATGGGGGTAAAACCCCAATTCTTAGCCCAGCTTTCTTGATAAATATCAAGCATTGTATGGATATCTTGTTCCAATGTAGCCTTGCTTGAGGTGCGCCATGTAAAACCCCTTCGTGCTTTAACGGCCTCAACTTGTTTAGTTGCCCATTCTGGCGCATGTAGGGACTCTTCAGCGAAAGTATACGCAAATAAATCTTGCTCTTTGCGCATGGGCCAACTTTCTACTAGGGCCGGATAATAGATGTGATTCCACGGCATCATTATGGAAGGTGCCAAATGAAAGCCGTCTACAAGCATTCCGCAGGTATAGTTGGTAGAGGGGTTAAGGGGGCCACGCATAAATTCCATACCACGCTCTTTAAGCCATGTGGCAGCAGTGGTAAAAAGGGCATGGGCCACACGCGTATCATTAATACATTCAAAAAATCCCCACGCACCGCAGCGTTCTTTTGCATAGGTATTATAATTGTGGTCTACAATGGCTGCAATACGCCCCACCACTTGCCCTTGACTGAAGGCTAAAAAAAATTCGCCGTCGGCGTGTTGCCAATAGGGATGTTTACTTTTATCAAGAAGTTTTTTTTCTTCACGCTTTAGTGGCGGAACCCATTGTGGGGCTGTATCATAAATTTCCCATGGTAATGAGATGAAAGAATTCATCTCTGTACTATTATACACGGGAATAATGGTTATGTTTTTCATATATATACCTATCTGTTGAAACCTCTGCATGCTTGGCTGTGGTGTTTAAGTAAATTTTCAAATTCTAATCATTGATTTGTATCTGAAAACAATTGTGCAGAGTTTTCCTGTTAGAATTAAAATTAACAGAGCATTACTGTATTAACAGGCTGTTAATACTTCTGTACAGCGTAGAGTGCAGAGGCATTAATGCTTATGTGTCTGTATATGATAATTCCTCTTATTCTTCTTCTTTGCGTTCCCACCATGTGGAACGTGGCCCATTAAACCACCAATAGTGTGAGGGAATATTGATGGCAAGTTTACCAATTTCTTGGCCTTGTGTAGTGTGTAAACGCTTTACTACGCATTCAATCCAATCATTGGCAAAGGTATTGCCTTTTTCGCTTTCAACCTTAAGGTTAAAGAGCATGTCTAATTGATCAGCATCGTGGGCAAGCTTTGCTTCAATACTTGTATTTTCTTCAAGTTCTTTCCAAAAGCCTTGTATGTCTTCTTCAAGGCCTGTGCCTTCTGTGGCATGGCTTAAGGCTGCTTTTTCATTGGCTGTATTATATATACGATTAACATAATTGAAATCACCAGTGCGCGCTTCTGCAAGGTCATGAAAAAGGCATAAAAAAACTGTACGGGCAATGTCGGCTTTAGCCAGTTTTGCAAGCACATAACCAATAACTGTGACTCGATGCGAATGCTCAGCCACATTTTCATTTCCTGTGCGCAAAAACTGATAACCAGTACGTGGCGTGTGGCGCAACATTCCAACTTCATTAATGAAGTCTACTAGGCGTTCCCCTTGGCTGCGGTCTCGTAAATTTTCTATGGCATCACATTTATTAGACATATAAGTACCTATTTATCAAAGCTAACATGTTGTATTGTATATATGCTTTGCTGTATTTTTTTTGTGTCGCCATTGTCAGCGGATGTTACACAAGTACGTTATTTTTGGTTTCGACTTACGACTTTTAGCTGTATTGTATATATTTAGCAAGGCAAAGCTTTTGCAGAAAAGAGTATTACGCACGTACCCACCATGCATAGGCAATGGTGATGGCCATCATGCTTAACGCTCGTAAACCTTGATTGGTGATAATAAGTTGTAAGGCTAATTTGGGAGCAAAAAAACCTGAATATGAAGGTAATTGATGGCGTAGTGCGCGTGCAGGGGTAGAGAGAATATTGCCTATGAGAAGGGCGATAACCACTTGTTCGGAAGATAAAGAATTTCCATGCAGTAAGGCGCTTGCGGCAGAAAGAGCCGCGCCAAGTTCAGCTGCAAGATGTAAGGCCACAATACCAAGGGCCTCTGTGGGTATATATGGTATCCATGCGGCATACTGAGATAGCCATATTTCTATGTGGTCAAAAATGCCATTATGTTGAAAAATAAACACTATACAGTAAATAGGTACGGTAAATACAAGCAACCTTGGTAGTCGCTTTTTAAAGCGCATAAATGCTTTGTGTAAAGCACTACGTATGCTTATATGACTCTTTTCAAGGTGGCAGGGCACACAGCCTACCGGCGGTTTGGGGAGGAGTATACGAGCTAAAAAAATAACCAATATAGTGCGTATCATGGCTGCAGTAAGAGATAGTCCCACATAGATAACAGCCGGAAAGCCAAGCACAGGCCATGTGAGTAAAAATATACTTGGGGTATGCGTTATGTATGAAGGGAAGCTATTAAATATATTAGAAAGTACCACTTCACGGCGTGAGAGAGTGCCCTTTGTATAATTTTCTGCCAAAAGGCCATTGGCCGCCGCAGGAGAAACAAAGGCTGTTGAAAAGGCCGCCGCAGTAATGTCGCGCAGGTGAGCAGCCCTTGCTAAAGGGGCTGCAAAGCGGGCTAACGTTTCAGTCCAGCGTACTATTTCTAAGACATTTGCCAACAATAATCCAAAACTCATTCCAAGAAGTAAACGGATTAAAGGCCAAAAGAGGTCATTCCATAAAACGTGCCATTCCATGATACACCTAGGCCAAGGGTAAGCCGGGATCTTCTGGTTGACTTGGTAGGGCAGCTTGCATTTTTGCTAATACATCACAGCGTTCATTTTCTGCATGTCCGGCATGTCCTTTAACCCAGTGAAATGTGGCTTGATGCATGGTGAGTAAGGGCCACAAAGCTTCCCAAAGGTCACGGTTTTTAACAGGTTTTTTATCGGCTTTCACCCAATTATTTTTTCGCCAAGTGGAAAGCCATCGTTTTTGTATGGCATTACACACATATTGTGAGTCAGAAAAAATATCTACCTTACAGGGCTCATTGAGCGCTTTTAAGCCTTCAATAACGGCCATAATTTCCATGCGATTATTAGTGGTTTTGCTATATCCGCCATGAAGTTCTTTTTCTGCTTGTGTACTCACAAGACGTAAAATAGCAGCCCAGCCACCGGGGCCGGGATTACCAAGGCAAGAGCCGTCGGTGTAAAGGTGTACATGTTTCATGGTAGGGCCCTTCCGATAAACGTTACTGCGTTAATAAGACATGTTGCGGGACTTTGTTTGGGTAGGCAGGCTGCTAGATTTTCTTCTGCTTGCATGCGTAAGCCTTCACCAAGAGAATTTTTTAATTTTGGTGGAAAAATGATGACAGCTTCATGATGTTTAAGACCAGCACCCACATAAAGGGCATTTGCATCAAATTCCGGTACACTGAGCATGTGGGGATTTACGTCTATGTATACAGACAGTTTTTGCTCATTTTTAAGATTTTCTTGAAGAAGAGAGAGCTCTTGTATTTCTTTGTCAGAAAAAAGATTGTGATCATTTTGTACAGTATAGAACGTGTCAGCGGCGTGCTTAGCCTCTGCGCGAATATTTTCAAGGCGACGTTCAAAATTCCACCAATAAGCAGATGTAACAGCAAGAAATATAGATAAAAATAATAAATAGCGCAAACCTTGATGTGAGCATGAAGGAGAGATGATGGGGCCTATATTTTTTCTACGTTTTATAAACATTATAACCTCTAGCTTTCATGCGTGAAGGTATGGTTTTATTAAGAAAGTGTCAAAGTCTTTGTAGTTGTAATAGAAAAAAGACAATGAAGCAAATGCCTTTTACCTTTGTGTCTTTGTACATGTTGCGCCACGTAAAATAAG
>CAYJOQ010000093.1:0-10048 GCA_964371825.1 uncultured Desulfovibrionaceae bacterium
CCTTGCCTTTGGCTTGCTCCCCTGCGGGGCTTGCCACATCCTGTGGCATACTGTTATATATATGTTTATATTTGCAATGTTCCTCGATAGTCTTCTAAATTGGTAATATCAAGCTCAGTGCAAAGTTCTTCTAGTTCTTGTACAAGGTTAAAGCTAAAATCAGGTTGAAAAAAGTTTGCTGTGCCCACTTGCACTGCATGAGCGCCCACAAGAATAAACTCCAAAACATCCTTGGCGCAGCTTATGCCACCAAGACCAATTACGGGAATTTTAACCGCTTGGCATACTTGCCATACGCACCGTAAGGCCACAGGCTTAATGGCTGGACCTGAAAGACCGCCAATAATATTTGCTAGGCTTGGTTTGCGAGTATAAACATCAACCCCCATGCCAGCAAGAGTATTAATGCATGAAATAGAATCAGCTCCCGCCCCTTCTACTGCTCTGGCAATGGTGGCGATATCTGTAACATTTGGCGAAAGCTTGATGATGATGTGCGTATTTGGCACAGCTTTACGCACAGCTTCAGTGAGTTTTGCCGCCATAATAGGGTCTTGCCCAAAAAGTATGCCGCCTTCTTTTACATTTGGGCAAGAAATATTTACTTCCAAGGCAGCAATGCCTTCCTCTGCGGCCAATATTTCGGCAAGATTTGCAAATTCGTGTGCATCTGTAGCATAAATATTTGCTATGATTGCTGTGTCTTGCCAAGGTAGGCGAGGTAATTTGTCATTAATAAACGATGTTACGCCGTCATTTTGCAAGCCAACTGCATTGAGCATGCCTCCGGGGGTTTCGGCTACACGCGGCAATGGATTGCCAGCGCGTGGTTTGAGCGACAGGCCCTTTACCACCATGCCTCCAAGGGAAGACAAATTGCCATAGGTGGCAAATTCAGTGCCGTAGCCAAATGTTCCGGATGCTGGAATGATGGGATTTTTTAGGCTAAGGGGTCTTTGTCCGGGGAGGGTAACTGCAAGATTCATAAAAATCCCCTAATCTAAGGTAATATGTTCTGCCCAAAACACTGGGCCATGAGTACATGTTTGAATGGGCCAATTCTTTTTATTTTCCACAGGCCATGCTTCGGTTGTGGAGGCAACGCAGCCAAGGCATGCGCCTACTCCGCAAGCCATGCGTGATTCAAGAGAAAGCTGGGTGCGTACATTACGTTCAAGGGCAAACTTTTGCACTGTTTTTAAAAACGGTTGTGGACCGCAGGCCAAAACAAGCCCATCTTGTTCTGCCATTTCTTGCATGCGTTCTTGAATGGAGAATATGAAGTTTTCAAGATCACCAGGTACTGTTTCATGTAAGGTATCAACAGTAATACGCTCATTGATGCTATCAAGCGGATAACATCTTATGTTAGCCTTATGTCCAAACACCATATTGAGGTTCCAAGGTTTTGGATGCTCATGCACATAGCCAACAAAGGGCACAATACCAATGCCGCCGGCAATGAGTAGGGTTGGTTTTTCAGGTTCCATCATAAAGCCGTTACCAAGGGGGCCCCAAACTTGCACCTCATCGCCAGCCTTAAGTTCGGCCATGCGTTCTGTACCCTTACCAACCACTTGAAAAAAGCAGATAAGGTGTTGATGTGTAACATGACAAATTCCCAAAGGTCGACCCCATGGGATATCTAAGCCAAAAGATCTTGGCCTAACCATAACAAATTGGCCAGGCTTCCAAGATGCCCATGCAGGTCTTTCAAGGCGTAAGGCAAAAAAATGTTTTTCAGTGGTAGACTCAGGGCCAAAATGTACTAGGTCTAAAACTTTAAGCAAGGACGAAGTCGATTGGGACATGGTGTGATCCCCCAGAGGAAATAGTGTTGTTAAGATGTATGATAAGGGCTTGTGGCTCCATGTCAATACTTAGCCAAGTAGACGTATTTTAAACGGGTGGCTATGGTGTAGTTATCCAAGCGTATATGGTTGTCCTTGTGGCTTGGCTTTTTATGTAAGTAGGTGTAGCCTTACGTCAAGAAAAAAATGGAGAAAAATATGTTAAGATCAATATACGAAGAACGCCGCCAACGCCTTCGCAAAAAAATGCACGAAAAGGGCCTTGATGCCCTTTTGATTACACATGCAGCAAACCGCTTTTATCTTTCAGGTTTTGAATTGCATGATCCTCAATTTAATGAAAGTGCGGGACGCTTACTTATCACAAGCAGTGGGCATGACTGGCTTTGCACTGATGGACGTTACTTTGATGCGGCAAAACGTCTTTGGGATGAAAATCAAATTTTTATTTATGGCGCTGATGCTGCAGGGCAATTACGTTCTCTTGTAAAAAACAAGGTAGGTGGCCGTCTTGGAGTAGAGCTTGATGCTGTAACGGTGGACTTTTTCAGAAAATTTTCTCAAGGCTTGAGCATAACCTCTGCTACAGGCATGGTAGAGTCTTTACGTATTATTAAAGATACGCAAGAAATTGAAATCATGCAGCGATCTTGTACATTGAATCATAGGCTTATGGAGTGGGTTTATGATGAGCTACATGTAGGGCGCAGTGAAGCTGATATTTCTTGGGCTATAGAAAAATATTTTCGCGAGCACGGCGCATCTGAGCTTGCTTTTGCTAATATTGTGGCCATAGGGCCCAATGCTGCTTTGCCGCACTATGAACCGGGAAATACCGTTATTACCGAAAATAGCCCTGTGCTTATTGATGTGGGCGCGCGTGTTGATAATTATTGCTCAGATCAAACACGAACGTTTTGGATAGGCATGGAATCTACGGCAAATTTTATGCTTACACAACAGTTGGTGCGCACAGCGCAAGAAGCGGCCATTGCAGCCATACGCCCTGGTATTACCTGCAGTCATGTGTATGGTGTTGCTAGAAAAGTTTTTGAAGAAGAGGGTGTTGCCAATGCTTTTACTCATGGTCTTGGTCATGGGGTAGGCCTTGAAACTCATGAAGCTCCAAGTTTAAGCCCCCGTTGCCATACTGTGCTGCAACCTGGCATGATTGTTACAGTTGAGCCTGGTTTGTATTATCCAGAATGGGGCGGAGTACGGCGTGAATTTATGGTGCTTGTAGAAGAAGACGGCTGCCGCATATTGTGATTTTTTTTGGTGAAAGGGCAAAAAAATATTTGCTTTTTTAGATAAAGGTTTATAGAGTGAACCTTCGATTTTTTGCAAGAGGGGGTGATTTCCTTGCCCGGAGTATTTCTTAACGAAGACGATTATAACTTCGATATCGCCTTGCGTCGCTTTAAAAAGCAAGTAGAAAAGGCTGGCGTTCTTTCTGAAATGAAGAAGCGTCAACACTACGAAAAGCCCAGCGTTATGCGCAAGAAGAAAAAGGCTGCTGCCAGAAAGCGCCTGATGAAGAAAATCAGAAAAATGAACATGGGTTAGTACGTCGCTGCGCGTGAACCTATGAAAGATGTTACATCTTGCGGGGAATTCCTTGTGAATTTCCCGCCTTTCCTGCTTGTTCACAGCAAATCCTTTTACAAAAGGAATGTATAATGACGCTTAGCGAACGCATTGATAAAGATTATATTACGGCATATAAGGCGAAAGAACAGATAAAACTTGACGTTTTGCGCCTTTTGAAGACTGCGGCAAAAAATCTTTTGGTAGAGCTTAAACGCTCTAGTGGGAGCCTTGATGATGCTGAAATGATGGACGTATTGTTGCGTCAAGCAAAGCAGCGCCAAGATTCTATTGTGCAGTATACAGATGCAGGGCGTGCTGACCTTGCTGAGCGCGAAGCCGCAGAACTGGTCATTTTACAAGAATATTTACCCAAAGCCCTTACACCAGAAGAACTTGAAGCTGCTATTGATGCGGCTATTGTGAGCACCGGAGCTACTGATCCTAAGGAAATGGGTAAGGTTATGAATGCTATCATGGCTGCATATAAAGGCCGTGTTGACGGTAAATCTCTTTCTGCTACTGTGAGAGCACGTCTTACAAAATAAGTATATGATACAAGAGCGAACACTTAAGGCCTTAGAATTTGATAAGATTTTAGAACATCTTGCCCGCCATTGTTTGTCTCCTTCTGGTAGGGAGGCTGCTCTTGCCATGCGCCCTTATGCCACAGGTGAACAAGCAAGTGAGGCTGCGCAACTTTACGATGAGTGTCAAACATTTGCCGTTACTGCTGCTGCTGAAAAAGAGCAAAAAAGTTTTCGCTTGGTGAGTTTTCCCGAAACTCAAGCCATTGAGCAAATCTTGCGTTCGCAGCGCGCGTTGCTTGATCTTGATGCGCTGTTTACTTTGCGTGAAGTGCTGCGCCTTGCAGCGCAAGCAGCTTTGGCCATTGGATCAGAAGAACAAGGTTCGTCATGGCCTCGCCTTGTACGTTTGGCTTTAGAGCATCCCTTACCAGCTTCTTTAACTGCTGCACTTAAACGCTGTTTAAATGATGATGGTTTTTTGCGTGATGAAAGTTCGCCTGAACTTTTACTTGTGCGCACTGAATTACGCCGCTTGCATCAAGGGTGTATGCGTAAGGTAAAGGATTTTGCAGCCGAATATAATATTACGCACTATTTGCAAGATACCTTTATGACTCTTGCCTCAGATCGCTATGTATTACCCTTAAAAGCAAATTTTAAAGGACGCTTACAAGGCATTATTCATGACTGGTCACAAACAGGGGAAACATGCTACTTTGAGCCCATGTTTCTTGTGGAAGTGAATAATCGATTACAAGAGCTTAAGCGCGAAGAACGCGAAGAAGAACGCAAGGTAATGGAATACCTAACGGGTCTTGTTCGAGAAGGTTTACCCCTTGTGGGCAATGCTGCAGCCTTGCTCACGCGCCTTGATACATTGCTTGCCACTGGCAAGCTTGCCACGGCCATGGCTAGTGCAAAAAATACGTCTTGTCATTGCATAAGTATTGAGGCTGTAGGTTCAAGAGTGCACGTTCTTGCGGCAAGGCATCCATTGTTAGCCCTTGCCGGTACGGCTCAGCCCATTGATCTTATGCTTAACCAAGGTGAAAATGGGCTTGTTATTTCCGGCGGCAATGCCGGAGGAAAAACCGTATGTTTAAAAACTCTAGGTCTCACAGCTCTTATGACCATGAGCGGTTTGCCTGTGCCTTGTGCTGCTGGTGCAAGCCTTCCTGAATGGACAAATATTCATGCCTTTATTGGAGATGAACAAAGCCTTGATGCCAGTGTGTCAACCTTTACGGCGCAAATTCGTCACCTCACAGACGCTTGGCACGATGCCAGTGCGCACAGCCTCATTTTATTAGATGAATTTGGCGCAGGCACTGACCCTGCGCAAGGGGCGGCCTTGGCTCAAGCTGTGCTTGATACCTTGCTTGAAAAAGAAGTAACCGTTGTTGCCGCAACGCACTTTCCTGCGCTTAAAACCTATGCTCTCACACATGAAAAAGTTCGAGCAGCGTCTGTGCTTTTTGACCCTAACACGAAGCGCCCTTTATTTCGTCTTGCCTATGATCAAGTTGGGGCAAGTCAGGCCCTTGATGTGGCTCGTGAACACGGTTTACCGGAAGAAATTTTACAACGTGCAAAGCATTACCTTCTCCAAGATGGGCAAGATACAGGTTCACTAATCATACGACTAAATACTCTTGCTGTAGAACGCGAAAAAGAAATTACCACCTTAAAAGAAGAGCAAGCAGCCCAAAGGCAAAAGCACACAAAACTTCAAGAACGGCTTGAGCGTGAGCGTACAAAGCTTTATGAAGAAATACGTGCCAAAGCTGCAGAGCTTATGCATGCTTGGAAGGCTGGTAAAGCCACAAATAAGCAAGCGCTTAAAAATATGTCTGCACTGCGTGCAGAAGTAGCGCAAAGTGCAATGGGTAATTCTGAAGAAAATCTTACTCAAAAAAGCTTGGTGGTTAATCCGGACTTATTACGCATAGGACAGCAAGTATTTCATCGAAGTTTTGCTAAAAAAGGCTTGATTTACGAGATAGATATTCGAAAAAATAGAGTGCGACTGGATATGGGCGGAGTAACCCTTTGGACAGATATTAACGATATTGAATATAACGGCAACGTGCCCGCTGATAAAAACTATATGCCAAAAACTTTAGGGGCGTGTAGCGTGCTTACTCACGCAAGTACAGGCATACATCTTTCGTTACGCCTTGATATGCGAGGTAAAAGGGCAGAAGTGGCTCTTGCAGAATTGGCGCAATTTTTAGATAAAGCCGTATTGGCTGGGCGAGAAAGTGTAGAAATTGTCCATGGCCGAGGCACAGGGGTATTACGCAAAGAAGTACATACCTTTTTGCGATCATTTCCCGGCATTGCAAGCTTTGCCTTGGCCCCTGAAGATAGGGGCGGTGATGGAATGACAATAGTGCACTTGCGCTAACTATGTCACTCAAGCCTAGTTTTGTGTCCTCCTAAGGCATGTAGTAGTATAAAAAATACAAGCTGCATCTACCAAAGAATTGTTGCAGCACTTTGTGTATTGATACGATTAAACGAGTAATCGCTGAAAAATTATTACTCGTTTAGGCAACACTGCAAAACTAACAAAATTTTCTGCAAAGAACATTTTGTGTGGCATAAAATACGCTGAAAGGTGCTTTTGGTGGTAGTGGAGCGATAGTTGGAGTGAGCGTGCCTTTAGAAAAATGTGTACAAACGTGTTTTTCGGGTTCGACTAAAATAATTACTGTATTAACACCATTGACAGTGTAAGGTTGTACTCATATTATGCAACGCAAGGACGCCATACGCCACATAAAGCAACGCATTAGCATGGTTGATGTGGTACAACGCTATGTAGAGCTTAAGCGTAATGGGCCACGTTGGGCTGCACCTTGTCCTTTTCATCAAGAAACTAAGCCCTCCTTTTCTGTTAATGAAGAAGAAGGCTTGTTTTATTGCTTTGGTTGTCAAGCTTCCGGTGACCTTTTTGATTTTTATGGACGCATTAATGGCCTTGATTTTAAAGAAACTCTTGAACAGCTGGCTCTTGAAGCGGGTATAACGCTTGATGCATACACTCCCCAAGGCCAAAAGGGTGCACAAGGTCAATCTCGTCAATACAATGCGCAGAAAATACGAGAAACACAATCTACACGGCAAAATATGTTACGCATGTATGCCCTTGCCGAAGCGCATTTTGTGACTAATTTACAAAGTACTGACGGACAAATCTGTCGTGAGTATATGCATGGGCGTAAGCTTAGCCCAGAAATCATACGTTCTTTTTCGCTAGGTTGGGCAAAAAAAGATTGGCAATCATTAAGTGGAGCTTTGCAAAGAGCAGGGTTTAGTGAAAAAAATGCCATTGAAGCAGGCCTTTTGGGGCGAAGCGAAAAAAACGGGCGAGGCTACGATCGCTTTCGCGGACGTTTAATTTTTCCAATTCGTTCTTTAGCTAACCAAGTAATAGCATTTGGTGGAAGAATTATTGGTAATGAAGACGAAGCAAAGTATATAAATAGTTCAGATTCTCCTATTTATAAAAAAGGGGATCACCTTTATGGGCTTGCGCAAGCTCGTAGAGGTATTACTTTAAAAGGTAGTGCATTACTGACTGAAGGCTATATGGATGTTCTTACCTTGCACCAATTTGGTTATACCAATGCCGTTGGTGTTCTCGGTACTTCTTTAACACCGGAACAAGTAAAGAGGCTATCGGGGTTTACCTCGCAACTTGTTTTGTTGTTTGATGGTGACAAACCAGGGCGTAAGGCAGCGCTTCGTTCTTGCGAAATGCTGCTGACAAAAGGTCTTAGTTGTAAGGTTGTGCTTTTGCCTGAAGGCGAAGATATTGATAGCCTTTTACATCAAGAAGGTACGTACGCCTTTGAACGTTTACTAAACAATGCTCCAGATGGGCTTGATTTTTGTTCGCAAATGCTCAGGCAGGTGGCACCTCGCGAGGCCGTAGATTGGGCCAGAAATTTTTTACAAAAGATGGAAATTCAAGAGCTTATTAGCCCTTATACTAGTAGACTTGCTACCAGTTTGCAATTTTCCGAAGAGAGCCTTCGCACAAGTGCCGAAAGGGCACGACATAAGATGCAAGGCAGCGCATATGCAGGAAATACAGGCAAAAACACGGTGGGCAACCTCACTAGCCATAAAGGACCGCAAGGCAAAACTCTTACATTGAATGCCATGCGTGATAAGCAAATTATGATGTATGCTGTACGTTATCCCGAAAGGTTACACGATCTTCGTGCTTTAGGGGCAGACGTGGCTCTTAGTACCCATGTAGCTAAAGCCTTATGGCATAAAATTGAAACATTTGGCCCTGAAGAAACTTTTTATCATTTGGATGAAAGAGAAAAGGTTTTTTGGGTCCAATGTCGCACAGGCGAAGCTGCTCCACTTGACTCAAGTGGAGATAAAGAACTTCAAAGTCTTGTAAGGGAGCTAGATATGCTGGCAAAAGCCTCGCAAAAAGCCTCTCTTTCTGCTGCATTGCGTGAAAATGCACGCACAGGTGATTTTGAAGCAGACTTAGATTATCTTCGCGTGTTGCAAGAAACTCTGGGGAGGCCAGATGAATAATCTCAAGGACATACAACAAATCAAAACTCTCATTGCAAAGGGAAAAAGTGTAGGTTTTCTTACTTTTGATGAAGTAAGTAAAGCTCTACCCGTAGAAATGAGTACCTCTGAACAACAATTTGAAGAAATTATCAGCATTTTTGATTCGCTGGAAATTGCCATTGTTGATTCGGAAAAAGAAGGCAAAAAAATTACTGTACCTTCAACAGAGACCGATGAAGAAATAACCGGTGACGGTTCACTTGATTTGGTTGAAGATGAAGATGCAGTAGACTACTCTTCACGAAGCACTGATCCTGTGCGAATGTATTTACGTGAAATGGGTGCCGTGCCCTTGCTTGACCGCGATGGTGAAGTTGTTATTGCCAAAAAAATCGAACTTGGTGAACAAGATGTGCTTTATGCTTTGGTAGAAGTACCTGTAGCCATAGAAGAACTTATTCATGTTGGTGAGGATTTGCGGCAAAATCGCATAAAGTTAAAAGATGTTGTTAAAACCATAGAAGAAGATGACCCAAGCGAAGATGAGATGAATCAGCGCACAAGGGTTATTCTTTTGTTAGATGAAATCAAGGCCACGTTTAAGAAAAAGAAAAAAATCTATGCAAAACTTGATGATTGTTGCACTTTAGAGCGCCGTGTTGCTGGTGTGCAAAAAGAGATTATGAGTTATAAAGAAGAAATTGTTACTCGCTTACGTGATATTAAACTAGAAAAAACTCTTATTGATCGCATCATTGAAACTGTAGAAGATTATGTGCGGCAAATGCATAACTGTCAGCGTGATTTATCTGCGTATGTATTATCTACAGGGCGCACACAAGTAGAGATTCAGGATATTTTTTACGGGCTTGAAAACCGCGAAATTCCTCCTGGTGATGCGGCAAAATCCCTTGGGCTCAGCGTAGATGAGCTTTTTTCTTTTAAAGAAATGATTGTGGGTAAAATTGAAATTTTACGCCGATTACAAGAAAAATGCTGCCATAATGTGACTGACCTTGAAGAGGTGCTTTGGCGTATTAAACGTGGTAATACTGCCGCCATGCGTGCAAAGCAAGAACTTATTCGTTCAAACTTGCGCCTTGTTGTATCTATTGCTAAAAAGTATACCAACCGCGGTTTGCAATTTTTAGATCTTATTCAGGAAGGCAATATTGGCCTTATGAAGGCTGTAGATAAATTTGAATATCAACGTGGGTATAAATTTTCTACCTATGCTACGTGGTGGATTCGCCAAGCCATTACCAGAGCCATTGCCGACCAAGCACGTACTATTCGTATTCCTGTGCATATGATTGAGACCATTAACAAACTTATTCGTACTTCACGTTATCTTGTGCAAGAGCTTGGACGTGATCCTACACCGGAAGAAATTGCAGAGCGTATGGAATATCCTGTGGATAAGGTAAAGAAAGTTCTTAAAATTGCCAAGGAACCCATCTCACTTGAAACCCCCATTGGTGATGAAGAAGATTCTAGCCTTGGAGATTTCATTGAAGATAAAAAAGCTGTGGCACCTGCAGAAGAAGTTATTAATACAAAACTTTCTGAGCA
>CAYJOQ010000094.1:0-10023 GCA_964371825.1 uncultured Desulfovibrionaceae bacterium
TTTTAGGGCCGCCAGAAGCAGGTTCTGGCTTATTTTACGTGGCGCAAAATTTTTCTTACAGAAAAATTTCGTTAGTCGGCACATGAAAAACAGGTGCAATAGTGTCGATAAATTGCCAAAAAGTCGCATTACATGCTTTGTTTTCGGCAATTTTTCTAGGTTGACCCTTGCATATTAAGTGTATAATTACAAATAGTTGCTTAGTTTTTCAGTGCTGACCATATAATAAAATATATTTTTCAAACAATTGCACACAAAAATGCTTACAATTTTTTACAACTCCCATGCACTCACAACACTACGCATTACTTCTGCTGTATAACATGTTGATGCACGATAGTATTTATACTCTCTTGTAATTGTTCATAATTTTTATTATTCATTTCATGCACCAATACCAATATAGCTTTTGCCGCCACAATGGTTGTGGTACCTATAGGGTTTGAATCAACAGTTTCATCTTCGTAGATTACAGCCGTCGCCGTGCCTATGCCATGCATATTCAATTGATAGAGCAAATCCCCCCACAAAAAATCACTGCATGACAAAGAAAATCTTTCAATACTATCACCACCACGCGAAACTATTTCTTCAAGCATATGTGCTGCGCCGGGTGCAATGGTACATGTAATGAGCATTTCAGGCATAGATCTATTAGGACGCAAAATAACATTAGCCCCCAATTTCTCTATGCGTTCTCTATTGTTATCATTGACAAGTTCGGCAGTAACGCCATTTTCGTAGGCTGTTTCTTTATCTATTCTATATACCATGTCAAAAACGTCAGAATCACTGCTCATGTCATCTTCATCGGCAAGAACGTATACTTTGCAAGCCTTATCAATATGAATTTTTTGAAAAAAATCTTGTTCATTCAAATTGGCATTGATAAAGTGCACTTTCTGAAAAATACTAGATTTTTCAGAAAAATATTCCAAAAAATGCGTATTGGCATCTTGGTTACCATTAATAATGACAATATCTTTGTTTTTATACATTAAAGATATTCTGTTTTCTTTAATAAAGCGTTCAAGCCACATATAATTATTACGCTGAATACTTTGGGCATTACAATACACAATAACATGATCATGCAACATGGGAAACCACCTTCCAATTTGCTTCAAATCCCTATAACTTTTAAATAAAAAACCTGTAACCCCAGCCACATAAAAAAAGCGAAAAGGCAAATATAAAATCATCAATATAATAACATACCAACGTGTAAGTGTATAAACAGGGTAATGATCGCCGTATCCCACAGTTGAAGCAGAAATAACTGTAAAATATACAGATTTAGAAAAATCAATATACACATCAGCGGTACTTAACATATTGTGCAACAATACATACCCATACGAAACACACACAAATTCAAGTATAAAAATAACCACATGCAATATGGGTTTACGAAACATTTTTTTTGCTAAAATATAATGTAAAAAGTCAAATTTATACATGAGTTTAAGTTGTAACGCTGCGTGAAACATATTCTTTCCTTAACAATAAATAGTCGACATTAAAAAAACATCTTAACAAGGTATAAGACAAAAATTGCATAATCTATTGGTATTAGCAATATTGCCAGTACACGTGAATTTATGGTTTCGTATCTATTACATATTTTTGCTTATAAGAAAAGCCTGCTAGCATTGCGTATTTTTGTTATACGTATCTGCTACAGATGTTCTTTACACTTTTTTGAAAATGCTCTATATTTTACATCTTCATACGCGTTATGCGTATTTTCATAACATCTGAAGCGAGTACATTATGCAACTTTCCCATGTTCTCCTAGGTTGCGCTATCGGCATTGCTTTTGCCGTTATCGTTTACGGAGTTGGGCAAAAAATACAACAAATATTACTCCAACGTCGCGCATCTGTAGCAAGAAAAGGTATTATTCTTCACATACTAAACCTTGCTCTTAGCCAGCGTAGCTCCTTCATTTTAGAAGTTGCAAATGGCGAATTTGAAGGTGTTGGCGCTGAGGGTATTTGTCATAGTCTAACAGATGAAACTCTCATCATTAATGTTAGCGATGCATTTGCCTCACACCAATGGGTAGGATCAACTATTGTCTTTTTCTTTGCTGTTACCGAAAATGGAAAACAAGCATTTTATCATTTTAAAGGACAATGCATTGAAGCCAAACGTGCATCTTCCATAACTACCCTTATCATTGCCTTTCCTGCCTATATAGAAGCAGGGCAAAGACGTCATTTTTTACGCTATACGCCTCCTATAGAAAATATTTACGGCCTTGGTCTTTGGCTTTGGTCGCATACCAAACCTTTGCCAAACCTCAAAACATCTTTAGGAAAGCCCTATTTAAGTTATCAACCCGAAACTGACAACGCTCTTTTTTTAGATAATGTATCTGCCGGTGGCTTAAGGTTTGGAATGCATGAAGATTTCATGCCAGAAGATAAAAGTTGCTTAGAAAAAGGCACACCCTTGATTTTTCATGTATCATTACAAAGTTATGAAGATGAAAAAAAAACTCTTGCCCTATGGCTCTCTTGCCGAGTAACATCATTGGTGAACACCGAAGAAGAAAAAGACCTTTGGTATGTTGGTGTGCGTTTTGAAAATTGGGCACAAATAACACAAGAATCACAAAATTTTGTATGGTTTCCGGTAGATAAAGATAAATGCATTGCACCGCTAGCCTCTTGGGTTATGCGTAGCAGTATAGGGCAAAATAAGGCTCAATAGCCACGCCATGATTTTTATTTGCGGAAGAATTACACATAAAAAATAGGGTATTATGGGCAGCCCTTATAGTCATGTATGCCCTACACCATAAACAATGGAGGCACTCTTGGACGGAGGCTCTGACAGTAGTATCTGGTCACGTTTAGCAAGTCTTTTTCGTCGTGACGACGATGAAGCCTTAAAAAAAGCCATTTTAGTTGCGCGAGCAGACGGCGAAGTGGCTGCTGATGAAGAATCTATGCTTCTTAGCATCTTGGCAATTGATGATATGCAGGTGCAAGACATCATGACTCCTCGCACAGACATTGCTTGCTGCCCATCGCAAACGTCACTCTTGGAGATTGCGAATTTCATAGTAAAATCAGGGCATTCGCGTATTCCTATTTATCACGAAACCCGTGATAACATTATTGGCATTGTACATGCCAAGGATTTATTACGCTATTTGATTGATCAAGAAAAGCAATCTACACCCATCAATGAAATTATGCGTGCACCATTTTTTGTGCCAGAAACAAAGGGAATTCGCGAATTATTGCAAGAATTTCGCACAAGAAAGCTACATATAGCGGTAGCTCTTGATGAATATGGCGGCACATCTGGCATTGTGAGTATTGAAGATGTGCTTGAAGAAATTGTGGGCGACATAGAAGATGAGCATGATACTCCAAAGGAAGAAGATATTCAAACCCTTGGAGAAAACTGCTACGAAATATCCGGGCGTACCTATCTTGAAGATCTTGGTATTCTTAATATTTTCATAGAATCGGAAGAAGTTGACACCATTGGTGGCTACTTAAGCCTTTTGGCTGGGCATGTGCCTACCAAGGGAGAGACATTCACATTAAACAACTGGGTGTTTAGCGTTATAGAAGCTGACGTTAAATTTATCCGTCGTATTCGTGTGGAAAAAGAAGTAGAACAAAACACCCTTGCCATTGAAGAATAGGGACCTTTTGCACAGCAATGCATATTCACGGTTTACTACAAAATACAAATACAGCCCTCAATACCCTTTATTGTATGGGAATGGGGGCTGTGGCTTTGTGGCTTGGTTTTCCAAATACGGTACTGCATATTCCCATACTTGTTCTAGCCTATCCCTTAGCCCTTGTCCTACTTGGACAGCATGCACACACAGCACAAGAAGCATTTCGCAAAGGCTGGATTACCGGAATGCTTGGCGGCTTTGCAGCCCTTTATTGGCTCGCCATTCCCATACATAATGTAGGTGGACTACCCTATTTTTTAGCTATTCCTTGCGCACTTTTCATCGGGGCCTATGTTGGAGCTTATGGAGGTATATTCTGCGCAAGCTCTTGGTATATTACCACTAAAAACATACATTCACCCGCGAAAAACGCGCTCATATTAGCGTGCATATGGTATGGGCTTGAGCTTTTGCGAGGCTGGCTTTTTACCGGATTTCCTTGGCTTATACTAAGTTCTGCCTTTGTACCATGGCCTATCTTTACTCAAGGCGCTGCCCTTATGGGAAGTTACGCTCTTTCAGCTCTTTGGGTTCTTATCGTTCTTTTAGCATTACCTTTTTTTATGGCTGTTAAAAAATATTTTGTTCATAAAACTGCTATCACAACGCAAGCCTTACATTTAGCGGCACTAAGCATAATGCTTTTTACAAGCCTTACGGGCTATGGTTTTTTTTGCCTTGAAAAAGAGCCTATACATACACTTGAAAATCAAGATCCTCAAGACATGGTACGTTGCATTATGATTGAAGGTAATGTGGATCAAAATATCAAATGGGAACTCCATGTTCAAAAAACCACTTTAGAACGATATATTAACTTAAGCCGTAAAGCCTTAGCAAAAGTTTCTGCATCAGCTTCAACTACCAACACAAAAAATATTCCTACGTTACTCATATGGCCAGAAACAGCCATGCCCTTTTATATAGAACGTCACCCACAATTAGGACCACAGCTCTTACGTTTTGCACGAGAAATACAAACGCCATTCATCGTAGGTGCACCAGGAGCTATTGCGCGCACTCCTAATAACATTGATATTTTTAATAGAGCCTATTTGTTTAACACATCAGGGCATATCAGCGCCTATTATGATAAAGCACATCTTGTTCCTTTTGGTGAATATGTGCCCTCTTGGCTTGCATGGAACTTTCTTGAACCCCTGCTTCAAGGCATAGGCACCTTTACTATTGGTGAACAAACGCAACCTTTAGTTCTTGACAAACTAGCCCTTGGAATGCTCATATGCTATGAAGGCATCTTTATGCACTTAGCGCAAACGCAAGTTGCTGCAGGAGCAAATATACTTCTTAACATCAGTAACGACGGCTGGTTTGGTGATTCTGCAGCTGCAGAGCAACATTTACAGCTTTCAATTATGCGTGCCATTGAACAAGGGCGCTGGCTTGTGCGTAGCACCAATACCGGAATTTCAGCCATTGTGGACCACAAAGGGCGTATTCGATTACAAGGTGCTCAATTTATGGAGCAAAGTCTCACTGGCCTTGCAAAATTACAAAATAAAAACACAGTTTTTCATAGGTTTTATACATATATACCGTGGATTGTATTGACTATTGGCATACTTGCCTTATTTTGGAATAGACCTCGTAATACGCAAACGCTGTAAAGATTTTTAGCCCTAAAGAGAACTTATGCTACAATTGACAGAGTTACGACCACGCTGCCAACAACTTGGCCAACGCTTTGCAACCCTTTGGGGGCGGCTTTGACCTTGTGGGCTGTCAAAAGAAGTTAGCAACAATAGAAGAGCATTTAGCTACGCCTGATGTGTGGAACGACCCTGTTTCCTTAACCCCCACACTACAAGAAAAACGACGCCTTGAAGAAGAAGTGCAAAGGCTTGAAAGTTTAGAAAAATGCCAGGCAGATATGGAAGAATGGCTTGCACTTGCCACAGAAGAACAAGGAGCTGAAGATACCGAAGCTCTTGAGTCTTTAGCAAGTCAAATAGTAAAACTTGAAGAGCTTATTGAATCTACAGAAATGCTCATGCTTCTTTCTGCTGAAGAAGATAGACAAAATGCCATATTAGAGATACATCCAGGGGCAGGTGGGACCGAATCACAAGATTGGGCCGAAATGTTGCTTCGTATGTATACCCGCTTTGCAAATATTCAAAAATTTCAGGTTGAAGAAATGGACTTTTTAGCCGGAGATGAAGCGGGCATTAAAAGCGTTACCCTACGCATAGCCGGACCCAACGCCTTTGGGCTTTTAAAAAGCGAAAGGGGTATACACAGGCTTATTCGCATTTCTCCCTTTGATGCTTCAGGTAGGCGACATACATCCTTTGCATCAGTAGACATTATTCCCGATGCAGGGCAAGATATAGTCATTGACGTTAAGGAAACAGATTTACGTTTTGACACATTTCGTTCTAGCGGCCCTGGCGGACAAAGTGTAAACACCACAAGCTCAGCTGTGCGTGTTACGCATATTCCCACTGGCATTACTGCGCAGTGTCAAAATGAAAAATCTCAACATCATAACAAAGAAACAGCTTTACAGATTTTACGTGCGCGCCTTTATGATTTAGAAATTCGCAAACGTGATGAAGAACGCAAAGCTCAATACGCAGGGAAAGATAGTATTGCCTTTGGCAGTCAAATACGAACCTATACCCTGCACCCGTATAGATTGGTAAAGGACCACAGAACCAACACTGAAGTGAGTGATGTGGATGGTGTTCTTAACGGACGCATTGATGTATTTCAACGAGATTACCTTTTATACCAACATGACCAAAGCCACTAAGCAATCTTCTACTTTTACATGTGCAAGAGCTCTCTTAGATGAGCTTAAAATGACGCACATGCACTTGTCATCTGCAAATGATGCAAGCAGGCAAGGTGAAAAATCCTTGTTTGTAGTGGCACGCCTTATTGCAGATATGGATAGGTATATGTGGGAAGAATTTTGCAAAAAGGCTCCTTCTGCTGGCTGGTGTGCACTTGAAGTTTGCCTCCAAAATGGAGAAACAACCGTTCCCTTTACCCATGTGAATCCTTTACAAAACATGTGCACGGACATGGGCAGTTCACAAAGTGAAACAGACTCTTTAACCCAAGCTCTTTTAACCACTTCATTTATGACGCAACTTGAGCAAGAAGTGCAAAGAGCAAGACGTGGTAACGCGCCTTTGTCACTTGCATATTTTACTTTAGCTACTGATACTCCAAAGCACATGCAAGTAAACAATGGAGGCGTAGATGGAAAAACCCTTGCCCACATCTTTCCTGTGGTTTACACTGCAGTACAAAAGTGTGCCGAATCTTGTGATACCCTTGGTAGCATTGGCGCGCACCACCTAGGACTCATTTTACCAGGTGCCAAGGTTTTTACTGCTCAAAATTTAGTTGAAGATGTACTCAGTAATTGCGCTGCTGAAGGCTTAAAACTTAAAGCTGGCATAGCCACAAGCCTTGGAATTGAATGCGAAGCAATATCATTGCTTGAACAAGCCTCCATGGCTCTTGAAGATGCCATACAAAATAAGCGTTATGTTAGCGCATACAAAGCCCCTGTACAAACATTGGACACAAGAAGCACCTTGGTACAATCTCACGAAAAACGTTTTCTCTTTGGTGGAGAATAGAGGATCATATGTCTAATACCACGTTAAGCGTCTGTATTATGAGCGGTAAAGGCGGTGTTGGCAAAACCAACATCACACTCAATTTGGCTTATGCCCTTAATCAAATGGCATATCCAAGTCTTCTTATGGATTGCGACATGGGCCTTGCTAACCTTGATGTGTTACTTGGCATCACCCCTGAAGGCAACATTCAAGACGCATTGCTTGGTAATAGTGAACTTAAAGATGTTCTTTATAAGTTGGATAATGGCCTCACGGTACTTCCTGCTGCTTCTGGTGTACCAGAGCTTGTAGAACTTGACAGTGATCAACGTGCCCTTTTGCTTAAGCGCTTAGAACCTGAGCTGAGTAGTTATCACTATGTTTTCATGGATCTTGGAGCTGGCATTACTGATATGGTGCAATCATTTGCCTCTATGGCCAGCCTACGCATTGTGGTAGTAACTCCAGAACCTACCTCACTCACAGATTGTTATGCCCTTATTAAAGTGATGCAAGCTAATCATGACATTCATGATTTTATGGTTATCATCAACCAAGCAGAAAGCAAAAAAGAAGAAAATCAAACATTTAACAAACTTCACATGGCGTGCGCACGCTTTTTAGGTATTGATCTTAAATTGCTTGGTTCAGTACGCTTTGACCCACAGCTCATGGAAGCTGTACGACGTCAAAAACCACTTATGGAATGGTCTGCCGGTTCGCCTGCGGGAATAGATATTCAAGCTATCGCAACAAAAATACAGCAAATACGTTTATCTATGCTAGATGAAATAGCAAATAGGCCTGTTTTACTACAAAAATAAGGCATAAAGGCATTTACTTTTTTTTCGAAACAGTATATTGAGTCAAATACAATAGATTTATGTTATTTTCTTTGGAGAGCGTATGAACAAAAGTGAACTTATTAAGGCTTTGGCAGAAGAAACCAATCTTCCCATGGAAGATGCTTCCATGGTTGTGAATACCTTTGTAAACTGCATGAAAGATTCCTTACTTGCTGGCGAGCGTGTTGAAATTCGCGGATTTGGCAGCTTTAAAGTAAAAGAATACGAAGGCTACACAGGCCGTAACCCTAAAACTGGCGAAAGTGTTTCTGTTGAACCTAAACGTTTGCCTTTTTTCAGAGCCGGTAAAGAGCTTAAAGAATATCTTAACCAACAATAAATGTCTTTTTACTGCATTACAATGGTCATATGCCTGTGTTATGCAGTGTTCATGATGTCCTCATATATTTGTGGGACAATAAAGAGTAACCTTGAGAAAGGGCCTTTTTTTGTGTGGTCTTTGCTCTAATGGTTACTCTTATTGTATACACTAACAATATGTATGCATTATGAATTGTCGCGATATGATGTATCTTTGCAATACTTGTAAAGAACTATGCCTGAAGTCGTAAAAACTTCAGATTCAAAAAAATTTCTGCTCTTTGCGGGAGTCATTATGCAACTTACAGGTGCCTTTACTGCTTTGGTTACACCCTTTCACAAAGGTGTTGTTGATGAGGAAAAATATCGTGAACTTATTGAATGGCAAATTTCTGAAGGTATCCATGGCCTTGTGCCTTGTGGCACCACCGGTGAATCAGCTACGCTAAGTCATGAAGAACACGAAAAAGTTATTGAAATATGTATTGACCAAGCAAAAGGACGAGTTCCCGTACTTGCTGGTGCCGGCTCAAATAATACCGCTGAGGCCATACGCCTAACACAATTTGCAAAGGATGCTGGCGCTACCGCAGCTTTGCTTATTACGCCTTATTACAATAAACCTACGCAAGAAGGCCTATACTTACATTATAAAGCCATTGCTAAGGCAGTAAACTTTCCCTTAGTTCTTTATAATGTTCCTTCCCGCACAGGCTGTAACATACTGCCTGAAACTGTGGGGCGCCTTGCTCATGAATTGCCTAGCATTGTAGGCATTAAAGAAGCCACAGCAAATATGACCCAAGTGTCTGATGTTATTGAAGCTTGCCCTAAAAACTTTGCCACCATTTCCGGGGATGACTTTACAGTGCTTCCCTTGCTTAGCCTTGGTGGCTGTGGTGTTATTTCTGTAACATCTAACGTTGCCCCCAAAGCCATGGCTGAATTATATTCTGCTTTTGCAAAAGGAGATATGGAAAAAGCTCGCAACATCCATTATAAACTTATGCCTTTAAATCGCAGCATGTTTATAGAAACTAATCCCGCTCCGGCAAAAGAAGCCTTACATCTTATGGGTAAAATAAGTAACGAAATGCGTCTACCTATGTGTAATTTACAAGAAAAAAACATTGAACTTTTGCAAAAGGCTCTACGCCAAGCTGAACTTCTATAGCCAGCATTTATGATGGGTATGCTCTTATTAGTTGCAATATATACATAGCAACATGAGCTTACAAACAGTTTGCGCTATAAACAATGAACTCATATTCATCTTTTTGCGCAAGGCATGTACTTTTATGGTACATCCCTTGCGCAAAAAAAATACATATACCCACCTTTTTTACGCAATAAGCCAAAATGTACTTCAAGACTCCTGCACAATTCATTGTGCGGAGTCTTATGGAGCGTTGACAGCAGTCAATGCGACCGATAAATCAAGAGTAGGCGCAATTTACTTGCGCCGTTAAGCGATTGATTTTCGTGCCTTTCCGCTTGGCAGCTTTGCTGACAATAGCGGCGCAAACCCCACTTTGTGGTGTTTGTCATC
>CAYJOQ010000095.1:0-10005 GCA_964371825.1 uncultured Desulfovibrionaceae bacterium
GGCCAGAAATGCGCTCTACCGGTGAAGTTATGGGCATGGGCCCCACCTTTGAAGAGGCCTTTTTAAAGAGTCAACTGGCTGCAGGACAGCGTTTACCGCAACGTGGTAAGGTGTTTTTATCTGTAAATGATCGAGATAAAACTCTTTTGCCATCGGTGGCACAAAAATTTGCCGCCCTTGGTTTTGAACTGTTGGCCACTACAGGGACAGCTAAACTTTTACAATCTCACGGCCTTACCGTTGAAAAAGTGCTTAAAGTGTATGAAGGTCGTCCTAATATTGTGGACCTTTTAAAAAGCCACGAAGTGGCTCTTGTGGTTAATACTGCCTCAGGAAAGCTTACGGCACAAGATTCACGGGCCATTAGGCAAGCTGCTCTTGCCTACGGTATTCCCTATTGTACAACTCTTGCCGGTGCTCGTGCCACAGCTCGTGCCATTGGCTCCATTCGTGAAGATGAAGTACATGTGGAAAGTTTACAAGAATACTATTCACGTGAAAACAGCTAGCATGCATAGAGGTGTTTTTTTTAAACCCTACGCATATTTATTATCGATGCTATTTTACAAAAGAGTTAATATATGAAAGCATTACTTGTTTTAGAAGACGGATTTTCCCTAGAAGGAAAATCTTTTACCGGAGCCATTGAGGGCGGTGGTGAAGTAATTTTTAATACAGGCATGACCGGTTATCAAGAATTGCTTACAGACCCTTCGTATTGTGGGCAGATGGTGTGTATGACGTATCCTCTCATTGGTAATTATGGTATTAATGATGACGATATGGAATCACATAAGGTGCATGTATCTGGCCTTTTAGTGAAAGAGTGTTGCAAAAAACCATCCAATTGGCGTGCAACCATGACCTTGCCACAGTTTTTACAACAACATAATGTGCCGGGTTTGGAGGCTATTGATACGCGTGCTCTTACGCGTCATTTGCGTATACATGGTGCCATGCGTGGTGTCATTTCCACGTCATGCTTTGATGTACAAGAGCTTAAGGCTAGAGCCATAGCCATGCCATCTATGGAAGGGCAAAATCTTGTCTCTCGTGTAGCTCCACAAGTCCCCTATGTATGGACAGGTAAGGGAACAAGCCCTGCCAGTATGGGCAATGACGGAAGTTATGCTTGGCCTGGTGTTGATGGTAAACATGCACCGCGCCTTGTAGTGTATGATTATGGTATAAAATGGTATATATTACGATTGCTTACAGCGCAAGGTTTTGATGTGTTAGTGGTTCCGCCAACCTTTAGCGTTGCACAAGTGAAGGCTTGTGGTGCTCAGGCTGTATTTCTTTCTAATGGTCCTGGCGACCCTGCTACTCTTAAAACTGAAATTGAAATAGTTCGTGAGCTTATGCAACAGTATCCTGTGACGGGAATATGCCTTGGGCATCAGCTCATTGGGCATGCCCTTGGGGGAAGCACCACGAAGCTTAAGTTTGGACACCATGGGTGTAACCATCCTGTGAAAAATTTACGCACAGGAAAAGTAGAGATATCTTCGCAAAATCATGGCTTTTGCGTAAATATTGATAATTTAGATGATGTTGAAGTTACACACATAAATTTAAATGACGGAACTTTAGAAGGTATTGCGCACAAAACACTCCCTATTATGTCCGTGCAGCATCACCCCGAAGCTGCTCCAGGTCCCATTGATAGTCAATATTTGTTTACGGCTTTTAATGATTTGATTCGGGCGCACATTTAGTTAGTTGATGCTGAACAACACATTTTCATGTGTTGTTCAGAAAGGCACGCTGCCTACAAATGCCGCTTTGCGGCCGTCAGAAGCAAGTTCAGGCTCATTTCACGTGCTGACTAGTTATACAAAATACGAAGGGGAGGTTCTTCCTCCCTTTCAGAGCAATACGTGAAAACGTGTTTTTCAGCGTTAACTAACAATATTTTCAGCAAAAAAACTTTGCAAGGCATACATATGCCAGAACGTGCTTTTGGCGGCACAAAGCTTAGATAATGGCTTTTTTCAGCAGTGTGAAAGCAAGGCCTTTCTTCCTGTTATAGCAATTCTATGAGGTAAAATATGTCAATATATGTTTCAGGCTCTATGGCTTTTGATCGCATTATGAGTTTTGGCGGACACTTTCAAGATAATATCATCCAAGATAAAATTCATACTTTGAGTATTAGTTTTATGGTGGACCGTATGGAAGAAAAAATGGGTGGCTGCGCAGGTAACATTGCCTATACCCTTGCCCTTTTAGGTGAGGCCCCCATTGTTCTCTCGAGCGCTGGGCGTGATTTTGCTCCTTATGCAGCACATATGCAGCGCATGGGTTTGCCGCTTGATGGTATTTATCAAGATGACGAATTATTTACTGCATTATGCTATATTACCACTGACCTGAGTAATAATCAGATTACTGGCTTTTATCCGGGTGCTATGAGCTTGCCTTGCAAATATGGTTTTCCAAATATACAAGTCAATAAAGACATTGCCTTGATATCTCCTGGAAACCTTTTAGATATGCGTTCTTTGCCAGAATATTTTAAAAATCAAGGTGTACGCTATATTTTTGACCCAGGTCAGCAGCTTCCTGTTATTTCAGCTGAAGAATTGCTTAAGGCCATTAATGGCTCGTATATTCTTGTGTCTAATGATTATGAGCTAGAAATGATTTGCCAAAAAACAGGTAAAACACAAGCAGAAATTGAAGCTCTGACTGAATATTGCATAACAACCCTTGGTGAAAAAGGTTCTACTATAATGCATAAGGGACAGCGCACTGAAATTGCAGCCATTGCTGTAAAAAATGTTGTTGATCCTACTGGTGCAGGTGATGCACATCGTGCAGGCTTGCTTAAAGGTTTGTATCAAGGGTTGAGCATGGTTGAAGCGGCTAGCCTAGGCGCAACTACGGCCAGTTTTGCCATAGAGCATTATGGTACACAGATACATAGCTTTACGAAAGAAGAATTTTGGGCGCGCCATACTACAATGTTTGCAATGCCAGCTACTCCAATTTGGTAACACTTTTGAAAACTTTTTTATAATTTTCACAAAATTATACTGAAAAAGTAATTGTGCAGGGCTCTTTCTTTGTAGAAAATGTTGCTAATGGATACGTAAAAACACTCTCTTAGAATGAAAAAATCACCAGAAATGTTTTATTTCTGGTGATTTTTTTGTGCTATCTAGTTGATGCTGAACAACACATATTCATGTGTTGTTCAGAAAGGCACGTTGCCTCCAAATGCCGCTTTGCGGCCGCCAGAAGCAAGTTCTGACTCATTTTATGGCACGCAAAATTTTTCTTACAGAAAAATTTGTTAGTCAACACGTGAAAAACAAGTGCAATAGTGTCGATAAATTGCCAAAAAATAGCATTACATGCTTTGTTTACGGCAATTTTTCTGTAACTCTTAAAGTGTGAGTATTTGTAATTACAATGGTTTGCATAGTTTTTCAGTGCTGACTATCTATAAAAGATGATTGTTTCAATAGGTTTAACGGTATTTCAGTGCCAATTAATTTTCTTCAAGTTCACCGCGTGATTTAGCCAGCCAGTAATCAATGGTTGCAAAAAGCGTTTCGGGAGAAATGGGCTTGGTAATGTGGTCATTCATGCCGTGAGCTAGGCTAATATCCTTATCACCGCTCATGGCATGTGCAGACATGGCTATTACAGGAACATGACCAAAAAGTTCACTCTCACGAATGCGTAAAGTTGTTGTTAGCCCGTCCATAACAGGCATTTGAATATCCATCAGTACAAGATCAAAGGCAGAATCATATAATTTTTCTAGAGCCTCTTGACCGTTTTCGGCAATTTCTACAGTAAATCCTTCACTTTTAAGAAGCTCTTCGGCAATAAGCTGATTGATTTGGTTATCTTCTACAAGCAATATATGCCCATAGCGAAGAGAGGGGGTATCCTCGTGATGGATACCGCAAGATTCTTGTGCAGAGTGTGCTTCAATAGCTGCTGCGTCTGCAATTTGAAATTGGGCTGTAAAACTAAAGGTTGATCCTTGGCCTTGGGTGCTTTCTACCCAAATTGTGCCCTGCATCATCTCAACAATTCGTTTAGAAATAACTAAGCCAAGACCAGTACCGCCATATTTTCTGGTAACAGAAGTGTCTGCTTGAGTAAAAGCAGAGAAAAGTCTATGAACTTGCTCTTCAGACAATCCTATGCCGGTATCTATAACTTTGAACGTATAATGGAGAATAGTATCCTCTTGTTTGGTTTTGTTAATATTTACCGTAATACTTCCATACTCTGTGAACTTAATAGCATTGCTCACAAGATTAAAGAGTACCTGTTTAAGGCGTAATGGATCTCCCATGATAACATCATTATCTGCGTGTTCATCAAGAATTATGAGTTCCAAATTTTTTTCGTCAATTTTAGGCATAAAAAGTGTTTTAAGTTCGGCATAAATATCTTCAAGGCAGAAGGGAATAACTTCAATTTCCAATTTTCCTGCTTCAATTTTTGAAAAATCAAGAATATCATTAATGATTCGCAGCAAATTATTTGCAGAATATAGAGTTTTTTGTATATAACTATCTTGCACAGAGTTAAGGTCTGTTTGTGAAACAAGATGCAATAGCCCTAAAATGCCATTCATGGGAGTACGAATTTCGTGGCTCATATTAGCTAAAAACTCACTTTTTGCTTTAGCACTTTGTTCGGCTGAATCACGTGCAGCACGTAAATCTTTTTCTGCTTCGTGTATTTCGTGCAACATGGTTTTAAATTCACGTAAATCTCTAACATAACTGATGATGGCAAACTCTTCATTATGTACGATACGCACTAAAGTAACCTCTACAGGTATATGCTCACCGGTGTGCGGATTAATACAAAGCCATTCAAAACGTTCATAACCAGATTTTAAAGAATCTAAAATAAGTTTTCCTACAGTTTCTTTACTGGGTCTGCCATCAGGTTGGTACTCTGGGTTAACTTTGAAAAAATTTTCCATATAATCTTGTTTGTTTTCAAAGTCATACAGTTTAACAACTTCCATATTACAATCGAGTAGATTGAGTTCTTTATCCCAAAAATTAGCCCCAATAGGCACAGAATCAAGCATGGCTTTAGTTCGTGCTTCAGCAGCATCCATTTTCTTTTGAGTATTTTTTAATTCTCGTAAGTCGCGAATATAGGTAAGCACTGCATATTCTCCTTGATGCATAATACGCACAAGGCTTACTTCCATTGGAATAGGTTCAAAGGTAAATGGATTTTGCGTCATCATTTCAGCATTAACATATCCATCGGCAAAAGCTTTGTTAAAGTGCTCTATGGCGACATCTCTGGAGGCTTGACCGTCAGGCTGATAAATAGGAAAGATATTCAAAGGTGCAGCAGCAAATGCTTCTTTGCTATCATAGCCATATAAATGAAGCATGTTAAGATTGCAGTCTACTATTTTAAGGTCCTTATTCCAATATGTTGCCCCCATAGGAAAGGTGTCTAACATAACTTGAATACGCTCTTCACTTTCACGAATTTTTTTAATGCTTGCTTTAATTTCTCGTAAATCCCGATGGTACGCAGCTACCATGTACTCATCACCAACCATAACCTTGATAAGAAATACTTCTGTTGGAAGGGGAGTTCCATAGTTGCTTAGATGTTCCCACTCAAAGTGCATATACCCTTTTTCAAAGGTATGTGCTAAATATTCGTAGATAAGAGTTGTTGATTTTTGTCCATTAGGTTGAAACTCAGGAGAAAAATCAAAATATCGTCGCATGTATTCGTCTTTAGAAGGTAATTCAAAAAAACGTACAGATTCATCGTTACAAGCAACAAGATTGAAATTTTTATCCCACATATTGGCGCCCATGGGGAATGCATCAAACATAGTTCGTATACGTTCTTCTGCTTCAGCTGCTTGAGCTGCAAATGCCTTAATTTCGCGTAAATCGCGAGTGTATCCAGTAACAATGTATTCGTCGTTGTACATAGTACGAATCAATGTTACCTCAGCATCAATGGGTTCATCATTAAGTTTTCGGTGCATCCATTCAAATTTACAATAGCCTTCCTCAAAGGCCTGAGTAATTTTTTCAATGGCAGATTCGCTAGAAAGTCTTCCGTCAGGTTGATATTCTGGTGATAACTCAAAAAAGCGATCTAAGTATTCTTGTTTGTCTTTTAATTCAAAAAGCTTCACGGCAGCTTGATTGCAATCAATGTTTTCAAATTTTGCATTCCAGAAATTAGCACAGAGCGGGGTTGCATCAAGCATAACCATGGCTCGTTCTTCTGCTTCACGAGCCCGTTTTTGTGATTCTTTGATTTCGCGTAAGTCCTTGGTATAGCCTGCAACAATAAATTCATCTTGGTACATTGTGCGAATTAACGTTATCTCCGCATCAATGGGGTCACCATTAAGCTTGCAGTGCATCCATTCAAACTTACAATAGCCTTCCTCAAAGGCCTGAGTAATTTTTTCAAGGGCAGATTCGCTAGAAAGTCTTCCGTCGGGCTGATATTCTGGTGATAACTCAAAAAAACGGTCTAAGTATTCTTGTTTATTTTTTAAGTCAAAAAGGTTAACAGCAGCTTGATTACAATCAATATTCTCAAATTTTGCATTCCAGAAATTAGCACAGAGCGGGGTTGCATCAAGCATGACCATGGCGCGCTCTTCTGCTTCGCGAGCTCTTTTTTGAGTTTGTTTAATTTCTCGTAAGTCCTTGGTATATCCTGCAACAATATACTCATCATGATACATTGTGCGAATTAAGGTTATTTCTGCTTCAATGGGGTCGCCATTAAGTTTGCAATGCATCCATTCAAATTTACAATAGCCTTCCTCAAAAGCCTGAGTAATTTTTTCAAGGGCAGATTCGCTAGAAAGTCTTCCGTCAGGCTGATACTTAGGAGAAAGTTCAAAAAAACGATCGATATATTCTTGCTTATTGCTAAGCTCAAAAAGTTTTACTGCAGCAAGGTTACAATCAATGTTTTCAAATTTTGCATTCCAAAAGTTTGCACATAGGGGAGTGGCATCAAGCATAACCATAGCGCGTTCTTCTGCTTCATGAGCCCTTTTTTGTGTTTCCTTTATTTCTCGCAAATCTCTTGTATATTCAGCAACGAGATCTTCAGAATCTAGTGTTATTTTGATTAAAGTGCTTTCACTTGGTAGGGGTTTACCATCTGGTGCAATATATTCCCATTCTGTTTTTACAAAGCCAGTTTCAAAGGCTTTTTGCATTAACATTTCAGCATAGCTCAATGACTCTTCACCATTTGGCTGAAAGGGCGGGTATTGTTCATGCAATTTTTGAATCAGTTCATTTTTGTCTGCAAAATGAAACATTTTTACCGCTTCAAGATTACACTCAACCAATTCAAGTTTTTTATTCCAAAAAAGAATACCAAGGGGAGCGGCATCTAATAATGCTCGTGTTCTTTCGTAATCTTGATATTTAAGATGTGTACTGTCAGTACATTTTTTCACATCAAGCAAATAGCACATGACAATATCGTGGTCTTGTATTTTTGCAAGTTCATAGTCAATTTTTACCAGTTCATTCTTGATTAAATGCTTGCAAGAAAATCTGTGTATTCCATGCTGTAACGCCATTGCAATGTGGTCTAAGGCAAAAATATGTGTGCTGGAATTGTTCGTGGTAGGACATGTAAAGCTTGGTGTAGATGTAATGAACTCTTCATGGGTATTTGTGCCAAAAGTAGCATAAAAAGAGTTTGTTGCGTGGATAAGTTCACCATGTGCATTCCAGCAGCTAACCGGAAATGGTAATGACTGCAAAATTGCCTCAGAAAAGGCAGCATTGTTCATGGCGATAATTGTTCTGTTCATTAAAGTACCCCAAAAAAGTATAATAATCATGTTAGAGGTATAAGGCAATGTCAGTATTTTGTAGCAAAATAATAGGTAAATTTCAACTATGTATTTGTTGCTTAACAACACGTGTTACGTATTGTTAAGTAAGGTACGACGGCTACAAATACTCCTTTGTGCCTCCAAAAGCACGTTTTAGTGTATTGTTCATCATGCAAAATGCTCTTTGCAAAAAATGTGGTTAACCCCTACGTGAACAACAAATCTTTGTATGAATGCATTATAGCTGCAAAAACAAGTGCATTTTAAAGGGGGGTGCTTGTGTTTCAGTGTTGATTAAATAACCTTTATAAAAAAAGGGAAGGTGCTATAAACACCTTCCCCAAAATATCTTACAAAACGAATTTTCTAAGAAATATTTTTACATAAACCTTATTGCCAAATAACCATGATGTCTACGCGACGGTTAAGTTGCAAAGAAGGATATTCAGAAGTTTCGCCGCGGCCCTTGATGATGATAACTTCAGGGTTGCAACCTTGGTCTACCAAGTATTGCTTTACAGCCTTGGAACGGTTGTCAGACAAGGTGTTGTTGTAAGGAATGTTACCACGTACGTCAGCAAAGCCTTCGAGGAAAACTTTAAGCTCAGGACGGGTCTTAAGAACAACAGCCAAGCGGTCAAGACGATCAGCAGTAGCTTTGGTGATGCTGTACTTTGCAGTTTGGAAGTATACAGAGCGTAAGCTTTGTACATCGTCAGCAGGAATAGTAGGAATGTAGAAAGCTTCAGAAGCAAAAGCAAGAGCTGCTTCATCAGTGTTGATGATGTCACGAGCGTCAACAAACAAAGATTTGCTGTTTAAAGAAGCAAGTTGCATCAAAAGAGCTTTGCCTTCAGCAGAGTCAGCAACAGAAACAAAGTGCATTACCATGCCGGGGTTAGCAGCATATAAAGCTTGAAGAGCTTGAACAGCGTCCATGCCGAGGTTTTCTTTGCCGTCAGACACAAGAACTAATGCGCTGTTGCCAGGCATTTGTGAAAGAGGGCTTGAAAGAGCCATGAAGCTCTTGCCAAGGGGAGTAAGACGACCATAGATGGGGCCACCGTTACGAACATCATTAATTTTAGCAGTCCAGCCAGCACGATCCCATGCGCCAGGAGCCATTACAACGGCATTAGGCATAAGAGCGGCGATGGCGCCTTGGTAACCCAAAAGAGGGGTTTTAGCGTTCAAGCGAACAAGGGCTTGTTTAGCCATTTCAACTTTTTCTACGCCAGTAGCTTTGTGCTTTTGGTACATGGAACCGGATTGGTCGATAAGCATAAAGATGCCATCAACTACCTTTTCATGGATGCCAACAGCCTGCAAGGCATGCGCTGGAGCTGACATGATCAGCGTAGCTACGAGAGCAAGTAGAGTAAGACGTACATGTTTCATAAATAAACTCCTTCCAAAAATTAAGTTATAGTGCAATAGAAAACCTTCCACTCACATAGCTATGACACATCTTACTTGAGATGTACAGCAAAAATCTTCAACTGCGGACAAAAAAATTTTACCCACTGAGGCAAGCGTATTTTTTTACGCATTTATCAGTTTTTTTTCTTAGTGCAAAGGTGGTGTTACTCTTGTTTTTGTAGGTATTTTTTTATAAAAATACAATAAGATAGAACGTTTTCTTTTGTGTGAATTGTGTAGCTTTGCAAAAAAAAAATGGATGATTTTTTTGTATTTTTTTTAGAAAAATATTAGATTTTTTTTAGAAGCGTTTTTTGATGTCCTTAAGGGTGAAAGTGATACTCTATTTCTATAATTGTTTATAATGTAATGATAAAGTGTGCGTGAGCCCCTGTCATGTTCACTAAGGGGGTGGTGCAAAAAATTGTACTTTTGCTTTGTGTTTGTTTGCCACAAATTCGTCGAATCTGAAAAACGCGTTATTATGAATTTTTCAAAAAGCGCGCCTGCTCTAACTACCCCCTCGGTGCCGCCAGAAGTACGTGCTAGCGTATTTTCTGCTACGCAAAATTTTCTTTGCAGAAGCTTTTGTGAGTCGTCACATGAAAAATAGTCTCTTTGTGTGATAAAAATCACCAGCAATGCGTATTTCATGCTCGAGAGTCCTGCATAACTATTTTCCAATTTTATTTTTGTGCTTTTGCAATAAATTTCCTTAATTTTGAAAATTTACTTGTGCAGGA
>CAYJOQ010000096.1:0-9995 GCA_964371825.1 uncultured Desulfovibrionaceae bacterium
AAGACTCCTGCACAATTCATTGTGCGGAGTTTTTTGGAGCACTGGCGCTAGCCATTGCGACCAAAAATCAAGAGTAAGCGCAATTCACTTGCGCAGTTAAGCGATTGATTTTTGTGCCTTTTGTCCTGCACAAGTAAATTTTCAAACTTAAGGAAATTTATTGCAAAAGCACAAAAATAAAATTGGAAAATAATTATGCAGGACCCTCAAGTTGGCTAAGCCCAAAAAAAGATTTCTGCGCATCATTATTAGGATAAACAGTTTATATTACTATCTTATGGAGGAGTATTATGTGCGCACAATATGTCTTGGCTTTAGATCAAGGTACCACCTCATCAAGAGCCATTCTTTTTGATCATGATTCTAACATCATCCAAGTGTCGCAAAAAGAATTTACGCAAATCTATCCCAAGCCAGGATGGGTTGAACATAGCCCCAATGAAATTTATGATACACAATATCACGTGGCTCGCCAATGTGTTAAACTTGCGCAAATTACTGGCAACGATATTGCCGCTGTTGGCATTACCAATCAGCGCGAAACCACCATCGTTTGGGACAAAAGAACAGGTGATCCCATTTATAACGCCATTGTATGGCAAGATCGCCGCACCTCTGCTTTTTGCGATACACTACGCGCTGAAGGTAAGGCAGATATTATTCGTGAAAAAACAGGACTTGTGCTTGATGCCTATTTTTCAGGTACCAAAATTCGTTGGATATTAGACAATGTAGAAGGTGCTCGCGCTAAAGCTGAGGCAGGAGAACTTCTTTTTGGAACAGTTGATTCTTGGCTCATTTGGAACCTTAGCAAAAACGCAACGCATGTGACAGACCCATCAAATGCCAGCCGCACCCTTTTATATAATATACATACGCGGCAATGGGATGATACATTGCTGAAAATTTTAGACATACCTAGAGCCATGTTACCCGAAATTTGCCCCTCATCAGGTATTATTGCAAAAACACATCCAGAGATTTTTGGTAGCCCCGTAGCCATTGCCGGCATTGCCGGAGATCAACAAGCTGCCACCTATGGTAATGCCTGCCTCACCCAAGGCATGGCAAAAAATACCTACGGTACCGGATGCTTTTTACTTATGAACACAGGCACAAGCCCTAAGGAAAGCAAGAATAATATGCTCACCACTGTGGGCTGGCAAAATGCACAAAATACGCACTATTGCCTTGAAGGTTCGGTATTTGTGGGCGGCGCTGTGGTGCAATGGCTTCGTGATGGTTTAAATATTATTCAAGATTCCGCAGACATGGAAAGCCTTGCCTCCACTGTTTCTGATAATGGCGGTGTCTACTTTGTGCCAGCCTTTGTGGGCCTTGGAGCACCTTATTGGGATCAATACGCACGAGGCACTATGATTGGCCTTACTCGAGGAACAACCCGTGGACACATTGCCCGTGCTGCCCTTGAAAGCATAGCCTTGCAAACGCTAGATATCATACAAGCTATGCAAAAGGATGCCGGCGTGCCTTTAAATACCCTTAGAGTTGATGGCGGTGCCAGCCGTAATAATATGCTTATGCAATATCAAGCCGACCTTACAGGTGTTGCTGTTGAACGCCCTACTATTACCGAAACAACAGCTCTTGGCGCAGCCTATCTAGCCGGATTAGGCGTTGGCTTTTGGAAAACAGAAGAAGAACTAGCAGATAAATGGCAACTTGATCGCCGTTTTGAACCTAAAATGAGCCCAGAACAGCGTGAGGAATTACTCTATCAATGGCATAGGGCCATATCTCGTTCACGTAATTGGATTGAAGAATAAACTGTCGTATGAGTAATTGATGCTGAACAACACATTTTCATGTGTTGTTTAGAAAGGCACGCCGCCCGCTCCAAATGCCGCTTTGCGGCCGCCAGAAGCAAGTCTGGCTCATTTTACAGCACGCAAAAGAAAGGGAGGCGGAAAATTTTCCGCCTCCCTAAGGATTTTTTTTAGCCTAAACCCTATTCGTAGGGATTATGCTCAATATGATCTGGCACAATGACCATCTTCATAAGCAAAGGCTTTAAGAAGGTCCAGCGCAAATTATGTTCTTCAAATTCTTCCACCATGTCACGCACAGCGTCCCAGCAGTTATGGCATGGGCAAAGCACAAGGTTTGCACCAGTAGCTTTAATTTGAGCAAGCTTTGGTGTTAAGGCCTTATTACGTTGCTTACGGTATAAACCAACACCGTTAAAACCACCACCGCCACCGCAGCAGAAATTGTGATCTTTAGGATCGCTCATTTCACGGAACATGCCTGGCTCAGCAATATAGCTAATGATTTCACGTGTATACTTGCCAAGGCCGTGGTTACGCACATAGTTACAAGAGTCTTGCAATGTGATGAGCTCTTTAATTTTCTTTTCAGGGTCAATCTTAAGCTTGCCATTACGCAAGGCATATGCAACCCATTCAACATAGTGCATAAATTGTGTAGGGTTAGTACCGTCTTCACGGCCTACCCAATAGGGGCCTTCAATAACTGTTGCACGGTGGGCGTGTCCGCATTCGGTGCCAACAACAATTTTTGGCTTCAAACGGTCCACAGCGTCATATACGCGTTTTACGTTTTGCGTACAACCTTCCCAGTCACCTGCAAACAGCGTTAAGGAAGTATTTTCCCAGCCTTCACTTGGTACTGTCCAGTTTTCACCGGCAAGATGGAATAAAATAGCTGCTTCAGAAATATCTTCTGGATAGTGCTTAACTTCGCGAGCATTCAAAATGTACATGATGTCGGCATTTTCTACGTCAACAGGAATAGAAACGCCTGGCCATTCATCTTGAGCTTCGTCCATCATCCATTCGCAAGTTTCAAGCCAATCTTCTTGAGTTACATCCATTTGCGCGCCATATACACGGTGCATGCCAGAACCGATCTTCAGCTCCCATGGCACAAAACCGTGTGAAAATAATATACCGCGTAAATAGCTTATCATAACGCCAGTGTCGATACCATGAGGACAGTATACGGCACAACGATTACAACAAGTACAACGTGACCAAGCAACTTCCATGCATTTAATCATAAATGCTGCATCAACCTTTTCGGGGTTTTTCAGCATTTCACCAAGGGTGGATTGAATTTTCAAAGAAGGAATTTGCTCGGCAACTTTATCGTTGGCAGTATAGAGAAAACAGCTTTCTGCACACATACCGCAGTGAGCACAAATATCAAGCCATGTTCTGGTACGAGACTTACATGTTTTTTCAAGTTGTGCTTTAAGAGCCTGTGTATCTACAGGCAAGGATTTCATTTCTTCATAATATTGTGCGCCGCCCTTATCACTCAAAAGGTGCATAATTCCTTCTTTAGTAGTGACGGGGGTCTTGGTACAAAATGGTGTATTAGACATGGATTACTCCTTATGTGCTTACCAGGGGAACACGGGGCCGCGAGTTGAGCCGCCTCTTTTAATGGCAAAGTCCATGCCCACTTGTGCGCGGGACATGAAAAACAATACAATGTGCGATAACTTGGTGAATGGTGCCAAAATAAGGAAGGCTTCACCGCTGATTAAGTGCACATATGTCCACATAAGGCTTGGCGAATGCACAGCCATAAAACCAGAAACAAAGGGCACAACCGTTAGAGCTAAAATAAGCCAATCTTGACATGTGGTTAAAGCGCGAGCTTCAGGCACAGCAAGACGACGATAAATAAGCACACCAAGTCCAATAAGGGAGGCAACTGTCAATACATCTGCAACACCCATGGGTAGGCTTGGTAGACTAATGCCAAGAGCCTTTTCTAAAAGAACAGTATGACCCACAAGGAAAAATGGTAATAATATTGCGCCAATATGCAACAGGAAGAATCCTATTGTCATTAGCGGTTGCTTGCGCCAGCCTTGTGTTCCACCAGGAATAAGCCACGCACCAATTGAAGAAAGCGCTCCCGGAAGACCGCGTTTCCATTGGGAATACGCAACACGCTCTAAGCGCCAATCAAGGCCTCGGATATACAGCACAACGCGCGCTAGCATACCCACCACAAAAACAACTATGGACAAAGTTAAAAGCGGTCCTGTAAGCAAGTTCATCATTCTAAATGCCTCCAAAATGACTACGTTATTGAGCTGCCGCAGCTTCTTGCTTAGCGGCAATTCCTGAATCATGACAGCTACGACAAGACGCTAACAACGGTCCCGTAGGTGAACCTGATGCCACATTAGCGTGACAGCTTACACAGCTATCATGCACATAGGCCACAACTGTATCGGCGCTTTTTTCTTCACTATCTAAGAAAAAAGTGTCACTTACAGTGTGACAAGCAGTACAGTCCTTGCCGGCTGCTTCTACAGCCTCAATATGCTTCTCGTGAGAAAAAAATACCGGAGGCATCTTATCAGCCTTTAATGTGGGCAAAACAAAAGGAATACGTTCAATTTCCTCTGCTTCTGCACTTATGGCATTATTGACCATAGCAAACGGGACTATGGACATACACATACATAATGCTACCATAAATCCAAATTTTAATACCTTAGCCTGTTTTTTCATGCCAACTCCTCTATTGGAAAAATATGATCTGTAAATACAGAGCATTTACTATTATCATAAAGCAAAGCATGCCCTATGATTACCCGCCTAAAGCATTGCAGCGCACTTGCACTAAAAAAATCTGTGAAATAAGATACAGAGTCCACACTGCGCATCCAGCGCAAACAACTGAAAACTACTAATAATATAAGTAGATTATCATCACCTTCGCTCTCGACAGGCACACTCTAGCAAAAAATTACCGTAAAAGCACTATTTTTTTTGTACCTTTTATACTTATTCGTCATGCATTACCCATAAAATGCATTTTTTCGCTTTTTGGTAACCTGCATTATGGCACAAACAACCTACGAATGCTCATTATACACAAGCCTTCATAAAATAATAACTCGCTCAGCCAATTGTGCAATAGGTATTGTGAAAATCTGCACAACTATTTTTCAAATCTAAAACAACACATAAAAATGTAACATTACTTTTATTGAAATTTTTCTTCACTTAACATATACTTAGTCAACGCTGAAAAACTATACAGACTATTGTAACTACAGGCATTCACACCTTAAGAGGTCACAGAAAAATTGCCTAACACAAAGTATAGAATGCGACTTTTTGGCAATGTATCGACACTATTGCACCTGTTTTTCACGTGTTAACTGACAAAAATTTTCGTGCCGTAAGCTTAGCTAGAATTTGCTTCTGGCGGCCGCAAAACGGTATTTGGAGGCAACGTGCTTTGCTGAACAGCACATAAAAATATGCTGTTCAGCATCAACTACTTACACAATTCTTATAGACTTTTACCCTCACACCATACAACCTATAAAAAAATAAAATAGTATAATATATTATAACATTACACATTTTTTTCAATGACGACACAAGGAGCCTGTCATGTCTAGTCATCATAAAGACTCTCCTGCAGCATTTGTACATAATCAAATAAGTGCGGAAGATACGCCTCACAAGCATCATGATTCAGAGAAGGAAATAAGCGCTCCAGAGGTAAAGCTTAGCCAGGGCCCTGAATACGAAGTGCAGTGTACACTAAAAGAAATGGAAGAGCTTTCTTGCCCAAGCTTGTACTTTAATCGCGATATTAACTGGCTTGGTTTTAATGCCAAGGTATTGCAAGAAGCGCTTGAACCTAAGGTTCCTTTACTTGAACAATTGAAGTTTTTAAGTATTTTTTATAATAATCTTGATGAATTTTTTATGGTGCGTGTGGCTAACGTTTTACGCCAATATAAAAACAATGTTGCTAATCACGCTGCAGATAAAATTCCGCCTAGTAGGCAATTGGCTGAAATTCGGCGTCAAACCTTACGCCTTGTGGCTTTAGCTCAAGAACATTGGCATAAAAAGCTTATTCGCCAACTCAAAGATAGGGGCGTACGCATCTTACAGTATAACGAGCTAAATAAAAAGCAACAGCGATTTCTTGATCAATATTTTCTTGATGAAATATATCCTGTGCTCACACCACAAGCAATTGACCCTAGTCATCCCTTGCCCATTATAACGAATTTAAGCCGTAACTTTATTGTACAATTACGAGATAAACATGGCATTACGCGCTATGCGCGTTTAAAAACGCCTAATAATGTTCCGCGATTTTTGTTTTGCCCACGCACTAAAAATGCTAAAACGTATGCGGCATTAGGCTTTTCTGCCCATACAAGAGATAATGATATTATTTTTTCCGATGATCTTATCGGGCAACACCTACAAACACTGTTTCCCGGGCATGAAATTTTATGCATGGGCATGTTTCGTATTACACGTAATACGGATGTTGCCATTGAAGAGGATGAAGCCGATGATCTTCTTGAAGCTGTTCGTGACCTTGTAGATCAACGGCGTTTTGGCGATGTGGTGCGGCTTGAAGTTTCTGAAGATACTCCGGCAGATTTACGCGCATTTTTGATGGAACGCCTTGAGCTTTTACCCTTCCAAGTGTACAGAGTTAAAGGAACTATGGCCTTTTCTGAAATGCTTGAGCTTTATGGGCTTGATAGACCTGGCCTTAAAGACCCTTCCTTTACCCCTACTGTACCCCCTGTATTTAAGGACGAAGCCGAAGCCATCATTTTTGAGCACCTTTCAGAAAAAGATATTTTATTGTATCACCCGTATGACAGCTTTTTACCCGTACAGGAATTTATTCTTAAAGCAAGCATTGACCCCAATGTGGTAGCCATTAAGCAAACCTTATATAGGGCGGGCTCTTCTTCACCAATAGTTGACGCACTCATTGAGGCAAGGCGCATGGGCAAGCAGGTAACTGCGGTGGTAGAGCTTAAAGCGCGCTTTGACGAAGAACGCAATATTACTTGGGCCGAAGAAATGGAAAAGGCTGGAGTTCACGTAGTTTATGGAATTCCTGGGATGAAAATTCATGCCAAACTTTGCCTTGTAGTGCGCCGTGAGCCCCATGGCGTTAAACGATATGTGCACATAGGCACTGGTAATTACAATCCATCTACCGCAAAAATCTATACTGACCTTTCGCTCTTTACTGCGCATCCTGACATCTGCGCCGATGTAAGTGATATTTTTAATACCATGACAGGATATGCAGAGAAGGAAGAATATAGGCAATTGCTTGTTTCTCCCCTTGGCATGCGTAAGGGCCTTATTGCCGCCATTGCACGAGAAGTAACCCTACACGAACAATACGGCAATGGTAAAATTTATATTAAGTGTAATCAATTAGCTGACATTGAATGCATTAAGGCTTTGTATACAGCAGCTATGGCAGGTGTTGATGTGCGCTTACAGGTGCGTGGTGTATGCTGCCTACGCCCCGGAATACCTGGTATTAGTGAAAATATTAAGGTGACATCTCTTGTAGGGCGTTTTTTAGAACATCCACGAATTTACTATTTTGGCAACAATAACCATGCACATATTTATATTGGAAGCGCGGACCTTATGCCTCGTAACCTTGACAGGCGAATTGAAACTCTTGTGCCTATTTTAGACCCTGATTTGCGTAAACAAGTATTGGAAGATATACTTATGCCGCATTTAAACGACACTGGCAAAGCCTACACATTACATAAAGACGGCAGTTACACTCGTAAAAAAGCACATCGAAATGAAACTCCCTTCCACGCACAAGAGCTCATGCTCAATATGCGTGCAAAAAAAAGCTAAAAAACACATAACATTATTATGAAAATTAAAAATCTACTTCAAAACACCACATTGTCTCCTGTTCTTAAAGAGTCCTTAGCACATGGCGCTCATGTTGCTAAGCTTGCTAACATACTTTTTGAAGGGCTCAGCCCTTTACACGGCCTTAATAAGCATTGGCAACACATTTTATTCCAAGGGGCAACACTACATGATATAGGTTGGCTTTATGGCAAGCGAGCACATCATAAAGCTTCTGCATCCATGATTCGTGCAGGTGAAGTTATGCCCGTTGACAAAAAAATACGATCACTGGTTGCCCTTGTGGCTCGATATCACCGCAGAGCAGAGCCTTCCATTGCACAATGGCGCTTTGCAGCACTAAACTCAGAAGATCAAAAGGCCATACGCATACTTGCTGCCATCATACGTTTAGCTGACGCTCTTGATTTTAGCCATACGTCTTGTGTGCAAGATCTTCGCATAAGCATAGAAACAGATATTGTGTATATTAACTTAACATGTTCACAAGATTGTGCTGCAGAAATATTTAGGATAGAAACCAAAAAAGAACTTTTTTGCCAAATCTTTAATAAAGATATTTCCTGCCAAGCCATAGATTAACACTCACGATTTAAACATTGGTTTACTATTATGACAACACCTCAAGAAATACTTCTTCCTATGTATACACATGGTGGAAAAAAAATTGGTATCATAGACCTTGGAAGTAACTCTGCACGCTTACTCTTAGTACAATTACTGCCTGACGGTGCCTATAGCATTATAAATCGTGTAAAACATATGGTACGACTTGGTGAAAATGCTTTTGAAACGAAGATGCTTCAAGAAGCTGCTATGCAACGCACATTAATTGTTTTACGCTCCTTCATGGATATGTGCAAAACATATGGAGTAAATGAAATGCTCCCCATGGCTACAGCAGCCATGCGTGATGCCACCAATGCCCAAGAGTTTGTAACGCAGGTGTATAATGATACAGAGCTTACGCTACAAATTATTCCCGGACAAGAAGAAGCACGCCTTATTTACCTTGGTATATCAAGTGATTTACCCCATAGCCTTGCCATGCGAGCCTTTGTTGACATTGGCGGTGGGAGTACTGAAGTAGCCATTGGGAATTCTGTTAATCACATAAATCTTGATTCTTTAAAATTGGGCTGTGTGCGCTTAACTAACCTTTTTTTGGAAGATACTAACGGAAAAGTTTCTGGGCAACTTTTTGAAAGTATGTGTCAATATGTGCGCAGCAAAGCTTCACATACTATAAAAAGGATAAAAACTCATAACGTTAAAGAAATGGTGGGCAGCTCAGGAACAGCCTTAGCTTTGCACACCATTGCCTATAAATTACAATACGGCACATCACCAAGTGCCGAGCACTCCACCATAAGCTTAGAAGGCTTGCGCAAAGCAGCAAAACATATTCGTGAACTCACCATTGATGAACGCAAAAATCTACCCGGAGTTAACGCACGCCGTGCTGAAGTGCTTGTGGCAGGCACAGCCATACTACTTACGCTTATGGAAGAGTTTGGCTTTGAACACATGACCGTTAGCGCAAGAAATTTACAAGATGGTATTCTTACCGATTACATACAAAGGCAGCGATTACAGCAAAATAATGCTACAAATACACTACCTATGCAATATTCAAATGTGCGTTATGATAGCGTATTACAACTTGCTAAACGATGCTATTATGAAGAAAAACACGTGCACCACATGGCACAACTCGCTCTTGATATCCATGATTCTGCCATTGACTGTGGCTTAATACCCTTAGATCATCAAGCTCGTGAGTTATTGCATTATGCAGCACTTTTGCATGACATTGGTATTTTCATTGCCTATGCCAAACACTCATGGCATGGTGCGTATTTAATAAAAAACACCGATATTTTAGGATTTACCCAAGAAGAAATAGATTTTTTGGCCTATCTTATACAGTATCATAGTATGAAGCCCAATAAAAAAATTGATGAATCTCCACAACCTACCAAGGGGCTAGGTACACATCGAAGACTTTTTGCCCTATTTTTAGCTCTTGCTGAAAATATGGATCGCCTACATTGCCAAAATATTAATGAAGCATACTTTACACACCAAGACGGAACCCTCTTGCTTGAAATTCAATATCAAATAGCGAGCCCCGTTGAAATGGAAGCAGTACAAAATATGCAAAAACTTTGTAAAAAAATTCTTGGTAAAGACCTACAAATGCACTTTACTCCAGCAGAACAAAGCCAAGAACAGCACAGGTTAACATAGTCAGCACTGAAAAACTAAACAACTATTTGTAATTGTACACTTAACATGCAA
>CAYJOQ010000097.1:0-9863 GCA_964371825.1 uncultured Desulfovibrionaceae bacterium
GGCAACGTGCCTTTCTGAACAACACATGAAAATGTGTTGTTCAGCATCAACTAAATATACATTTTTATAGCTAAAACATACTGACAAAAATCACCAGAAATAAGAGCATGTACTGTGCATTTCTGGTGATTTTTGTCATACAAAGAAGCTGCTTTTCACGTGAAGATTGCAATTATTTTTATGTGCAACTACGATCCAATGTCTTAAAGCTAAAAAAATATTATTGCAAAAGTGATTCCCACTCCCTGCCTTTAAACCAATAATCACGGCGCTCTTTAAGCCAGCCTTCACCTTCCACATTACGAATCCACGCATCAAGAGCGTTTAAAGTATCAAAATCGCCCTTACGAATGGCCATAGATATGGGCTGTGGAAAAATGGTTTCTTCAGTCACATGGCGAATATTTTGGGGGTCACGTACAATTTCAAAACTACCAAGGGGCGTTGAGCCAAAGAGCACATGCGCACGACCGGTGGCCATTTCTTGTGCTGCCGGTGCTTCATCGTCAAAATAACGAATGGTGGCCTTTGGCAATGTTTTTTCTGCTGCAACTGCGGCAGTGGTGCCTGTGCGCACAGCAACTATAAATTCTGGAGCATTTAATGCCTCAAAAGTTTTTTTATCACCCAACTTATCATTACGGCCAACGGCTTCGATATATGTATGATCATAAGGAATGGTAAAGTTCACCCTTAAGCTTCGCTCAGGTGTAACACTTAATCCACTGATAATAATATCAAATTTTCCGCTTAATAACGCTGGAATAATGCCAGACCAGCGCGTTGGTAAAAGCTCAAGCTCAAGACCAAAGTCTTTAGCCAAACGAGTTGCAACATCAACTTCAAAACCGATATATTTTCCGGTCTTATCTTGCATGGCCCAAGGAACAAAGGAAGACATGCCAACACGTAGGGTTCCACGCTCCACAGCTTCTTGCAACATGCCTGTAGGAGCCTTAGCAAAGCTTGGTAAAACTCCAGCTATGAATACAAAGACCGCACATATGAGAGAAAAAAAGGTTTTACGCATTATAACATTCCTATTGTTATGGTTTATGTGTATATTATGACAAACAAGGTTTGTACTTCCTAAGATCCTAGCGATGCATATTATACTTTCTCCGAAGTATTTTCTGTCTCTTGTAAAACATCTTTACGGCCGCAGCGCGCGCATGCATCCTGCCCAGACCAAATAGGCCCACCACAATAAGCACAAGGATGCACCTGTGCTATGGGTAAAGTATTTTTGCAGCGTGCACATACGGTAGCCTTCCACGGAACAATGCTTAAACAAAAAGGACAAGGACGCCAAACACCTGCTTGAGGTTGCCGAGGTAAAGCAAAAAGAACAAATAAAATCAAAGGCATTACGCCACACAATACTGCCCACAAAAAAACATTTCTGCCCTTATTGTTTGCAATAATACCTCCTAAAATGGCTCCTACTAACATGGCGGCTAATAGCATACTCTATCCTTATATATTATGTACGCGGTGTAAAAATAGCAGAACTTACTTCTGACGTATTTTACGCCACGGAAAAATTTTTTGCAGGAAATTTTGTTAGTCATTACGTAAAAAACAGGTGCAATAATGTCGATACCTTGCCAAAAAGTCGCATTCCATGCTTTGTTTTCGGCAATTTTTCTATGACATCTTAAGGTGTGAGTGCCTGTCATTACAATGATCTGCATAATTTTTCAGTGCTGCCTATTTATGAAAAAAGTTCTGTGGACAAATACTTTTCACCTGAATCACAAATAAAGGTCACAATACGCTTACCTTGCATCTTTTTTTGTCGTGCAAGCTGTACTGCAGCATATACGTTGGCCCCTGAAGAAATGCCGCAGCTGATACCTTCGTATTTAAAGAGCTTACGCGCCATGGCCAAAGCATCCATAGTGCTTACAAGTATGATTTCGTCTAAAATATCTTGGCGCAAAATAGGCGGTATAAAATTAGCACCAATACCTTGTATTCCATGAATGGCAACCTTACCTTGCGAAAGCAAAGGAGATTCACTAGGCTCTGCAGCATGTACCGTTAAGTGCGGTATGCGTTCTTTCAAATAAAGCCCAGTTCCGCTAATGGTTCCACCTGTACCAACACCTGCTACAAGAGCATGTATATCTTGGCCAAAACTTGCATAGAGTTCTGGCCCGGTGCTTTCATAATGCGCCCGAGTCACACAAGGATTGCTAAATTGATTAGGCATAAAAGCCCTTGTATTTGCAGCGCAAATTTCTTCTGCAAGGCGAACAGCACCTTCCATTCCTGCGCTTGCTGCAGTAAGTTCTAGCCTTGCGCCATATGCCCTAATAAGCGCTCGGCGTTCAATGCTCATATTTTCCGGCATAACAATACAGCACTCAATACCAAGAGCTGCTGCTACCATGGCTAATGATATACCTGTATTACCACTGGTAGGCTCAACTATCAAACCTTCATAGGTTAATTTTTTTTGCTCTAAGGCCTCACGCACCATAGCATAGGCAATACGATCTTTAACCGAACCAGAAGCATTTTTACTTTCAAGCTTCACCCATATTTGTGCATCTTCTCCCTCTCGTAATTCATGCAAATAATTAAGTAAAACTAGTGGAGTATCACCGATACATGACACAATAGATGCAGACATTCCCCCTCCTTGCCATGCATATTAGTCTATAAAATCACAAAAAATGCAGTATATTTCGCAAACGTTAGTAATATTTGCAGGCCTTTTATGCCGATACTTTGCGTGTTTACGCTTGTATAGTCAAATATAAAAACGCAAGCATACACGTTATTCTAAGTTAATTATAATTTCAAATACTACCAGCACACCTTTACGTGTAATTGCATCCAAAATTAAGCGCTCTACATAGTCCATGCTGAACACCATATGTATTTGACTGAGTAAAACTACCTCAAAACATCTTCAAGTGAAAGAATTACGCATGTGAATATTTTTTAAAAAAAATTATTCTACTTTTATGTCAAAAAAAACATTAAAAACCCATCTTTTTTACATTATGGTAGACTTTATATACTGCAATCATTTCTTCAAGAGAATAAAAAAAGTAAATTTTTATTCAAAATTTTAATTGGTTATAAAATAGTCTTTTCTTTGCAACATATGTTTTTTAAAAAAGTCGACATTAAGGCGAGTATTGAACAGTACAAATTCGTAAGAAAAATGCCTCGTAGCAAGCAAAAAAAATCTTCCCATTTAATTCTTTTTAGCATACAAATTATGAGGTTATACACACAATGTGCTATATCTATTAGCTGAGGACAAAATATATCCATCGTACCCAAGGTACAAAAACCACACAACCCGTGCATTTTGCATTGGAAGGAGCGTTCTATGGCTGTTAATTACCCGCAAAAAGTTCTTCGTAAAATGAAAAAATTTTGCGCCCATCAACCAGAATTTACACAAGCTGTGACTGAAGTTTTTGATTCTCTAGGACCTTTATTTGATCGTGAAGGCAAATACCAAGAACATAATATTTTAGAGCGTATAGTTGAGCCTGAGCGTCAACTTACTTTTCGTGTAGCATGGACTGACGATAAAGGTCGTGTGCAGGTAAATCGCGGCTATAGAATTCAATTTAACTCTGCCATTGGACCCTACAAAGGCGGTCTTCGCTTTCACCCAAGCGTAAATCAAAGCATTTTGAAATTTCTTGGTTTTGAGCAAATTTTCAAAAATAGCCTCACAGGTCTTGCCATTGGTGGAGCTAAAGGCGGCAGCGACTTTGATCCTAAGGGCAAGAGTGATGCTGAAGTCATGCGTTTTTGCCAATCCTTCATGACAGAACTTTCGCGCATTATTGGCAATACCATTGACGTTCCTGCTGGTGATATTGGCGTTGGCGCTCGTGAAATTGGCTATATGTTTGGTCAATATAAGCGCCTTACCAGCAAATTTGACGGCATCCTTACCGGTAAGGGCATTCGCTGGGGCGGTTCTTTAATTCGTCCTGAAGCCACCGGCTATGGCTGCGTATATTTTGCGGAAAATATGCTTGGTGCTCTTGGTAAAGATATTAAGGGTGCAACTGCTGCTGTTTCTGGCTCTGGCAATGTTGCCATTTATACCATTGAAAAATTGCAACATCTTGGTGCTAAAGCCGTAACATTAAGTGATTCACGCGGTACTGTTTACCAAAAAAGCGGCATTAACCTTGATGTGCTTAAACAAGTGAAGGAAGTTGAACGCGCCTCTTTGACTCGTTATGTAGAGCTTTGCTCAGACGCACAATACATTCCGCTTAAAGAATATGGCAAAAACCAACATCCTGTATGGCATGTGCCTTGTGATATGGCATTCCCAAGTGCAACCCAAAACGAACTTACCGAAGAAGATGCTCGCGCACTCATCAAAAATGGTTGCTACCTTGTCAGCGAAGGCGCTAACATGCCTTCCACACCAGGTGCCATTGAAGTATTCCAAGAAGCAAAAATTGCCTATGGCCCTGGCAAGTGTTCCAATGCCGGCGGTGTGGCCACAAGCCAGCTTGAAATGGCCCAAAATGCAAGCATGCAATCTTGGACAGCTAACCAAGTAGATGAACGCCTTAAAGGCATTATGCAAGGAATCTTCACTTCTGCCAGCACCACTGCTCAAGAGTTTGATCGCCCTGGCGATTACGTTCTTGGCGGTAATATTGCCGGCTTCCGTAAGGTTGCTGATGCAATGATTGAGCAAGGCGTTTACTAAATTCTAATGCTTTTAGCTAAAGGCTGTACACAATTTGTGTACAGCCTAAGACTTATGACAAACCCCACTTTGTGGCTTTTGCGCCGCTATTGTCAGCATAGCTGCCAAGCGGAAAGGCACGAAAATCAATCGTTTAACGGCGCAAATAAATTGCGCCTACTTTTGATTTATCGGTCGTGTTGACTTTATCAACACTCAAAGGCTGTACACAAATTGTGTACAGCCTTTTTTTATTACATAATCAACAGCGAAAACAAATTAATCTATTGAAATAACTATTTTTACAACTCAAACGCAACGAAAAAATCACCAGAAGCAAGAACATAGAATGCGCATTTTTGGTGATGTGTCATACGAAGTGGTTGTTTTTCACGTGACGAATACAGAAAAATTTATTGATTTAGTTTTTCTCAAGAGCTTTTTTTGCCATATCAACAGCTTGAGGATGAAAATCATAATATGAATAATACCCTGCAGCCACATCTTCAAGGCTCATATCTATTCCACCAATACGAAACGTTGCCCTTTCCTCAAAAGAAAAAAACCCATGCTGCTTCGTTATAATGGGCCATTGATTAAAAGAAAATGAGGCTTTTGCAACAAGTTCTTCTAACAATGTGTCATCTTCCTTTACCTGCAAAACGTGTAGCATTTTTTTCAATAAGGCCAGCATAAGGCTATCATGTGGATGCTGCCATGTATAAAATAGCGCAGTGGAAGCATACTGATTTTCAACAAGATGCCATGTGCTAATATCTACACCTTGCTCTCTTTGTATATATTTTTCCTTAGTGTTTACCAAGGCCAAGGCCGTGGAAAATTTACTGAAAACTTGATTATTCACATAGAATTCTGGGAGTTCCCATGCCGGAATTTTTGCCAAATACCCTTGAAAAATACATGAGCTATGCCACTCAAGGGGCGGTAAAAAACGCTCATTTTCAACTGCAGGAATACGAAAAACATCTGGAAAATATGCTTCAAAATTTGGCGCCGAAAACAGCACCAAACGATGGTGCAATTGTTCTTTAAGGTTGTTTGTATTGCAATCACCATAACTGAACAAGGGCTGAGAAAATACCACCTCACACGCAAGGCTTTGTCGTGCAAGCGCTGTCGTTTGCTCCTCTGCTCGCAAGGTATGAATCATGGGTGCCACAACACATGACCACTTGGCGGCAGTCACTGCCGGGCAAGCCATGAGTAGTTCTTGCAATCGATGCCCTACACAATTGCCAAGGACTGTATACGTTGGCATCTCCTCTCCTTGCTTGCGTATAATCTATTAAAAAGCAAAATTTTTTAGTAGCCGAACCTGAACACGGCATTTTTATATCTTATGTGGATTTGATGAGCTATGCACAATAGCCTTATTCGTACAACAAATATTTTTTGCGTTTACCAAGGCCTATGTATACGCTTAATAAAACACTTAATTGAGCAGAAAAATACGTACATTCTATGCTCTTTTTCTGGTAATTTTTTCATCTTTTTCAGATTCGACTATGCAGTTATAGCGTTTTCCACCACCTACTTTGTATAGGTTTTACGTCCTAGCCTGCCAAGATTGTACGGTATTTTTAAGCAACATGGCAATAGTCATAGGTCCTACGCCGCCAGGAACAGGGGTTATGGCACGCGCCTTAGGACTTACTGTCTCATAGTCTGCATCACCGCAAAGGCCTTCTGCGGTACGATTAATACCCACGTCAATGATAACTGCACCTTCTTTCACCATATCTGCCGTAAGAAATTTTGGAATTCCTAAGGCTAAAAAAATGAAATCCGCTTCGCGACATTCCTTCGCAAGATTTTCTGTTCGCGAATGACAAATGGTTACTGTAGCATTGGCAAAGGGGCCTGCATGAGAAAGCAGCAAAGCTAGGGGACGCCCAACAATATTTGAACGACCGACAACCACGGCCTTTTTTCCCGCAGGCGACAAATTATAGCGCTGCAAAAGTTCCATAACTCCAGCAGGAGTGCAAGAAACAAAACCCGGAAGACCAAGAGAAAGGCGGCCAACATTTTCTGGGTGAAAGCCGTCAACATCCTTAGCAGGGTCAATGGCCAGTAAGCATGCATCTGCATCCAAACCTTTTGGCAAAGGTAATTGCAACAAGATGCCATCTACATCTTCACGAGCATTAAGTTCTGCAATAAGTGCAAGCAAAGCATCCTGACTTGTGCTTGCAGGTAAGCGATGTGCAAATGAAACAATGCCCACATCAGCACAGGCTTTTTCTTTATTACGTACATACACTTGTGAGGCAGGATCTTCGCCAACTAAGATTACCGCAAGGCCAGGGGCACGCTTTGCATCTTGTATGTTGCTACTGACAAGCGTTTGCAATTCTGCACGAATACTGGCTGCCGTGCTTTTTCCGTCAATAATTTGCATAAATACCTCTTAAAAAATGAGTCCCTTATACAATTATTTTGTATAAGGGTACGAGGGGAGGGCAAGCCCTCCCCAATAACACGCAAAAAATGTTAGTCATCGTTGGTTAACGAATAATACTCAGCCATCATAGGCCCAAAGTATGTTGCGCTTTCATCAAGCTCTTCTTCGATGCGTAACAATTGGTTATATTTTGCTACACGATCAGATCGGCACAAGGAGCCGGTTTTAATTTGACCGGCATTAACACCAACAGCAAGATCTGCAATGAAAGAATCTTCAGTTTCGCCGGAACGGTGAGAAATAACAGTGGTATACCCTGCCTCTTTGGCCATTTCAATGGTATCCATAGTTTCTGTCACGGTACCAATTTGATTAAGCTTAATGAGTATTGAGTTACCAATGCCTTCATGGATGCCTTCGGCAAGAATATCTGCATTAGTCACAAATATATCATCACCAACAATTTGTATTGAATCACCAAGGCTTGAGCTCATTATGCGCCAGCCATCCCAATCTTGCTCTGCAAGACCATCTTCTATGGAAATTAAAGGATATTTAGCTGTAAATTCGCCAAGCCAATTTACCATTTCAGCACTACTAAAGGTTTTATTTTCACCGGCAAGAATATATTTACCGTCTTTATAAAATTCTGAAGCTGCGCAATCAACGGCCAAGGTAATTTCACTGCCGGGATTATAACCAGCTTCTTCGATGGCACGCATAATATACGCAAATGCCTGATCATGGCTCTTAAAGTTTGGTGCAAAACCGCCCTCATCTCCAACGCTTGTGGAAAGGCCATCAGCGTCGAGTAATGCTTTTAAGGAGTGAAATACTTCTGCGCCCATACGTAAAGCATCACGGAAAGCGAATGCCCCTACAGGCATAATCATAAACTCTTGAATATCAAGATTATTGGCAGCATGCGCACCACCATTAATGATATTCATCATAGGAACAGGCAATACTTTTGCGTTAATACCGCCAAGGTATTGATACAAAGGAAGGCCAAGAAAGCCAGAAGCTGCACGGCATGCAGCCATTGATACGCCAAGCATTGCATTGGCGCCAAGGCGTGATTTATTATCTGTTCCGTCAAGGTCAATGAGTGTTGTATCAATGTGCACTTGACGTAGAGCATCAAGACCCACGATATTTTCGGCAATTTCGCCATTTACGTGTTCAACTGCACGGCTTACGCCCTTGCCCTTATAGCGATTTTTATCGCCATCACGCATTTCAAGGGCTTCACGTGTGCCTGTGGATGCTCCAGAAGGCACGGCCGCACGGCCAATATGACCAGATTCAAGACCCACTTCCACTTCTACGGTGGGGTTACCGCGTGAATCTAAAATTTCACGGGCATGGACGGATACAATGGTACTCATAGACTTACTCCTCACTAATGGCATTATTGCCGTTTTGTTTATAATACAATTGGCGCAAACCGTCCAAAATCAGGTCAGGCACCACTTCATGAAAACATTTGCTAATTCGTGCAATATCCTTTGCAAAACCGCCGGTAGCAATAATATGTACCGAACCTTCAAGTTGTTTTGCAAGGCGCGCAGTTAGCCCTTCTACCATACACGCAAAGCCAAAAACAATGCCATGCTTTATACTCGAAACAGTATCCCGCCCGGGAACGGGCTCAAGGTCATAACATTCAAGGTCAATGCGTGGTAATTTGGCCGCATTGGCTGAAAGAGCTGCGGCTGCCGTATGTACACCTGGAAAAATAAGTCCGCCAAGATATGAACGGTGTTGCACACAATCAAAGGTTGTGGCAGTGCCAAAATCTATAACAATCAACGATGTAGGCTCTGTAAAAATTTCTCGAGCCGCATAGGCACTCACTAATCTATCAGCCCCAACTTCACTTGGCCTATCGTAACAATTTGTCAATGCAATGGGTATATCTTTTGGCGCTTCAAAAAATGGCGCGCCCACAAAACGCTTACATGCTTCGCGCACAAGAGGCGTCATAGTTGGTACTACAGATGATGCTACACATGCTGTAATACGCTTTGTATGACCGGCATGTTGCAATAATGTGTATAGTGTGAGGCCAAGGCTGTCTGCCGTTTGGCCTGCATCGGTGCGTAATGTATAGGACGCTATAACAGCTTCCTCACGGGCTATACCCACCTTAATTGATGTATTGCCAATATCAAAAAGAAGTATGAAAGCCTGCATTACCTAATCCACGACAATGTCTATAGTTATGAAAAGAGTTTTTAAATTGAATAAAAAAACAGGTATTACGCGTTGTTAAAGTCGCAATATTGCGCTTTTGCATAATATGAATATCTATAGTTTCTTTTGCTGCAGCGACATACAAAAATTTCTTCACAAAAAATGGTGCATGTGCAAAAAAAAACGCTTTCACATACTGCCAGAAAACAGCTTGACGTACAAGAAGAATTTACATATTAGGAATGTATCTTAATAACAATCATAGGAGAAACCCATGGAAGATAAAGTTCTTAAAGCCATGCAAGATGCTGGCAAACCTGTACGTCCTGGTGATATTGCTAAAGCCTTGGAAGTAGAAAGTAAGGATGTTTCTAAAGCCATTGATGCCTTAAAAAAAGCCGGCAAGGTGCATTCACCTAAACGTTGCTATTACGAACCTACTGTATAATAATTGAGTTTTAAAACTATATAGTTGATGCTGAACAACACATTTTCATGTATTGTTCAGAAAGGCACGTTGCCTACAAATGCCGCTTTGCGGCCGCCAGAAGCAAG
>CAYJOQ010000098.1:0-9784 GCA_964371825.1 uncultured Desulfovibrionaceae bacterium
TCGCATTACATGCTTTGTTTTCGGCAATTTTTCTAGGTTGTCCCTTGCATGTTAAGTGTACAATTACAAATAGTTGTTTAGTTTTTCAGTGCTGACTATTTATGCGCAATACTGCACGTTCCCATATGAGCAGTAAAAAAAGTACCTCATTGCAGGAAAAAAATTTGTACCTCTTTACCTAAAATACACTATAATAACAAAAAAAAAGTATTTTTGCCTTCAACCAAGCAGCCGCTTTTTTTATATTTTTTTACATTTTGCACTACCAAATAGGTAAAAGTAAAAAAAATTGCACCAAAACCCTTGCCACACGAGGTAAATTAAGGTAAAACTTACGCATGGACAATTCCATACCTGAATAAAAACTACGTAACTACGTAAAAAGGAAGGAAAATTATGAAAAAACTAGCTACTCTTCTTTTAGCTGCAGGCCTTGTATTTGGCGCAGCTACTGGCGCTAGCGCCATTGATTTCAAAGCTAAGGGTCAATTCATCATGAGCTTTGGCATTGCCGATGGTCAAGGTGGCTACTCTGAAACCGGCAGCAAAGAAGTATATGGTTATGGCGGTTCCGATAACTTTGAAGCACAACAACGTGTACGTTTACAATTACAAGCCATCGCTTCTGAGTCACTTTCCGGTACCGTATATTTCGAAATGGGTAACACCAGCTGGGGTAATGCCAGCCAAGGTGGCGCTCTTGGTTCTGACGGCAAAGTAGTTGAAGTAAAGCATGCTTACATTGACTGGATTGTGCCTAACACCGAACTTAAAGTACGTATGGGCCTTCAAGCTTTAGGCTTGCCTGCATTCACTACTGGTACTTCTCAAGTATTTGTAGACGACGTAGCTGGTATTGTTCTTTCTAACAGATTCAACGACAACTTTACCCTTACAGCTTTCTGGGCACGTCCTTACAACGACAACTCCCTTGGTGGCTACTACATGAACAGCGAAGATGAAGTACCAGCTAACTATCTTGATAACGTAGATATGTTCGGTCTTCTTCTTCCTATGACCTTTGATGGCTTTAAAATCACTCCTTGGGTTATGTATAGCGCAGTTGGTCAAAACTTCACCCGTAACACCGGTCCTCTTGGCATCGGCGTTACCTACAATGGCGTAGTTGGCGGCTTACTTCCTGCTACTACCAACGAAGCTCTTAACCAAATGGCTGCTACCCAGTTCACTGGTGCTGCTGTTAATGATGACGTATATGCTTATGGTCAAGTATGGAATGCTGGTGTTACCGGCGAAATCACCATGGCTGATCCATTCCGCATCGCATGGGATTTAAACTATGGCGAAGCTAACTGGGGCGAAGATTACTTGCGTCGCGCTGGTTGGTACGGCAGCTTACTCTTTGAATACAAGATGGATTGGGGTACTCCTGGCCTTTACGGTTGGTACAGCACCGGTGATGACGCCGATACCGGTAACGGTTCTGAGCGCATGGCAGTTAGCAGCGTAGTTGGTGGTACCAACGGCTTCTCTAACTTTGCTTTCACTGGTCACCCTTACATTTCTCGTGAAGGTGTTATCGGTAACAACATGGTTGGTACATGGGGTATCGGTCTTCGCTTGAAAGACTTCAGCTTCCTTGAAGACTTAAAGCACACTTTCCGTGTTAACTACATCCAAGGTACTAACGATCCAGAAATGGCTCAAGCTATCATGAGAACCAACTCTTACAGCATCAATTCTGCTCCTGGTTATGATGCAACTGTTGACGGCTTGTACCTTACCACTGCTGACAGCGCTTGGGAATTCGGTCTTAGCACCAACTACCAAATCTATGAAAACTTAAGCCTCTTTGTTGACGCTTCTTACATGATCATGGATATGGACCAAGACACATGGGATAACAACTCCTTTGGTTGGCATAACGAAGACTACACCAAAACTGATGCTTTCAACGTAAACGCAAGCTTCGTTTACAGCTTCTAAGCTTAGTTTTGTAACGGTATTATTAAGGAGAGCCCTTTAGGCTCTCCTTTTTTTTGTTTTTTTTACGTATCTTACCAAACAATCACGCCCTCCTTTTAAAGCTTAAAACACTTTAAAGCCTAGAGATAACCAACTAATATAGTAGATCTTTTTTCACTACACCCCTTGCTTTACCATAGGCTCTTTTGTATAAACACATAACGGCCGTACAAAAATTTACTTGGCACAGCTTGTGCCTAAGGAAGGATTGTTATGAAAAAAATATATACCATACTAGTATTAGCTGGTGTACTTATTGGGTGTAATGTTCAAGCTTATGCTATTGATTTTAAAGTAAAAGGACAATGGGTTATGAGCTTTGACTATGGTCAGGGCATGTCGGGATATAGTCATTCACGCAGTCAAGGCGCCGTATATGGTTCTGGTTACGGCGATGAAGACGAATTTGAAGCCAGACAGCGCTTACGATTGCAATTAAGTGCTATAGCTTCCGAAAGTCTTTCAGGAACTGTATACTTTGAAATTGGTGATACCATATGGGGAAGAGCAGGAAACACCAATAGTGAAGGGGGCGCTCTTGGAACAGACGGTGTAGCTGTTAAGGTTAAGGCAGCATATATTGACTGGATAGTACCTGAGACACAAATGCGTGTTCGCATGGGTTTACAAGGCCTTTCTTTGCCATCATATCCAAGTGGTAGTTCACAAGTGTTTGATGATGATGTTGCCGCTATTGTACTTTCCAATACATTTAATGATATGTTTTCCCTTACTGCCTTTTGGGCTCGCCCATACAATGATAATTTTGATGGCTATGAGCAAGATGCACATGGGCGCGAAATTTCAGCCAATTTTTTAGATAATGTTGATGTCTTTGGTCTCTTATTGCCCATGACATTTGAAGGGATGCAAATGACACCATGGGTCATGTACTCTGCTATAGGGCAAAACTTTGCCAGGTCTTATGACGGATCTGATGCTTATAGTATGGGAAATGCTTTTGATAATGTATACACAGGGTTATTTCCCGTAGGTATGCAAGCTAATTTCATTAACGGATCTTATAATAATGACCTTTCTGCCTATGGCAGTGTTTTTAATATGGGTTTTACAGGTGAAATTACGTATTTGGATCCATGGCATTTTGCCTTTGACTTTAACTATGGTGATGCAACATACGGAGAAGATAGTCTACAGCGTCAAGGTTGGTATGCATCTCTTTTAATGGAATATAAAATGCATTGGGGCACACCTGGTCTTTACGGTTGGTATAGCTCTGGCGATGATGGTGACATAAGCAATGGTTCAGAACGAATGCCGACCATGGATGTAAATAATGGCGATAATACATTTTCAAATTTTGCAAGCTCAGGTACTCCATATATTGCTCGCAGTAATATCATAGGTGAAACCTTAATCGGAACATGGGGCGTAGGAGCACGCCTTAGGGATTTCACATTTTTAGAAAACCTAAAGCATACCTTGCGCATTAATTATTTTGAAGGTACCAATGCCCCTGAAATGGCGCAATACATGCGCGGAACAAAGCCTGCGCCTCTGGGCACTGCCTTTAGCCCTTCAGCAAATAAAGACGCTGCCTTTGATACTGCAGCAGGCATATATATGACAAGTAAGGATTCTGCTATGGAAGTAGGCTTTACCACTGAATATAACATTTATGATAACATGCAAATAGTTCTAGATACAGCCTATCTCGCCCTTTGGCTTGACAGTGACAACGACGTTTGGGGCAAAGGGTTTACAGCAACTGATGCCTGGAATGTTAATGCAACTTTTGTATATTCTTTTTAGTTTCCACACATAACCTTTTTAAAGAGCCGATTTTTTTCGGCTCTTTTTTATTATACTTACAGCATGTTAGCAACAAAATCCCTAGAACTGAAACATTTCATCCTTACATATTTATCTTATAAGCGCACAATGAACTCCACAAGATTTTTCTCATACTAAAAGCTCTGCATAATTGTTTTCAAATTCAATTTTACCGTTGCATTTAGAAAAAATAGGTTGAAGAAAAAAATGTAGCATGCAGAGCAAAAGGATTAAAAATCCTCTGCACAGTAAACTGCATAGAGGTGTTATCATAAATACCCTTCAAATCTTAAGGAGTTCTTATGTCAAACGCTTTTACTTTAGCACACGAATTCACCTCGCAATGGCATCAGGCATTTTGTGGCCCTATTGAAGAAGATCCAAGCCTTGAGTTGTACAATACATCCACGGATCTTAGTAAAGCATGCTCAGAAACACATGCTCAATTTTTACAATTAGCCAGTACTTGCGATGCAAGTAATCCCTATGACGACGCACATTTTACTAGTATTATCATGAATCACATGGTCGATACTTTAGATGTTGCATCATATGCTCACAAAAAATTAACCAAGCATTTGCACAGCACACTTTGGCAACCTTTGCAATGCCACAAACTTCCTATATCTTTAGCAAATGTGCTTTATGATAGCGCTGTTTGCATTGGCGCTTATGAGGCCGTGCGCCTATTACAACAATGTGCGAACATTGTAGGTGATGCACATCTTGATGTTTTTTTTGCCATACCTATTGATGGTATTTGTGGAAAGAAAACCATTGAATTATGCCGTGAATTACAAATATATAATCTTGATTTTTATACTGCTCGTATGTTTGTTAGGCAGCGAATGCAATTCATGCGCAAATATGCATCAAACACGCACAGTGCGCAAAATGGGCAAAACTATGAATCTCAATGGAAAAAACGCTGCCAAAAACTTCTTGAACATCTAGCATTATTAGAAAGAGATGCAGGCCTATAGCATTTATTGTCTACACCTAACACGGTGAAACTTCGCATATTTTTACAACCTGTTCTCATAAAAAAATACTACCAATACTCATAAAAAGGGAGTGCCCATGAATATGTCAAACATGTATATACATCCCTATATTATACTTGCCATACAAGGGCTTTTGGCCTGGGCACTTTGGAGTATTCGCAAAGCCTTCGTGCATAGCGAAGTATACACGCAACACGTACACATGGTGCAAAATCAATATCATGAATTTAATTTACAATTTATGAACGCCGAAACACGCATACAAAATCTGGAAGAGCGCTTAAGTCAAGCACCTGATAGCTCTACCCTTAATCACTTAACTACTGCCATGGAATCTTTACGTGGTGATTTAAAAACATTGGACATGCGTATCACTGGCATAGACAGACTTATGCAAAGACTTGAACACGCACTAGACAAGCAAATTCGGCACAATACCGACAAAACTAATTTGCAATAACCATGCTCAGGCCCTGTAGCTACTATAGTCGACTCTGAAAAACAGAAAAAACATATAAGGAGCACATATGTCAAATGCACCCACAAGTCCATTAGCGAAGGCTACTGGCCTTAAATACGCTAAAACGGCACTTATACAAACCTTAAAAAAACGTTTAAAGCTCCTCACAGAGCATCTTGTAGATGCCGAAGTAGGTAGTAAGGGTATTGATCTCATAAAAGAAATTAAAGAGTTACAATCGTTGTTAGATGCGCAACACGCAGCAACACAGCAGCAAAAGTATGAGCCTACCAAAATTATGCTTGTTTGGGATACAAATGACAATGAAGTAGGCTCAGAACAAACGAGTAAGAATATTCATTCGTAATATGTATACTAATAGGAGATTCATGTGCCACCAAATACAATGCGTACCTATGATATTTGCACGATACCCTATACTCCTCGCCCTTTGCAGTGGGAATTTCATCAGCAAAGAACACGCTTTTGCGTATTATTATGTCACAGGCGTTTTGGCAAAACAGTGGCGGCTATTAATGATTTGATTCGTCAGGCCTTACTTTCACAAAAACATGATTGGCGTGCTGCATATATGGCTCCTTATCTTGGTCAAGCAAAGACAGTTGCCTGGGATTATTTGAAATTTTTTGCTGGATCCATACCAGGAACACGCTTTTTAGAAACAGAACTCCGCTGCATTTTATCAACAGGAGCCAGCATACGTTTATTTGGTACCGATAATGCTGACGCACTTCGTGGTATGTACCTTGATGATGTGGTTCTTGATGAACCTGCAGATATGCCAAGGCAGGTATGGACACGTGTTATACGTCCCATGCTCGCTGACAGAAAGGGAAGAGCACTTTTTTGCGGTACTCCTTGCGGCCTTGATAACCTACTACATGATATCTGGGAAGAAGCCGGTAAGGATATTGCTTCACAAACGGCTACATCTTCAGCTCAATGGTCACGCTTTTGTTTTAAAGCATCTGAAACCAATTATATAGATGCTGGCGAGCTTTTAGCAGCCCAAAAATCCATGAGTAAGGAAGATTATTTACAAGAATTTGAATGCTCCTTTGCCGCTGCTGTTCGAGGGGCCTATTATGCCGCAAGCATAGAAGACCTTGATACTAAGGGACATATCACTGCTGTACCCTATGCACCAGAACTCTTGGTACATACAGCTTGGGACCTTGGTATTGATGATGCTACAGGCATTTGGTTTTTTCAGGTACAAAGCGGAGGGGCATGGCGCATATTAGAATATTTTGAAGACAGCGGACAAGGTCTTGCGTACTACATACAACAACTACAATTGAGAAAATATGTATACGGAAAACATTTTGCGCCCCATGATATACGTGTGCGCGAACTTGGCACTGGCTTAAGCCGTTTAGAAATGGCAAGACAATTAGGAGTAACATTTGACATTGCGCCTTCGCTAGGCCTTGCTGATGGCATTAATGCCGTTCGAGCTAGCTTGCCTCGTATGTGGTTTGATAGCCACAGCTGCGAGCACGGCTTACGAGCCTTACGGCAATATCGGCGCAAGTGGCATCCACGACAAGAAGTGTTTTCCGGTATGCCACTACACGATTGGACTAGTCATGCAGCAGATGCATTACGCTATGCGGTGACTGCCTTTAAACCTCAAGCAACAGCATCGCAAGAAGCTAAAGCTAAAACACACTATAATATATGGAAAAACATATGAACTACTATTACAATATACTTGCTAAAGAACACCTTACATTGCACAAAACTCTTTTTGACCGTATGCACACTGAAGGTCTTTTACGCTGCGCAATGCATGGTCACCTTAATCCAACAGAAGAAGATTGGCTTAAGCTTTGCTTAAATGAACACACCTTTTTGCTCTACTGCACACATAAATCCAATGCACAACCTAGCACGCCTAAATGCGAAGATATACTCGCCATGGCACTCTTACAGCCATGGCATGGCAACGTTTGGCGTTTTGAATTTACTGCTTTTAGATCTGCCTTTAATAAAGCACCTGACATGAGCCGCAACGCTCTTAGATGGATATTTACACATTTACCGTGCCAAGCATTAATTGGTCTTTGCCCATTGCGCAATAGACATGCATGGCGCATAGCTGAGCAATCAGGCTTTAGTATTCTTGGTCATATTCCCGGAGCGTGTTATATGGCGCATACTCACAGCCATGCAACAGGCGTGCTTGTTTTGGCCACCCCAAAAAGCTGTGAAAAACATATTCCGAGCAATCACTATGCTAGCTCACGTCCAACCCAAACCGCTTTACCAATAATGCGCACAAGGTTTTCCATATGTTCACATGCTGATACTTCTATAAGCTCATACTCAGGATTGATGCTTGATAAAAGCAATTTTCCGGGTAATGCATCTATAATTTTTAAATAAATCATATCTTCAACACTTACAGCATATATTTGTCCGGGTTTGGGTGTATTTTGCGATTGATCAATAAGCACCACATCATTGTTTAAAATATGCGGTGACATACTCTCACCGGTGACCCGAAGAAGTACCATGGCTGAAGGAATACCTTTACGTCGTAAAAAATCATAACGAAAGGCATAATGACGTACTAATTCTGTACTTGTTTCAAAGCTGCCTCCACCAGCAGAAAGGCGTGCTTCCATCATAGGAACCATAACTAACCTATCTTCTGACATGTTAGAGTCACGTATAGTTAGGTCGTGTAAATCATAGGCAACACATTGTTTTTGTTCTTCTTCACCGGCCAAGAGCCAGTCAAGAGAACATTGCAACACTCTAGCTAACCGTACAGCAAATTCTCCCTTGGGCATTTGACCATTTTCATACTGCTGTATGGTTGTTAAGCTTACACCAATTTTTTCTGCGAGCTCTGATTTACGCCAACCACGCCTTTCGCGTAATGCACGTAACCGTTGCCCAAAAAGAACAGCTAAAGTTTCTATGGTCATGGGATATTTCCTTACATATTAAGCAAATATTTAATCACAAAAAATGCCTAAAACATGGACGAAAAGCCCATAAATACTAGCGATACACCGTCAACATTATGCATTTTAATTACATAATAGTACCGTACATGGCAAACTGTAACTAAATTTTTTTTGCGTGCCTTTATCATACAGCATAAAGGCCTTCCCCATTCCTCATGTGCGCTGCTTTGTCAAATATGAATGCAAAATATTTTACAAGAAAAATTATACTTTATCTATATATTAAAAAAAATTTTTATGCAACACCTTGTGGTGACTAATATTTTCAATTTTTATTAGCTTTTTATTTTTCCAGGATACCTTTTATATTTAAAAGAAAAATTGTATATTCTAAAAAGAAAAGGTTGATTCATACACAAAAAGCTTGCAATATATTTTATATAGATTTATCTATAGATGAAAGATTGTCAAAGTGTAAGATAAGAGTAAGGAGGCTATATGATTTCTGTTAGAAAAGAGTTGCTTTACTTAGAGTCACTATTAGCAACGCTCTCTTCAACGGTTGGCGTTGGGCAAGACACACAACTACTTATGCGATTAGTGCGCAATAATTTGCGCTCATTAGCAGAGCAATTGCTTTGCTACGAACAGCACATTAACCTTAAAAACAATGGTGGTTCAGGACATTCAGGCTCAGATATGTGCGTATTACACGCTAATACACTAAGTATGTGCATATTGCAGAAGTATTTTCCAGAATTTTACACGGATAAAAAAATACCTCTTCATCTAGAAATGCCCTTGGTAGTTGAACATGATGAAACACTATATCCAGAATTCTTTGTTAACGAAGAGGCTAAATACATAAGTGAGGTTGTTCGTGCGCCATTCCAGTAAAAATACAAAAGTAAAAAATCATTACGGTACGAGCGCTTCGCGTTCAAAAAAAACACGTATAACTCAGGCTACACACAATAGCTCTAACGCTGCTGTTACCAAAGCCTTAATGCCCATACCAGATGCTGTACAAACACTACAAAGCGTCCTTAACAATAATGATGCCTTAAGAGCACTTTTAACACATTTTGGTGGGTGCACCATACATATTCCCATGCGTATTACATTGTCTACTGATGCATATGACAAACACCCCCTAGTATCGCTCATTGGCCATGAATATATGGTCAAACTTATTAAGCATTATGGAGGTACAGAATTATATATTCCTAAATGCCAAAAGTACTTACAACACATGAGAAACAATTCAATTATTCAATCTTTTAGCAAAGAAACGCAAAACGGCACAAGTTCAGGCAAAGCTGTGCAAGGACTGGCAAAAAAATATGGTTTATCTGATAGGCGCATTTGGAGCATTTTAAAATTAGCCGACACTGAAAAACACATACATTTATGGGAATAATTACTTTTTATAACTACAATAGTCGGTGCTGAATAACACATTTTTAAGACTCCTGCACAATTCATTGTGCGGACTTTTTTGGAGCACTGGCGTTAGCCATTGCGACCAAAAATCAAGAGCAAGCGTAATTCACTTGCGCAGTTAAGCGATTGATTTTTGTGCCTTTTGTCCTGCACAAGTA
>CAYJOQ010000099.1:0-9765 GCA_964371825.1 uncultured Desulfovibrionaceae bacterium
TTTTACAATTTTCACAAAATTATACTGAAAAAGTAATTGTGCAGGACTCTTAATAGATGCTGAACAACACGTGTTCACGTATTGTTCAGAAAGGCACGCCTGCTTCAAATACCCTTTGGGCCGCCAGAAGCAAGTTCTGGCGTATTTGTCGCATGGTGTTTTTGGCAAAGTATATATGGATGTTTTTCATCAGCCTGCTAGTTGGTATTTTGCAGCATTCTTCTGTGTATGTGTACTTGCTCTTTAGCTTCTTGCCATGTGGGTTCAGTGAAAAGAGTTCCTTCCCTACTTGGCAAAACGCTCACTTCTTGCACGCTATGACCCTGACGCACAAGAACACAGACATGGCTTTGCGTGCGTACAGCCTTAGGAGCAAAGGAGGCCACAAAGGCTGCAGCGTTTTGCACCATCGGCGTATCCCATGGGTATACTTGTCGGCCAAGAGCTAAGGGGCCTGCAAAGTCACGCATGCGAAAGATAAGGTCTGAAGGTTTAGCTAGTTTAGAGATAGATTCATTACTGGCAGCATTGCGCCCAATACATAACCAATGCTGGCCTGTAGCGGTATTTGCCCAGTATTGGCGCCCTGTTTGTGCAAGGATAAAATCTCCTGCTTCAGGATGCGGTATATTTTGCATAACCTTCCAGTAACGACAAGCATTTTCCTGCTCTGCAAGGCGGCAACCGCCAGCAGGGGTGGGAATTTCCGTAATAGCAAATTTTTTAGCCAAAGCTAACTGGTCTTTACGACCGCGACCAGAAATGGCGTACAAACGTTCTCTATCAATAAGGCCTGAAAGCTCTGCTGCGCTAGGTTTGAGTAAGCGCGCTGAAAGGGGGCGTAGTAAGTGCTCTTTAAGGCCACTTTGTCGCTCAATAATATTTAATGTATCACGTCTTTGCGACATGGGACGCTGACCTATAACCTCACCAGAAACAATGCAACTGGCGCCATAGTGAGTCATGAGCTTTTGCGCCTCACGCATCATTAAAATTTTACAATCAACGCAAGGGTTGAGCAATTTTCCAAATCCGTGCTCAGGGCCAGAGAGCATCATATGTACAAAGGCATGGCTAATATCAACAGGCTCAATGTCGAGGGCATAGGTTTTTTGCCAATGTCTTATCATGTCTTCCTTGCCAAAAAAAGGAGTTATGAAATGTAGGCATTTTACCTTAAGATTTTGTTCTTCTAAGGCTTTTACTGCTAAGATGCTATCAAGGCCACCGGAAAAAAGCGCTATGGCGTCATATTGTGTATTCATGGCGTGTACATAATGAGTTGTTGCTTGTTAGGCAAGTGTTTTTGTGTGCGTAAAATTTTGATGGTAAATATAAAGCTTTTTTTTCATATTCTTTCGGTTAATGCCCTGTAAGGGGAGCATACTAATACTTGCGAACCATTACTGCTTCTGATAAATTCAGTGGCTTGTAAAAAAAAATTACTGCTTACAGTAAGGTCGCATATAACATATTTGGAGAAAATCATGGCCAAAAAGTCCACTTCCCCTGAAACGGCACGCCTTGACGCGTTGAATACAGCCCTTGGCACCATTGAGCGTAAATACGGTAAAGGGGCCGTAATGAAACTTTCAGATGATGCGCATGTGAATATTCCTATTATCCCCACAGGTTCCATTGGTTTAGACTTGGCGCTAGGTGTAGGGGGTATTCCCCGTGGCCGGGTTACGGAAATTTATGGTCCTGAATCTTCAGGTAAAACCACTTTGACCTTGCATATTGTGGCTGAATGCCAAAAATTAGGTGGAACGTGTGCCTTTGTGGATGCAGAGCATGCTTTAGATGTATCCTATGCACGCCGCCTTGGTGTAAATACTGATGAATTACTTATAGCGCAGCCAGATTATGGTGAGCAAGCCTTGGATATTGCAGATATGCTTGTACGCTCAGGCGCTGTAGATCTTGTTGTTATTGACTCTGTGGCGGCCCTTATTCCTCAAGCAGAACTTGAAGGAATGATGGGGGAATCACAGGTAGGCGGGCATGCGCGTCTTATGTCGCATGCTTTACGCAAATTGACGGGCACCATTCATAAATCCAAAACTTCAGTGATTTTTATTAACCAAATTCGCATGAAAATCGGGGTTCAGGGCTATGGTAGCCCTGAAACTACTACCGGTGGTAATGCGTTGAAGTTTTATTCTTCTGTTCGTTTGGATATTCGCCGCATTCAAACTCTTAAAGACAAAGAAGAAGCCTTTGGCTCAAAAACCAAGGTTAAGGTTGTAAAAAATAAAGTAGCACCGCCATTTCGCAGTGCTGTTTTTGATATTTTATATGGGCAGGGCATTTCTCGTACTGGAGAGTTATTAGATATTGGCATTGAGGCCAAAATTATTGATCAAAGCGGATCATGGTTTGCCTTTGGTGCAGAAAAGCTTGGGCAAGGGCGTGAAAAAGTGCGTGCTTTATTAGAAGAAAATGATGTTTTACGCCAAGCCATTGAAGAAAAAGTTATAGAGCATCTAGGTATGAACCCCAGTGAATTTACGCCTACTACCGAAGACTTGGTAGAAGGTGATGAAGCTACATTTGAGGAATAAGAGAGAAGAATTATGCTTACAGCCAATGAAATACGCCAACGTTTTTTAGACTATTTTGCTAAGTTTCAACATGAAATTGTAGAATCATCACCACTTATTCCGCGCAATGATCCGTCTTTGCTCTTTACCAATGCCGGCATGGTGCAGTTTAAAGCCTTGTTCTTGGGTGAAGAACGCCGCGCCTACTCACGGGCAACCACAGCACAAAAGTGCTTGCGTGTATCTGGCAAGCATAATGATCTTGAAAATGTGGGGCGCACAGCGCGTCACCATACATTTTTTGAAATGCTCGGTAATTTTTCTTTTGCTAACTATTTTAAAAAAGAAGCCATAGAATTTGCGTGGAACTTTGTTACCAAGGAATTGGAATTACCTAAGGATCGTTTGTATGTGACGGTGTTTCGCGAAGATGACGAAGCGTATGGCCTTTGGCAAGAAGTTACAGGCATTAGCGCTGAACGCATTTTTCACCTTGATGAAAAAGATAACTTTTGGGTCATGGGTGATACAGGCCCATGTGGTCCATGTTCAGAAATTTATGTCGATCAAGGCGCAGATATGGCTTGCGGTCCAGATTGCGGTATTGGCCGTTGTGATTGCGATCGCTTTTTAGAAATATGGAACCTTGTATTCATGCAATATGATCAACCAGGCGATGGTACGCGCGTTCCCTTGCCTCGCCCTTCTATTGATACGGGCATGGGTCTTGAGCGTGTGGCAGCCATTTGCCAAGGTAAACGCTCTAATTTTGATTGTGATTTATTTCAGGATATTATTCAATATGCCGCATCGCTGGCTAAGGTAGAATATGCCTTTAGCGCACCCGATACCAATGATATTGATACGGCTTTGCGTGTCATTGCAGACCATAGCCGTGCTGCTGCTTTTCTTATAGCTGACGGAACCTTGCCTTCAAATGAAGGGCGTGGATATGTGCTACGTCGTTTATTGCGCAGAGCATTGCGCTTTGGAACTCTTATCGGTCTTAAGGAAGCCTTTTTGTACAAAACTGCCCTTAAGGTGACGGAGGTCATGGGCGAGGCGTATCCTGAATTGATAGCATCAGCAGACTTTATTGCGCGTGTGGTACGTGAAGAAGAAGAACGTTTTTCCTTAACTCTTGAAAAAGGTTTGCATCTTTTAGAAGAAGAACTTGAGCGTTTGGAAAAAGGTACAGAAAAAACAGTTTCCGGGGCAGTGTGTTTTAAATTATACGATACCTTTGGCTTTCCCATCGATATTGTGCAAGACGTGGCAGAAAAAAGAGCTTTTAATCTTGATGTTGCAGGATTTGAGGCATGCATGAAGGAACAAAAAGACAGGGCCCGTGCTGCACAAAAAAGCTCAGGCTTATTGGGCGCTGGTGGCGGTGATGTTAATGCGCTTTTTGCTCCCTTACATGAAGAGGGTCTACATACAGAGTTTGTGGGCTATACATCCCTTATGGCAAATTCGCGTATCGTGGCTCTTTTAGACGCTGACGGTATAAGCATTGAGAGCTTGCAAGAAGGGCAAAGCGGCTATGTGGTTACACCGCGTACACCTTTTTATGGTGCATCAGGTGGGCAAATGGGTGATCTTGGTACTATGACTTCTACTATGGGCACTGCCTTAGTGCTCGACACCTTAAAACCTTTTGCCGATCTTACTGTACACTGCGTAAAGATAGAAACAGGAACACTGTTGCTTGACCATGAAGTGACTCTTACAGTGACGGAAAATGATCGTTTAGCCTCAGCACGTAACCATACGTGTACGCACCTTTTGCATGCATCCTTACGTCGCATACTGGGCACGCATGTAAAGCAAGCTGGTTCTCTTGTGGCGGCTGATCGTTTGCGTTTTGACTTTACGCATCTTGCTGCCATGACACCAGAAGAGCTCATGGCTGTTGAGCGCGATGTTAATCGCGCAATTTTAGCCAATGCGCCTGTATATGCAAAAACTTGTTCGCACAAAGAGGCCATTGCCGGCGGCGCCATAGCTCTTTTTGGGGAAAAATATGGCGATGAGGTGCGGGTTTTGACCATTGGCGACGGTGGCGAACCAGAATCTGTAGAACTTTGTGGTGGAACACACCTTGAGCGTACCGGCGAAGCAGGCTTTTTTTGTATAATTTCTGAAGCAGGAGTAGCCGCAGGTACTAGGCGCATTGAGGCGGCAACTGGCTGGCAAGCCATTGGTCTTATGCAAGGGCAGCGTGAAGAATTGCAGAGTATTGCACAAAGTTTAAAAGCCAAAGCCGGAGAAGTTCTTCCCCGTCTTGAAGCATTACAAGCAGAAAACAAAAAATTGCGTAAAGATCTTGAAAAAAGTGCGCAGCAAGCAGCTTCAGGTCAAGGTAAGGATGTCATGAGCCATTGCGAAGAAATCAATGGAATTAAAGTTGTATGCGCTTGCCTTGGAACAGTGCCGCTTAAGGCTCTACGTGAACTTATGGATGATGTGCGCTCAAAGTTACCCTCAGGTATTGCCTGCCTTGCCAGTCAAGAAGAAGAAAAAGTAAGTTTAATTATATATGTTTCAAAAGATTTACATGCTCGTTTTACTGCACCGGCCCTTATTAAAGAAGTGGCTGTGCATGTGGGCGGTTCTGGCGGTGGTAGGCCAGACCTAGCTCAAGCAGGCGGCACCAAGCCCCAAGGCATTAACGATGCCTTTGTTACCCTTAAAAATTGTCTTGCTTAATATGGTAATGACGGAGTTATACAATGATTGGAATTTCTAAATTATATTGCGGTCAAGTGGAGCCTTCAGATGCTTTACGTTATGGACGTGAAGCCGGTAAGCTTCCTTCGCATTTATTACAATTTTCAAAGGATAAAAAACCTGTAGTGGTGTGGAATATGACCCGCCGCTGTAATTTGAAATGTGTGCACTGTTACGCCAAGGCCTTGGAGGTAGACGGTAAGGATGATATATCCACCGAACAAGCCAAGACTATGATTGATGACCTTGCCCAATATGGTGCTCCTGTTATGCTCTTTTCCGGTGGCGAACCTCTTGTGCGCAAAGACCTTGTGGAGCTTGCCAAACATGCCACAAGCAAGGGGATGCGTGCAGTTATATCAACCAACGGCACCTTAATTACTAAGGAAAAAGCCAAAGAATTAAAAGAGGTTGGGCTTTCATACGTGGGTATTTCGCTTGATGGTCTTGAAGATGTTCACGACCATTTTCGCGGTGTTCCCGGTTCTTTTCGTAAAGCTTTAGAAGGTATAGTCAATTGTCAAGCCGAAGGCCTTAAAGTGGGTGTACGCTTTACAATTAACAAACGCAATGCTCAAGAAGTTCCCGGTATATTTAATCTTCTAAAAGAATACGAAGTGCCAAGAGCCTGCTTTTATCATCTAGTCTATTCAGGCCGAGGCTCAGACCTTATAAAAGAAGACTTAAGCCATGCCGAAACACGCAAGCTCTTAGATTTAATCATGGACGAAACAAGAGCCCTTTTTGATGCAGGCATAGGCAAAGAAATCCTCACCGTAGACAATCATGCCGATGGCATCTACCTCTACGAACGCCTCAAACGAGAAGATCCCAAACGCGCCGCAGAAGTCATGGAGCTCTTACAATTTAACGAAGGCAATAGCACTGGTCGCGGCATAGCCTGTATTTCATGGGACGGTAGCGTACACGCAGACCAATTCTGGCGTAATCACACCTTTGGTAACGTATTAGAACGCCCCTTCTCGGAAATTTGGGATGACCCAAATATAGAATTGCTCCATAAACTGAAAGATAAAAAGCCACACGTAAAAGGCCGCTGTGCCAGCTGTAAATACTTAAAAATTTGCGGTGGTAACTTCCGCGCTCGTGCAGAAGCCTATTACGATGATGTTTGGGCAGAAGATCCGGCTTGCTATCTTACGGATGAGGAAATTAGTTAATTTAATCTCCCCAAGAAAGAAGTGAAAAACATAGGTTGCAAAGGCAGCATCTGTAGTGCCTGTAGTACCAGAGTGCTTTTTGCCCTTGCAGCCTTCTTTTGCTAGATATTTTCTGAGGGAATTACTCTTTACTGCAAAACAAAATGACAACATGTACTTGCCAAATATCATGAACAACGTAGCATAGTAACGCGTACATATTGCATCACATAATACTATAATAATAAATGCCTACGTTGAGGCAATGCATAATACAAAGTCAGGCTCTTTTTCGCCTTTACATGTGTTTAAGGAGGAAGAAGAGAAGAAACCAAGAGGAAAAATAATGCTGACGAATTTTTATAGAGGTCGTAGATTGCGCACGACGCCTGCTTTACGTTCTATGGTGCAAGAAACGGCATCGCTGCGTGCTTCAGAGTTGGTAATGCCGTATTTTGTGGTAGATACGGACGATGTTTCTTTTTGTAAGGAAATTGCGTCCATGCCTGGGCAATACCAATTGTCTTTGTCTGCGCTTGAAAAGCGGGTAGAAAAAGCTGTTGCACATGGCTTGCAGTCGGTGATTTTATTTGGCATTCCGGAATATAAGGATCCTTTTGGCAGTGAGGGTTTTAGCGATACAGGCATAGTACAAAATGCTGTGCGCAGACTAAAGGAGCTTTTTCCAAAGCTTGTGGTTATTACTGATGTATGCTTATGCGAATACACTTCACATGGACACTGTGGTTTATTATCTCCATCGGGAGAAGTGCAAAATGATGCTACCTTAGAGTTTTTGTGTAAGGTGGCACTTTCGCATGTGCGTGCGGGAGCAGATATTGTGGCACCGTCGGACATGATGGACGGGCGCGTGCTTGCTATACGCAAGGCTCTTGATGGGGCAGGTTTTGTAAATGTGCCTATTATGTCATATGCGGTAAAGTACGCTTCGGCCTATTATGGTCCTTTTAGAGATGCTGCTGAGTCTGCACCTAAAAGTGGAGACAGAAAGAGCTATCAAATGGATCCTGCTAATGTGCGCGAGGCTTTGCGTGAAGCAAGGGCAGACTTGGCAGAAGGTGCTGATTTTTTAATGGTGAAGCCTGCAGGCCCGTATATGGATATTATTCGACTGGTGAGAGATACCTTTGATGCTCCTTTAGCAGCGTATCAAGTGAGTGGTGAATATGCTATGATAAGGGCGGCTGGGCAAAACGATTGGATTGATGAGGGCGCTGTTATTGTAGAATCTTTGATGGGTATTAAGCGCGCAGGGGCTGACATTATTATTAGTTACTTTACAGAAGAGCTTTTGCTTCAGGGAAAGGTTGGTGCATAATGTCGCATGGCGAAAAAGATCCGTTGCGTCAAGAAGGTCATCCCGTAAGCGCTGGACATGGTACTGGGCATGGCGCAGCTGGTGCACATCCTCATGCGTCTAGATTTTTAGAAGACGGCACTCCTAAGTGCAGGCTTATAGCTTGGGAGGTAACGCGTTCATGTAATTTGGCGTGTAAGCATTGCCGAGGTGAAGCGCATACTGAGCCATATCCTGGTGAGTTAGATACGGCTGAAGCTAAGGCCTTGATAGATACATTTCCTGAGGTGGGTGAGCCTATAATTATTTTTACAGGTGGTGACCCTATGATGCGCAGTGATGTATATGAGCTTATACGTTATGCGACAGATAAGGGTTTGCGCTGTGTATTTTCGCCCAATGGCACCTTAATAACGCCAGAAACTGCCCGCAACATTCGCGAAGCTGGTATTCAGCGATGTTCTATCTCTATTGATGGGGCCGATGCGCAAAGTCATGATGACTTTAGAGGTGTGCCAGGCGCATTTGCAGCATCCATGCGAGGCATAGACCTTTTGAAGGCCGAGGGTATGGAGTTTCAGATAAATACCACGGTAACACGTAATAATTTACAGAGTTTTAAACAAATCTTTGAATTATGTGAAAGCCTTGGCGCCGCCGCATGGCATATTTTTCTTTTAGTTCCCATGGGGCGAGCAGCCGGTCTTGCTGATCAGGTTATCACTGCAGAAGAATATGAAGATGTTTTGCATTGGTTTTATGATTTTCGTAAAACAACGTCTATGCATTTAAAGGCGACGTGTGCACCTCATTATTATCGTATTATGCGTCAAAGGGCTAAGGAAGAGGGCATAGGTGTTACGCCAGAAAATTTTGGCATGGACGCCATGACGCGTGGTTGCCTTGGCGGAACAGGTTTTTGCTTTATCAGTCATGTGGGGCAAGTACAACCGTGTGGGTACTTAGAACTTGATTGCGGAAATATTAAAAAAACGCCATTTCCTGAAATTTGGCGAAATTCAAAACATTTTCATGAGTTTCGTACTCAGGATGCATATACGGGAAAGTGCGGCGTGTGTGAATATCATAAAGTATGCGGTGGCTGTCGCGCACGAGCGCACAGTATGGATAATGATCACATGGCTGAAGAGCCGCTATGTACCTATGTGCCTAAAAAACTACAACAACTTTAAACATTAAAGCCATCTTGAACTATAATAGTTGATGCTGAACAACACATTTTCATGTGTTGTTCAGAAAGGCACGTTGCCTACAAATGCCGCTTTGCGGCCGCCAGAAGCAAGTTCTGGCTCATTTTACGGCACGCAAAATTTTTCTTATAGAAAAATTTTGTTAGTCAACACGTGAAAAACAGGTGCAATAGTGTCGATAAATTGCCAAAAAATCGCATTGCATGCTTTGTTTACGGCAATTTATCTGTGAACTATTAATGTGTGAGTGTTTGTAGTCACAATGGTTTGCGTAGTTTTTCAGTGCTGACTATAATAGTTGATGCTGAACAACACTTTTCATGCTTGATTACTGAGGAGAACCTATGTCACTTGATGCTATAGATAATAAATTGCTAGATATAATCCAAACAGGCTTTCCCATTGCACCGCGTCCGTATGCTGTGCTTGGTGAGATGTTAGACATTACCGAAGCAGAAGCTCTTGCAAGAGTACGAGCCATGAAAGAACGTATGGTTATTCGTCGACTTGGCGCTAATTTTGATTCTAAAAAACTCGGCTTTCGTTCTTCTCTTTGTGCAGCCAAGGTAACACCAGAAAAGATGGATGACTTTGTAGCTACTGTTAATGGCTATAAGGGAGTTACGCATAACTATGTACGACAGCATGTTTATAATGTGTGGTTTACCTATATTGCACCGTCATGGGATGCATTATGCGCGGATTTAGCAGAAATTACCCAGAAAACCGGAGTGGAGATTTTAAATCTTCCGGCCACGAGACTTTTTAAAATACGCGTAGATTTTAAAATGGATAAGTAGTCG
>CAYJOQ010000100.1:0-9614 GCA_964371825.1 uncultured Desulfovibrionaceae bacterium
GATACTGTAGACATTCTTACCATGAGCGGTGGCACTGTCAATGGCGATGCAGATGCGGATACTGTAGGCATTCTTACCATGAACGGCGGCACTGTTAATGGCGGTGTCGGTGATGACATGATAAACATTACAGATAATACTGAAAATCCCAGCAGTGGACTCTTGCGTGGTGGTATTATCAATGGTGGTGAAGGTGAAGATCGTGTCGGCATATATGAAATGCGCGGCGGCATCGTCAATGGCGATGCAGGTGCGGATATATTGAATGTTCTTAATATGTATGCAGGCACCATTAATGGTGGTGAAGGCAATGATAATCTGGCTGCCGTTACTTTGAATGGCGGCACTTTTAATGGTGGTGAAGGCGATGATATTTTATATAGTTACTCAACTATGAGTGGTGGTACCCTCAACGGTGATGCAGGAAATGATAACCTCCAAATAGTAGGGGGCATGAATGGCGGCGTCCTCAATGGTGGCGATGGCAATGACAGCTTCGCTGTTCAAGGAGAGCTTAACAATAGCAAAATTCTTGGTGGCGCTGGTGATGATATTTTTTATGCAAAGGATGGTATAATCTTTGGTAAGGGGTATACCATAGATCTTGGAACAGGTGATAACCTTATTGACTTAAAAGAGTTTGACCTTACTGACCAAACCTTAACTCTTGGCGCTGCGCATGATAATGTTGTGACAAGTGGTATTATTAACTCCACCATAAATCTTGGGGGTGGTAATAATGCTATAGACATATCTGGTGATATGACAAATGCAAAAATTATCAGCGGTGCTGGTAACGATAGCGTCACTTTCACACCATTGGATACGTATGTTGCAAATGGGTTTAACATAAATACAGGCACCGGCAATGACAGTATTACCATGGAATCAGAGTTGTTTAACGAAGAAAATAGTATTACCGGCACCATTACCTATGATAACAGGGGGCAAGATACTATTACCTTAGAGGAATATCGCGAAGGCATGGTGGTAGACAGTAAAGGAGCGACCATTGCTCTTTCCACCGGTGCTGATGGCGGAACAATAAATGCTTCAAGCTGGACTAGCGGTAATATGAGCTTTGGCAATGGGCATGATAGTGTGGCCATTGAGAGTATAACTGGTGAAGAAAAAAATCTTACTATGGGTGCCGGCAATGACTTACTTGAAATAACAAGCTTGAATGCTGACATAAACTTAGATATGGGTGCCGGTAATGATTCACTTTTTGTAGTAGGGCGCGAGAACAATGCTACAATTACAGACACAGAGCTTGCCGCAGCTTTAGGTGCTGGCAATGATACCTTAATGTTGGGATGGAGCTTTGATGGAACATATGCTGCCGGTAATGATGGGGGTACTTTAGCTGCTTTGGGCCTTGGTGAGAACGCAACCTTGACCTTTGGCAGCGGTAATGATGGATTAGTCCTCCTAGGACCTTCTGCTACCCTTAATCATGCTATTGATTTAAAAACTGGCACTGATACTATTTTGCTAAGTAGTGTAGATATAGAAAATGGCGGCAGCTTGACCTTTGATACCAAAGGGATAGATGGCATTGTGTTGGATACATACGACGGTAGTGGTATTAATGAAAATAGCGGTGGGCTGAGCACCGGTAACGACGGTGGGCTGATACAGATTACTGATTGGACCGGAGGAGAGATTGCCTTTGGTGATGGTAATGATAGCTTTGTTATAGAAGGAACCCTGACGCGTAACGCTAACCTCATGAAGGGCAATGATGCTATTACTATAGCTGAAATAGAAGGTGGTAGCATCACATATGACCATGGCGGTCTAGATAGTATTAATTTGTTCAGTACGTATGATGGTACCGGAATTAATGAAGGTAGTGGCGGCCTTAGTACCGGTGATGACGGAGGCAAGATTCAACTTTTCGATATTACTAAAGCCGGCATAGATAATATAACTTTTGGCAAGGGCAATGATACCTTCACTATATCTTCCCTAAGTAATGAAGACAGCATTAAGGGCATAAACCTTGGTCTTGGCAATAACTCTTTAGATGCAACTACTGTTGCTACCACAAATCTTATCTATAGTAATAGCGGTGCTGATACCTTTAACGCAGGAAACGTAACGGGTATGTTACATGCAGGTAGCGGTAATAATACTCTTACAATAGATACTCTTGCTGAGGGGGGCGTTTTTGCCAGTGGCTTAGGTAATGATTTTATTGATATAACTCATTTTAATGGTGGCAAGTTAGTAGCCGGCAATGGAAATAACACAATATCTGTTGATTTCTTTGCTGAAGGAACCATTGATGGCGGCGCAAATGTGGATACGGTTAAGATTGATAGTTTTTCTGGAACACAAAATACTGTAATGAACACCGGCGCGGGCAATGATAGTGTGACCATTGTAAGCATAGGAGATTATGCAAACTCAAAAATTGTTAACCTTGCTGAGGGTAATGATAAAATTTCTATTAGTGATGTTGGTTTAGGTGGTGTTGATGTAAGCGCAGACGCAGGTAACGACTCCTTTATACTCGGCCTTGTTCAAAGCGGCAACTTCCGTGGTGATGAGGGTAATGATACCTTTACAGTTACTGAGATGCAAAAGGGCAATATTTTGGGCGGTGAGGGTAATGACAGCTTTTTTGTTAACAGTATAAGCTCTACAGCTACTCTGTCTGCTGAAAATGGTAACGATATACTACGCATTCTCAAAGCTACTAACGGAGTAATTAATGGTGGAGATGGTGCAGATACCCTTATATTGACAGATATGAATTCTGCCCAAATCAATGCAGGCTTAGGGAATGACTCTGTTACTATTTCCAATACGCAAAACTCTATGGTGGATTTGAATGAGGGTAATGACCGCCTGACTATTACTACTATGTCTGGGGGGATAGTGTTAGGGGAAGGTGGTGCTGATACTATTGTTGTGACCAACATGCAAGGTGGAGGCGTGTATGGGCATACCAATGATGATGAAGCAGTAGGCTATGATACTGATGTTATAACTATTACTAATATGATTGGCGGTAGTGTCTATGCTGATGCAGGCGATGACATTGTTAACATAACTACCATGAATGGCGGTTATGTTTCAGGGCAAGATGATGATGACAAAATTACTGTCAAAACTGCCGAAGGTGTTTATGAAGGAGGTTCTCCTCACATCGTAGGTGGTAATGGTGATGATACCATTAGTGTGACCACTGCTAAATATAGTGTTATCATGGGTGATGACACTACAGAATCTGAATATGGTGGCAATGACCTCATTACTGTAAACGCAGCCATAGATAGTGTGATTGATGGTGGACTTGGAGATGACACCATTAATGCTACAATCGTAAACAGAAGTGATATTTTCGGCGATAGTGGTGAAGATTTCATTAACCTTGGAACGGTATATGAAAGTAGCATTTATGGCGGAAAAAGTGATGAACCTACTTCAGAAGCGAGCACTATTAAAGTAGTCACCCTTAGTGACAATAGTGTAGTGTATGGTGCTGAAGGCGATGATAGTGTTACTGTGACTACACATGTAGACAGTGTCATTGACGGCCTTGGAGGCGAAGATACCATTACTGTAGTTACTGCTACTCGTGCTGTAATCAGTGGCGATGATGGATCTGACAGTATTAAAGTAACCACCGTTAATGGTAGTAGTGTTTGGGGCGGTGCCGAAAATGATAGCATAACTATAGGCACTGCCACAGGTAAGATTGCCTTTGCTAAGGCCGGTGTAGAAGTAGAAAATGCTGGCTCTGATACGATTATGGCCCATACCGTAATAGATGGTGGAGAGGGTGATGATGTAATTGATATAGGCACTACCACGCAAAGCTTCATCAACGGTGGCGTAGGTAATGATGCTGTATTTATTACCAACATACATGACGGCAATAGCATTGACCTTGGAAATGGCAATGATGCTCTTCACATTACCTCCAATAAAAGTACCCTTAGTGATACTGAGATTGCTAATCTTATAGCCAGTGATGGTAATGATTCATTGCTCGTAAACTGGGCTTTCAATGGACACTTTGATGCTTCACTTGGCGATACTGAGAATACAGATATAGATGGCGGAACACTAAGTACCAAGGGGCTTGGTAAGGAGGCTACCTTTGCCTTTGGTGATGGTGATGATGGTCTTTTGATTAATGGGCAGCTTAATCGTGCCATTGGCACTGAAGAGGGGCAATTGCATTTGAACTTTGGTGCTGGTGATGACCACCTTATGGTGAGTAGCAAAACAGCCGTTGTGGATGATTCTGCTCTTGCTGCCACTCTTGGTCAAGGCAACGACACCTTGCAAGTGGGCTGGGCCTTTAATGGGGAATTTGTGGCAGATGAAACTGGTGATACATTAATTACCAACGGATTAGAAACTGAAGCTGATCTGGATTTTGGTGATGGTGATGATGGTTTTTATAGCTCTGCCAATATCATAGCTACTTCTGAACCGAGGATTATTTCCACACAAGACGGCAATGATACAATAGAAGTGACTGCTATTACCAATGTGGCCATTGCCTCTGGAGAAGGCGATGATACAATTGCAATAAAGGGCACAGCCACGCGCTCTGAAGTGGATGCAGGCATTGGTGCAGACAGTGTTTATATTAAATCTATGGATACTGTAAGTACACTTACCTATGATGTTGATGGTAAAGATTCCATTCACATAGGCGGTACTTATAGCAATGGCATGGTCCTAAGCACAGCAACAGGTGAAGAGCCTACGGAGGGTATTGCCACGGGAGAAGATGGCGGCTCTGTGACCCTTGAAACATGGGGCACTGGGCAAGTATACTTTAGTTCCGGCGATGACACGCTCACCGTTACTAAGCTTTTAAGTAACAAGCTTGCCGATCAAGCCATTAATACGTACAGTGGCAATGATTCTCTTACGCTTCATTCCATAAATAATGTTGCTATCAATACCTTAGAAGGCAGTGATACTGTTCATATTGAAAATACTGCTAACAATAGTTTCATAAATATGGGTAATGGCAATGATAGCATACTGCTTGATGGCAATGCTACCAATGTTCATATTGACTTAGGTACAGGAAGCGATACCGCTGTTATACATTCTATGTTAGGTACCTCTACGTTTACCTATATTATAGATGGTAATGACGATATATCCATTTCAGGTACATTTAATGATGGTATGGTCTTTGCGGAGCAAAATGGCAGCACATTTGCAGGCATTGCCACAGGAGAAGATGGTAGTCGCATAACTATTAATACCTGGGGAACAGGTAATGTAGAATTTAACAATGGAAATGATTATTTTAACGTAAAGTCAGCTATCAACGGCAGCATTGGATTAAAGGATGCATTCACTTTGGATGGAGATGATACTATCTTTGTAAGCTCTATAACTGGTGCACACATATATGCTGGATCCGATAATGACAGTCTTACCGCCACAAAGCTTGGCAATGGCGGGGAATTATATGGTCAAAGCGGCGATGATACTCTTTTAGTTGGTGCTAAATTTTCTGATGAAAGTAAACAAAACACCAATGTTATGAGTGCAGGACGTGTTGATGGCGGTGAAGGTGATGACCTAATTACTATTGGTAATGTGTATTCAGTACAGTCAGAAGAAGGCATTTCTGAAGTAGTGCGTGGTACCCTAAATGGCGGACAAGTTTTTGGCGGTTCTGGAAATGATGCCATAGTGACCGCAACTCTTGCGGGGGCAGGCTTCATTGATGCAGAAAGTGGTGATGACGCTATTAATGTAGACACCATGGCAGGTGGTACCATGAATGGTGGTAACGGTGTAGATATTCTTGACATTACTACTCTGAGCGGTGGTATTGCTAATGGTGATGCAGGTAATGATGTCTTTAAAGTTAAAGTTATGGCAGGTGGCACCATCAATGGCAATGATGGTGCGGACAATATGACCATTGGTGAACTAAGAGGTAAGGCCGTAATTAATGGCGGCAACGATAATGATAGCATAAATGTCTCTTCCATGAATGGCGGCACCATCAATGGTGGCGAAGGTAGTGATACTGTTTTTGTTCTTGATATGAATGCAGGTGTTATACATGGTACTGAAGGAGACAATGTCAGCGTAATCGCTATGAAAGGTGGCACTATCAATGGTGATGCACACAGTATAGGCATACATCAGATGTATGGCGGCATCATTAATGGAGATGGGGATACTATAAATATACAAAACATGCACGGCGGTACTATTAGTGGTGGTGAAGGGGACGAACACATTATTATAACAGAATACCTTGGCGGTAGTGCTAAAATACTTGGCGGCGCAGGTGATGACACGCTTACGCTAGTAAGTAATCTCAGTGTGGGCTCTGGTTATACTATAGACCTTGGTGCAGGCAATAACCTTATTGAAGTGCAGAGTTCTTTAAACTTTGAAACTCTTACCCTTGGCGCAAGTGGTGATAATGTAAGCGCAAACTTCCTTCAAAATGCTACCATTAATCTAGGTGGCGGTGCTAATGCTATTCAGATTGATAGTGCTATGCATGCAAATATTATTGGTGGTACCGGTAGTGATTTTGTTAGAATAACAGGGCAGTTTGCCGAACAAAGTTATGTACATCTTGGCACAGGAAATGATACCCTAGTGCTTGCGGGAGAAGGTTCCTTTATAAATGAAAATGGTAGCATTGGCGGTAGTGTAAGTTATGACAATAAAGGCTTAGATGAACTGATATTTACAACATATCGCGAAGGCATGGTTACTGACGTTAATGGCAATATTGTGGCCCTTTCTACCGGAGTTGATGGAGGTAGAATAGAAATTAATTCGTGGGAAAGTGGTGAACTGAGCTTTGGCAAGGGTAATGATTATTTAGCTGTGAATACCAATTCCACTGGTATTACAGATACTGAACTTGCCGCATCTCTTGGTGCAGGTAATGACACCCTTAATCTCGTAAGTTTTGATGGTGTTTTTAATGCCGGCAACGACGGAGGCACCTTAATTGTGTCGACACTTGGAAACAATGCTGAGCTAAACTTTGGAACCGGTAATGATGGCTTAATCTTAGATTATACATCTGAAGAGTCCATTCTTGCTAAGCATGTTGATCTTAAAACCGGTAATGATACGCTTACTGTGCATTCTATAGACACAGAAAATGGCGGTATGCTCACTTATGACAATGTAGGATTAGATTCTATTACCCTTGGAGTATATGACGGCCAAGGTGTAAATGAAAATGGCAGTGGTCTTAGTACGGGTAAAGACGGTGGACACATTACTGTTGCTTCATGGACTGGCGGTGAAATATATTTTGAAAACGGCAGTGACTCCTTTACCTTAGTGGGTAATCTTACGCAGCATGCAAATCTTATGCAAGGTAATGACAGCATAAACGTTGTGTCCATAGGCGAAGGTGGAATGATTACCTATGATGATAGGGGGCAAGATACCATTGTTCTTGGCGGGTATAACGGCACTGGTATTAACGAAAGCTCAAGCGGTCTTTCTACTGGGGTTGACGGCGGAAGTATCAGAATAGAAACTCTCACCTCAGATGCAGGAGCTAATAGCTTAAACTTCAATAGCGGTATTGATAACCTATATCTTGGTGCTTATGACGTGACCAGTGCTGACACAACAATCAACCTCATGGGCGGCAATGACCATATAACTGTTGATAATTTATATGGTTTAGGTGCTATTGATGCCGGCATTGGTAATGACGTCTTTACCATAAGGGCTATGGTGGGCGGAGTTGCCCACGGAAATCAAGGTAATGATAAAATAAACATTACCACCTTGTTTGAAGGAGAGGTTTATGGTAATGATGGTAATGATACCTTTACTATAGAGTACATGCACACCAGCGGAGAAAGAGCAGGAACTGTAAGTGGTGCTCTTGGCAATGACTCCTTTGTTATAACATATATGACAGCTGGAACCATTCTCGGTGAAGAAGGCGCAGACATCTTTGATATAGAAAGTATATTAGACGGCACTGTTAGTGGTGGAGATTACGCAGACCTCTTTGATATAGAACATATGCAAGGCGGTACTGTTAAAGGAGATGAGGGCAATGACCGTTTCTTTATAGACTCTATGCTAACTTACGGATTATTAGATACTTTTGAGGTTTTTGGCGGTGCAGGTAATGACTCCTTTATAGTGGAAACAGCCCATCATGGAACGTTAAGTGGTGAGGATGGTAGTGATTACTTTAAACTTACTACCCTTGCCGGTACGAAACTTTTTGGCGGTAACAACGCTGATAGCTTTATCATTGAACAGATGAACTCTGGGACAGTCAATGGTGGTGATGATAAAGACAATTTTGAAATTACCTCTATGTCAGGTGACAGTGAAATCTATGGTGATGGTGGTAATGATGCCTTCAACATTACGAATATGTATGATGGTAGTGTTCATGGAGGAGAAGGTCTTGATACTATTACCATTACGAATATGTATGATGGTAAGGTTTCAACAAGTGAATTTGAGAGTGCTAACCTAGATGCCTCTAGCGATAAAATTATCATTACCAATATGTATGGTGGTGAGGTTCAAGGCTCTGCAGATAATGACGTCATAAACGTTACCACCATGTTAGAAGGATCGGTGAGTGCTAGGGGCGGTAATGATGTAATTACTGTAAAAAATATTACAGCGCAACATGACGAAGGTGTAGATCTTTTGGGGCATGGTGGTGAAGATGCTATTACCGTAAGTGGTCTAGCAAGAAATGCTTATATAGATGGCGGAGATGAGCGTGATAGTATTAAAATACAAACAGCCATTGATGTTGTCGTGAAAGGCGGCGATGGCGACGATTTTATAAACGTTATCACTGCTAATAGAAATAATATTTCTGGTGATGCTGGTAGTGACTCCATAACAATAACTACTGCGCATACAACAGTTATTCGGGGTGATGATAGCGAGCCCTCTCTTGTGGGTAATGATACCATTAGAGTTACAACCTTAAGTGATGGTAGCTACGTAAATAGCGGAGTTGGAGATGATAGTATTGTTATAGGTAAGGCTATTGATAGCAGAATTTTTGGCGACGAGGGAGATGATAGCATTAGCATTACCACTGCCACTCGTTCTGAAATTTCTGGTGGTGATGGTGATAATACTATTAGCATTCAATCTATGACTGAAGGCAAAATATTTGGCGGCAGTGGTTCTACTACATATACAATAGGCTTGGGTAAAAACGCCGATATTACTATATTAGGTGAAAGTGGCCAAGAATCTATTACTCTTAATCAGAATGATGGCACTACAAAATCTGTGTATTTGTCTGGCTTTGATAGCAAAACGGAGGGTGATACTCTTTCTATTGGAAAAGTCGATAAAACTGCAGAAGTAATAGCAGCCATGGAAAGTGGTCATGCAAGTGTTACCTTTGATGGTATTAGTATTTACTTTTTACAATAATTAACATGAGGTGCTATCATGCACTTGCATAAAAAGAGTATAATCCTGAAGGATTAAATGTTAAATAGGCCCTTTCTCTCTTGGTAGAGAGGGCCTATTTTTTTGCGGAAAAGAAAACCTCCCGCTAGGCGGGAGGTTGAGAGTGCTGACAAAGTCAGTACGACCGATAAATCAAGAGTAGGCGTGCCTTTCTGAAACAC
>CAYJOQ010000101.1:0-9484 GCA_964371825.1 uncultured Desulfovibrionaceae bacterium
TTATTGCAAAAGCACAAAAATAAAATTGGAAAATAATTATGCAGGACTCTCATATTAGTACATTTTCACGGTACAAAAAAATCTTGAAGGTTGACTTACGTGCTAAAATTTGTTTTCAAACATGTGGTGTAGTATTTCCTCCAAGGCTTTGCACAATATACTTGTTGCCAATGCCATAAGACCTTTTAACGAAGACTAAAAAGCCTTGCTCTAAGCTATGTTTTGTCGTGTGAGTTTTTGATAATGAAACATTCTCCCCGCCAGATAGACCCTAAAATTTTACGTGCTGCCATGGTTGATGCAATACAAAAAAAAATGAACATCACCGATGACAACGTACTTAAGGCTATGAAATCCTTACCAAGACATGCGTTTGTTCAAGATGCCTTTCGTATGCAAGCGTATGAAGATCGCCCCTTACCCATAGGTCACGGACAAACCATTTCACAACCTTCAACGGTGGCCTTTATGACGCAACACCTTCAATTAGAACAAGGTATGCGTGTTCTTGAAATTGGCACAGGCTCAGGATATCAGGCTGCAATACTGTCCGTTATGGGGTGCCGTGTTTTTACCATTGAGCGCATTCCAGAACTTTTTATAGCCACTCGTACCCTCCTTACACAAACATTACAGCTACGTAATATTTATATGAAGCGTGGCGACGGCACTCTTGGGATGGAAGAAGCAGCCCCCTTTGATCGCATTTTAGTAACAGCAGGCGGTCCGGAAGTTCCAAAGCCCTTAATAAAGCAACTTGCTGAAGGGGGTATGATGCTTATACCTGTTGGTACACAAAAAAAAGAACAAAGGCTTGTGCGTTTACGCAGGGAAAAAGGGCAAGTAATAGTTAAAGACATGGGCTCTGTAGCCTTTGTAGACCTTGTGGGCAGTCACGGCTGGTAAAGCACACCATACATTTACTATAGTAAACAAATACATATAAAAAAATCATCATATTACGTGGAGGAATACCTATGTCTTCGTGTTCATCGTGTTCGTCAGGAAGTACAAAAAGTGGCGCTGATGCTGCTACGCTCTTACAAGATACCCTTATTACAACAACATTAAATAAAATTCGCTATAAACTCTTTATTATGAGTGGCAAGGGCGGTGTTGGCAAAAGTTCAGTTACCGTAAATACTGCCGCAGCTCTAGCTGCACGAGGTTTTAAAGTAGGTATTTTAGATGTAGATATTCACGGCCCAAGTGTGCCAAATCTTCTTGGTCTTAACAGTGGTATAGAGATGGACGAAAGTGGCTCTCTCATGCTTCCTGCTGCGTATAATGAAAATCTAAGTGTTTTATCTATGGATTCCCTACTTAAAGAAAAAGATAGTGCCGTTTTGTGGCGTGGCCCTAAAAAAACCGCCGCCATTCGTCAGTTTATCTCAGATGTTCAATGGGGAGAACTAGATTTTTTACTTATTGATTCTCCTCCCGGAACTGGTGATGAGCATATGACTGTGCTTAAAACCATTCCTAATGCCTTGTGTGTTGTTGTGACAACTCCTCAGGAAGTATCGCTTGCAGATGTGCGCAAAGCCATAAACTTTTTACAATATGCTAAGGCCAATGTCTTGGGTGTAGTTGAAAATATGAGCGGCCTTGTATGTCCGCACTGTCACGAAAACATCGACCTATTTAAAAAAGGTGGCGGTAAAATATTGGCTGAAGGATATGGCCTTAAATTTTTAGGTGATATTCCCCTTGATCCTTCTACAGTTGTTGCTGCTGATCGTGGTATCCCTGTAGTATTTTTAGATCAAGAATCTCCAGCCAAAGCTGGTTTTTTAGCCTTAGCCGATGCAATTGTTCATGCTGCCACCAATAGCTTAGAAGTAATAGCTACGCAACATGATTAACATTCATAAAAATACATGCCGTAAATATATTTTGTAAACTCATTGAACTTGCTTCCAGTAAGGCATAAATGCAGATGAATTTTCTGTATTTTAAGGGTATTTTTCTCTGCGCAAATTTTTCTTTTCTGCCAGATAAAAATGTGATAAATGATGCTTTGAGCATATGCTCATTATAAAAAGGCTTTTTACTGCCAGCTTATGCACTGCTAGGGCAATAAAAAAACACATCAGTGCTATTGGAAAATTATATGTTTAACTTAGCAAATAAGCTCACCTTTTTACGAATACTAATGGCACCGCTCATTGTTGTTTTTCTTTATTTTGAAGGGCCGATTATTTGCATTTTTGCTGCCGTGGCCTTTATTGCCGCATCTCTCACTGATTGGGCAGACGGCTATATTGCTCGGCGTGACAATATGGTAACAAGTTTTGGTAAGTTTCTTGACCCATTAGCAGATAAAGTGCTTATTTGCTCAATACTTATTATGCTTGTTCATCTTAACTGGGTACCTGCGTGGCTTACAATTTTAGTGATTTGTCGCGAACTTGTAGTCACAGGTCTTAGGGCCATTGCCATTGATGAAGGCATTGTGCTTGCGGCTGATAATTATGGTAAAGCTAAAACTGTGTTACAAATTTTTGCGCTTGTGCCTTTGTTAGTGCATTACCCCATAATAGGCATTAACCCACAACCCATTGGACTTGTTCTTTTATATATATCTGTTGTGCTTGCTGTTTTTTCTGGTGGAAACTACATTTACTCATTTATAAAACAAGTGCAAAACAAATAAAATACATACATTATGTCTACACATTTACAGATACGTTTGCAAAATTGTTTACAAACAATTTTAGACTTAGAGCCAGATATGGAAAAATTTGCTATTTATGATACCTTTAAAGATGAAATGACTGCACTTAAAAAGTATCTTAATGAGCTAAATACATTATCTCTTAGCGAAGATGATGTAACGCGCCTTGAAAAAGCTACGGCTCTTTTCTTACAAGAATTGAGTTTACCCTTTATTCAGGCACAAAATACGGGTACCAATAAACGGATTTTACAATAATATGTTTTGGAGAACCTGCATACTTGTAGCACTTGGCATCTTGAATGTTGTGCTTTTTTATCGCATGATATGGGGAGAAGGTGGTGTTATTGCCTTTAACCAATTACGCAATCAATATGCAGTCCTTGTGGAAGAACTCACTGAGCTTGACGCTAACAATATGCGCTTAAGCACTGAGATTCGTTTATTAAAATCAGATGATGCATATATAGAAAAAATGATTAGGCAACGTTTGCACTATGTGCGAGACAACGAAATATTGTACCTATTTACCGACACCAATACTAAGCCCAAAGAGGATGCCCATGAGAGAAAAAATTGACTGGTATCAAGAAGTTGTGGAGCTTGAGCCTGGCTCGAAGTTATTTTTTCCTTTGGCCAAAATGTTGGCAAATAACAACGAAATACCAAGGGCTTTAAGCACGTTATACCGTGGCCTTGAACGAAACCCAGAATTTATCGAAGCGCGGCTTTTTTTAGTAGAACTTTTACATCAAGCTTCGCCAGCGCAAGAATATGCTGAAGAACTTGAAGCACAACTAGCAATTGTTGCTCCGTTACTTGCTCGCTATGCTGGCTTTTGGCATGCATGGGGTGAAAACCTTAAGGACGCTAATGCACAAGATGATACCCATCTAGCATTATCGCTCATGGCAACGGCTTTTCAAAACAAAAATCTTTCGCTGGCTGACATTTTTTCTGCCGGTATTAAGGCTTTACAAGGCAGCACAGAAAGCCCCATACAATCAAAGCCGGCTACGCTAAACGCAAAAGAACCCGTAACCCGTTCAAACACAGTACAAAAGGCTGATACTCCAGCCAAACTACCAGCAAACAAAAAAACTATTTCCATTACTTCTAAAGTAAAAAAAATAGTTTCTGCATCTGCCAACAATAATAAACAAAAAGAGCAGAAAGAAGAAACAAAGGAGGGAGATGAACAGTATTCCGTACGCACTCGCTCCATGGCAGAAGTACTTGCAGAACAAGGAAATTATGAAGAAGCTATCAGCATTTATAATGAACTTGTGCAAGCAGCTCAAACTGACAAAGAAAAGGCTGATTTACAATTTAGAATAACCACCCTAACCGCCAATTTACAAAGCCCCCTTGAAGATACAACTCAAGAAGAGCAGGCTGTTGCTTCTCCTACAAAGGAAAGAGTATTATCTGTGCTTGAAAGCTTGGCTGAGCGTCTTGAAAGCCGCGTAACCTCATAATGTTGTGGAATATGGCAAGACATTGCCAACTGTTTTTGTTAAAAGTTAAAAGGATTTGATATGTATAAAAAAGTCATGGGACCCCTTATCTTAGCTCTCGCTCTTGGCGGTGTGGGCTGCAGCAGCAATCAAGATGTTAAAAATGTATGGAAAGGTACAAAGGATGTGTGGTATGATAATGTAAATGTATCTGCCTCCATTGATTATGATGATAAGGGCGATATGAGTGAATATCAAACCGCGCTTGCCAGAAGCATGATGGGCATTGACATAGAACTCACTAAACTTGAAAAAATTATGAGTAATGCCGATAAACCCCCAACCAATGAATGGATACAAGATCTTTTCAGAAGATTTCCTTGGATTAATGGCTTTGTTGGTATTAAGGCCGATGGCTCACTCCTAGGTCAAGTGCCAGGTCCTTCTATGAAGCCTCTTGACTTTTTACCCTTACTTTCAGAAGACAATAAGCAAAATCTGCGCGCTCTTCGCGGTCACGTACAAGACACCCCCATGGGGCCGGAAGTGTTTCTTGCAACTCCATTATATGATTCACAAAACTTCTTAGGTGTTGTGTCTGTATATTTTGACATGCGCGCGCTCTTACAATTTTCTGACGCACCAGACGATTTATTAATTATCTCTCCTCAAGCAGTACTTTGGGGTGGAAAATACACCTTTGGAAGTACTCCTTTAGCAGGTATTGCTTGGGATAAAATCGTCTTAGAAAGTACCAGCGGCACTATCAGTAATGCCAACGGCACTTTTTACTGGACCATGCGTTACCTTGGCAACCAAGCCATTATTTTTGCTGTTCCCGTAAAGGGTAGCTTTGGTGAAGAAAGCCATAGCCGCACTGGTTCTACGCATGACCCTGCCTTTGTACATAGTGCCCCCGTTGTACCAGAAGATATGCCGGCTGAAAGTGAAATGCCAAGTGAAGAAGTAAGCACTCCTTCCCCAATACATGATACTCCTGCTGAAAAAGAAGAAGTAGCAGCGCCTTCGCCTATTCATGAAGCACCTGCTGAAAAAGAAGAAGTAGCAACGCCTTCACCTATTCATGAAGCACCTGCTGATGAAGATGTTAAGGAAACAGACACCACAACTGAAGAAACAGCTAGTGAGCCTGCGCAAGAATCTGCACCTGCAAACGATGAAAGCTACACAAGACCAAGTCCTTTTGGACCTAAATAACAACTATTTACGCATATTTTTTATACAAGGGCAGGCTTTCGAGCTTGCCCTCTGTGTACCATAAGCCTTGAACATAATTTTTACCAACCAAAGAGACTACAATGTCAGAAGTTACCATCACCGAACACATACTCCTACACCAAAAACGTAGCCCACAAGCTACTGGACAATTTACAGGACTTTTATACGACCTTATCTTGTCTGCAAAAATTATTTCACGCCACGTAAATAAAGCCGGACTTTTAGATATTTTAGGCGGCACAGGTCAAGTAAATGTGCAAGGCGAGCACGTACAAAAACTTGATGATATTGCTAACAATGTGCTTATTTATCGTATGGAACGTTGTGGACACCTTTGTGCCATGGGTTCAGAAGAAAATGCTGAACTTATTAAGGTATCTCCCGAATTTCCACGTGGTGATTATATTCTTATTTTCGACCCTTTAGACGGCTCCACTAATATTGATGTAAACATCAACGTTGGAACAATTTTTTCTATCCTACGTCGCCCTAAAGGTCATACCGGCGAAGTAACCCTTGATGAAGTTTTACAAAAAGGCACAGAACAAGTGGCTGCCGGCTATATTCTCTACGGCCCTTCCACCATGCTTATGCTCACCACAGGACAAGGCGTTCATGGATTTACGTTAGACCCCGGCGTTGGTGAATTTTTGCTCTCTCACCCCCACGTAACCATGCCGAAAAGGGGTAAAGTCTATTCTGTTAATGAAGGATATTGGCACAATTGGGATGACCCCACAAAGGCTTGCGTTGACTGGTTTAAAAACCCTCACAGCGGGCACAATACCAAATATTCGGCTCGCTATGTAGGCTCACTTGTGGCAGATTTTCACCGCACCCTACTCAATGGCGGCATCTATATGTATCCTAAAGATAGCAAAAAACCCGAAGGCAAATTACGCATTATGTGCGAAGCAGCCCCCTTGGCCTTCTTAGCTGAACAAGCAGGCGGTGTTGCCACCGACGGTGAACAGCGTATTATGGATATAATGCCAAGCGAATTACACGCAAGAACACCCCTCTTCATTGGCTCAGAAGCCGATGTTAATGATGTTATGCGTATATATGAAGAATTTGAGAAATAAACGTGATTTGTTTAGGCATTGAAAGCTCCTGTGATGAAACTGCCCTTGGGCTTGTACAAGATGGAAAACTTTTAGACTCCATCTTGGCAACTCAAGTGGAATTACATGCGCTTTTTGGTGGTGTAGTACCTGAATTAGCATCTCGTGAGCATTATCGTTTCATCGGTCGCCTCTATGATACATTACTGGCGCGCAACTCCTTAACGGGGCAGGATATAGACTATATTGCAGTTTCTCGCGGTCCCGGTCTTTTAGGTGCTCTCCTTGTAGGTGTAGCTTTTGCCAAAGGTCTTGCCTTTGCCAGTCAAAAGCCCCTTATAGGCATCAACCATCTCCACGCACACCTGTTAGCTGTCGGCCTTGAAGAACATATAGATTTTCCGGCACTGGGCGTCTTAGTCTCTGGTGGTCATACCCATATATATCGCATGGATAACGAAAATTCCATGCTTTTGCTCGGCAAAACCCTTGATGATGCCGCCGGAGAAGCTTTTGACAAAGTAGCAAAAATATTAGGTTTACCATACCCTGGTGGAAAAATTTTAGACGAATTAGCAAAACTCGGTACCAAGGAAGAAAAAGGCAAAAAACTCTTTCCACGTCCCTACCTTGATAACGATAATCTTGACTTCAGCTTCAGTGGCCTTAAAACTGCCGCAAGCCTCTATATTGCGCAACACCCCAAACTCATACAACAAATTACAAATCTATCAAAACAAGCTCTCACTGAGCACAACACATCTTCAGAGCTTTGTCATATGTGTGCGGCCTTTGTAAGCGCCATAGTTGATACCCTTTGTATCAAAACCAATCGAGCTCTTGAGCGCAACAAAGACATAAAAACCATTATTCTGGCCGGAGGCGTTGCCGCCAACTCCCAATTACGTTGTGCTATGCATGAGCTTGCAACACAAAACAGCGTACATCTCATGGTTCCTTCTCCTGCACTTTGTACAGATAATGGCGCCATGGTTGCTTATGCCGGCTGGCTCTACGCTCAACAAGGCTTACATAACACACTAGATTTTGAAACTATCCCAAGGGGCAAACCCATACCCCAAGACTACATACAGTAAAACATTAAAAGGCAGGTACAACCATGAACTTTACATACTTTATGCCTACACGCATCATCAGTGGTCACAATTGTTTACAAACACAACACGCGCATTTTGCACACCTTGGTCAAAAAGCCCTCATTGTCACAGGGGCTCATTCTGCAAAAAGTAGCGGTGCCCTTGATGCTACATGTAAAGCCCTGCAAGCCAATAATCAAGAGTATGTTATTTTTGATAAGGTTATGGCAAACCCAACCATTGACTGCGTACTTGAAGGTGCTGCCATAGCACGTAACACCAATTGTGATTTTGTCTTTGCCATTGGTGGTGGCTCACCCTTAGATGCAGGAAAAGCCATGGCTGCCGCTGCTGTCAGTCCCGAAGTTACGGCGCATAATATTTTTACCTTTCCCTATGAAAATGCTCTCCCATGTGTAGCCTTACCAACTACTGCTGGTACCGGTTCTGAAGTGACTCCTTACGCTATTCTTACCAATCACAAAGCTGAAACCAAAACATCATTGGCAACGCCGCATATCTTTCCTCGCTACACCTACCTCGACGGCAGTTTTATGCTTTCCCTGCCCCAAAACATACTCATAAATACTGTTATTGACGCTCTTTCTCACGCCATTGAAGGCATGTTAGCCCTACGAGCAAACACATTTACCGATACCCTTGCAAAAGAAAGTATTACTCGCATAGCCCCTCTACTCCCTAAATTACATACTACCCCTCTAAATATTGACCAGTGCCAAGAGCTGCTATGGGCCTCCACCCTCGCCGGCATGGTCATTGCCAACACCGCTACAGTTGCCTTGCACGCCATGGGCTACCCCCTTACCTACTTTAAAGGCATTGATCACGGACGAGCCAACGGCCTACTCTTTGCTGCCTTCATGCAACACGTACAAAAACAAATGCCAGAAAAAGTGCATACCATACTTACATACATGAATCTCTCATCCATTGATGCCTTCGCAAGCATTCTTAACAACCTTCTAGAGCCACAAGCCCCCCTAAGCCAAGATGAATGCCGCCATTTTGTACAAAAATGTAAGGATGCAAAAAATATGAAAAATAGCACTCTGACCTTTGACGAGCATGAAATCTATGAAATTTTTCGCCAACTATAATACTCGATACTTGGTAACATACATATGAATTTTCGCATCATCATCGGCATCAGCGGTGCCAGCGGCATGCCCCTTGCCCACGCTCTCCTGACGCAGCTTGCACATATGCCTGAACTTGAAACGCACCTTATCATTTCCGAAGGTGCGCAACAGGTTTTACAAAGCGAATCTTCACACCTTCCAAATACCTTAATGCAACTTGCTACACATACGCACAACGCACATGCCATGAGCGCCGGCCCAGCCAGTGGATCATGGCAGCACCAAGGCATGATTATCTGCCCCTGCTCCATGAGTTCTCTTGCCGCCATTGCCACCGGCGTAGGCACAAATCTTATCCATAGAGCCGCTGACGTGTGCCTAAAAGAACGCCGCCCCCTCATCATCGCCCCAAGGGAAACGCCCCTTAATTCCATCCACCTACGTAATATGCTCACCTTAAGCGAAGCTGGTGCCACCATCATGCCCTTCGCTCCAGCATTCTACACGCAAAACAATTGTCTCCAAAGTCTTATGCAGCACTTCATAGGCCGTATCCTCGATCAACTGCATATACCAAACCAATTATGCACCCGCTGGCAAAATAATTGTTAAGCATAGTGTACTTTTTGATGTACGCATTGTTATTTTTTTATTGAGGGGGGAAAGGGCACTTTTGCTAACGCCAAAAAGTACCCTTTCCCCCCTCAAACTCCCCCCAATCCCTCAAAACGCGTCTATAATTAGTCAGCACTGAAAAACTAAACAACTATTTGTAATTGTATGCTTAACATGCAAAGGTCAACCTAGGAAAATTGCCAAAAACCAAGCATGAAATGCGACTTTTTCGGCA
>CAYJOQ010000102.1:0-9444 GCA_964371825.1 uncultured Desulfovibrionaceae bacterium
GGACATCGCCCTTTCACGGCGACGACAGGGGTTCAAATCCCCTTGGGGACGCCATATATGTCAATTACAAGGATATTAATGTATTAAAGCATTAATATCCTTTTTTTTTGTTATATGCTTTTTTATTCGTTGTAGGATTGCTAAAAATACATCAAAATATACTTTGGCAGCTGCAGTGGGCGTATAGTATGCGTGGTTTGTATATTTTTAAGGGCGTTTTTGAAATATACATGAATTGTGTAGTTCAGATTCTGTGGCGTAAAAAACTTAGAACACACGTAAAATTAACGTTTGGTAAATATCAATTTATATGGAGAATAATGATGAGTAATCCTCCCTTGCCGTCTTGTGGTAGGTGTCCTTTTGCTGCGAAAGATCGCATATGTACAACTGTTGGTGGTAAACATCCTGCTAACTGTCCTACGGTTCATTTGTCGCACATAAGTAAAGAAACGTGTACTACGTTAGAAAATAACGAAACCCTTTTACACGCTATGCTTGAGTCAAGCATTACCGAAGCGTGCGGATATACGCATAGAACCTCAGGAACACCTCGTCCGGGAAAGCCACGTATTGTTGAAATTATAGAATTTGCTAAACGTATGCAGTACACACGTCTTGGACTAGTTTTTTGCCTTGGTTTGCGACAAGAGGCGGCCACTACTACCAAGATTTTAGAAGCAAATGGTTTTGAGGTTGTCTCTGTTGTCTGTAAAGTGGGGGCTGTGCCAAAAGAAGACATTGGTGTGCCACCTTCAGGACATATTAACTGTAAGGGCGGAGAAAGTATGTGTAACCCCATAACGCAGGCCAATGTATGTAATTCTATGAATGTGGATTTTAATATTTTGCTTGGTCTTTGCGTGGGGCATGATTCCTTGGTGCTTAAGCATCTTGATGCAATGGCAACAGTATTTGCGGTGAAAGATCGCTTGCTTGGGCATAATCCTCTTGCAGCCATATATAATGCACAATCATATTATAGGTACTTAATGGCACCGCTTACACAAGAAAATACTGAAGAAAACTAATCTAGGTGATTCTGAACAACACATGTTCAGAATCGCCTAGCCTCCGAATGCCGCTTTGCGGCCGCCAAAAGCAAGTTCTGGATCATTTTACGGCATGCAAAATTTTTCTTACAGAAAAATTTTGTTAGTCAACAAGTAAAAAACAGGTGCAATAGTGTCGAAAAATTGCCAAAAAGTCGCATTACATGCCTTGTTTTCGGCAATTTTTCTGTGATCTCTTAAGGTGTGAATGCCTGTAGTTACAATAGCTTGTATAGTTTTTCAGCGTCGACTAAATTTATTTGTGTTTCAGTGTCGGCTATCTGGCAATGATATGCTACTTCACCCACTGTACTACTTGTTCTAATGTTCTACGTGTTTTTTCACGTGGTTCTGTTTCTCTTTTACCAAAGGCCACCATAACGGCAACACCATGAATACTGGGATTAAGAAGGTCTTTAGCATGTAAAAAATTTTCTACTTCTTCTTTTTTAAATCCTTCCATGGGGCAAGAGTCAATACCAAGTAGCGCTGCTGTGGTCATCATATTACCAAGGGCAATATAGCATTGGCGTGCAGCCCATTCAAATTTTGCCCTTTCATTGTGTCCATAGCCTAAATCATTTTCGATAAAGGGGCCAAAAACATTGGCACGCATTTGCGCCACTTCATCGGGCAAGTGTTGCATCTGTTCCATAATCGTTTGACGAATATACTCACCTTGTGGATCCATGGCTTTGCCAAGGCGTGCAAGCATGATGACAAAATGGCTCGCTGTGGGTAATTGGCCTTGCGCACCCCAGCAAAGAGGGAGTAGGGCTTCACGCATTTCTGGATTTTGGATAACTAAAAATTGCCACGGTTCAAAGCCAAAGGATGAAGGCGATAGCCTGCCGGCTTCTAAAATAGTGTTAAAATCTGCATCTGCAATGCTGTAATTAGGATCAAATTTTTTGCAAGCGTGACGAAAATTCCAAGCATCAAATAATTTTTCAGTGATGGACATGAAAAAACTCCTTATGGAACGTTTATATCAAACTGTTAAAAATATGTCATGCGTATAGTTAGGCTTTTGGGCTCGCATATATTTTTTGCGAACGAACTTTGAAAAAAGAGAGTAATGGCATTGTATCAAAAAAATCCTCATGAAGGTTTTTTCAACAGAATGATAAATAGAGACCTCAGCGCAATTAATTGCGTAGGGTCTCATGAAGCGTTGACGACAGTCAATGCGATCAAAAATCAAGAATAGGCGTAGCTTTGCTTCGCCGTTAAGGGATTGATTTTTGTGCCTTTACCTCTGCACACGTTATTTTACACTTCGAACAAATTTTTAAACTTTATTAATAAAGCTATATTTGAAGATAATTGTGCAGAGGTCCCAAATAATAAGATACTTTCTATCTACAGCATAAAGTTTTGAAAAACAACTACCTTAGAAAGGGGTTTTACCGCTTCTAAGGTAGTTATTTAACAATATTATCGAGTTAGTTTGCGGAATTTAAGGCGTGTTGGAGTGTCTGCATCTTTTCCAAGGCGTTTTTTACGATCTTCTTCATATTCAGTATAGTTACCATCAAAGTAGGTAATGCTTGAATCGCCCTCAAAGGCAAGAATATGCGTGGCAATACGATCAAGGAACCAGCGATCGTGACTAATAACAAGTACACAGCCAGCAAAATTTTCCAAAGCATCTTCAAGAGCACGCATGGTGTTTACGTCAATATCGTTGGTGGGTTCGTCAAGAAGTATGACGTTGGCACCGGATTTGAGCATACGCGCAAGATGCAATCGATTGCGTTCACCGCCAGAAAGTACTTCCACAGGCTTTTGTTGGTCTTGCCCTTGAAAATTAAAACGTGAACAATAGGCACGGGCATTGATTTCACGTGTGCCTAATTTTATGAACTCTGCACCTTCGCTGATAATTTCGTACACAGTTTTACCGGCTGTTAACGATTCACGACCTTGGTCAACATAGGCAAATTGCACTGTTTCGCCAATGGTTAGTTGACCACTATCTGGTGTTTCAAGGCCAGTAAGCATTTTAAAAAAGGTAGATTTACCTGCACCGTTTGGCCCGATAATGCCTACAATAGCACCGGGCTGAATGATGCATTCAAGGTTTTCCATAAGCAATTTATCACCAAGACTTTTGGTGACCTTTTGGGCTTCTACTACTGTTTTGCCAAGGCGTGGTCCTGGTGGAATGTAGATTTCAAGTTCTTTAGCAAGCTTTTCACTTTCATGGGAGAGCATGGCTTCGTAAGCATTGATACGGGCCTTGCTCTTGGTGTGTCGGCCCTTAGGTGACATACGAATCCATTCAAGTTCGCGCTCAAGGGTTTTTTGACGTTGAGTTTCGCTTTTTTCTTCATTGGATAGGCGTTTTTCTTTTTGTTCAAGCCATGAAGAATAATTGCCCTTCCATGGAATACCGCGGCCACGATCAAGTTCTAAAATCCAGCCAGCTACATTGTCGAGAAAGTAGCGATCGTGGGTTACGGCAATTACAGTACCAGGGAAGGTGGATAAAAAGCGTTCAAGCCAAGCTACAGACTCTGCATCAAGGTGGTTGGTTGGTTCGTCTAGTAGCAGAATATCGGGGTTTTGTAAGAGTAAACGGCAAAGAGCAACACGACGACGCTCACCACCTGAAATAACAGAAACAGGAGTATCGGCAGGGGGGCAGCGTAAAGCATCCATGGCCATTTCAAGACGTGAATCTAGATCCCAAACATTATGATGGTCCATAAGCTCTTGAACTTTGCCTTGCTTTTCTATGAGCGCATCCATTTCATCAGGTTCCATGGGTTCAGCAAACTTTGCATTAATAGCTTCATATTCCTTAGAAATATTCACTAGTTCTTGTACGCCTTCTTCCACAACTTCACGAACAGTACGGCTTTCATTCACAAGAGGCTCTTGCTCTAAATAGCCAATAGTATGACCAGGAGCCAAAACTGTTTTTCCGTCAAAAGAAGTGTCTACACCGGCTAAAATGCGTAATAGCGAAGATTTACCAGCTCCATTAAGGCCAAGTACGCCAATTTTGGCACCATAGAAATAGGAAAGGGAAATGTCCTTTAATACTTCTTTTTGACCGTGTCTTTTAGACACACGAATCATAGAATAAATAATTTTATCTACTTCATTACTCATGAATATCTCCATTGTTATGCTCAGTATTTTCAAGCTCATTTAGATGAGTGCGAGCAAATGCCAAGTCACTTTGTATTTCTAGCGCAGCCTGTAAATAGTGCCGTGCTTCATCCACATTACCCATAAATTTATGACATAGACCAAGGTTTGCAATGTCCATTACAGAACCTTTATCTATGCGCAATACATGTTCAAAATCCTTAGCTGCCAAAGCAAATTCTTTTTGCTTAAAATAGGCAACACCGCGCAGATTGCTATATTCTTTCATATCAGGACAATAATCAATAGCACGCCCTAAAAAGGGTAAAGCCTCTTGCCATTGCTCGGCAAGGGTTAAACAATAGCCGGCATAAAAGGCTGCAAGGCCTTTTGCATCATTTTCAGGCTGTAAGGGTTCGGCCTTGGTAAAAAGAGTATGGGCCTTAGCAAAATCTTCTTCCCGTAAGGCTAACATGGCGTGAAAAAAAGAGATAAAGTGCGCATGAGGATAGGCTTTTGCTAGTAATGCCAAACCGTGCCTTGCATGCTCCATGGAGCATTCTTCTGCTAGTATACGTCCTACAAAAAGACCAAGGCTTTGATTTTTATCTCTTTCCCTAAAGGCTAGCCCCGGCACAAAGCAGTAATGAGTATGAATGCGCGCTTTTGGATGCATGGTAGAAATGGCATAGGTCGTCATGCCTTTAGCTTTAAGTCCGTTAATAAGGCTTTGTAATTCTTTTAAAATATCATTAGAGGCAATGCTTGGTAAGCTGTCTAAAGTGCACGGCTGCCCACCTTCTTGTAGCCAAGCAATTTCAGCAAGCGTTGTAAATTTTGAAAGTCCGGAAGCTTCATAACATGCACTAGTGCAAAAATCACCGCCAAGTTGTGCTACTTCAGTTACAGCACGAATGGCAGCTTTAGCCGGCGTACTGGCCGTACCTGCGGTAAACACTATTTCAGATTTTTCAGGAAATGTGCTTGGGTCATAGGCTACAGCGCCCACTGTGCTTACGGGCATATGACAAGAAAAATCTTTAAGTAACAGTTGAATGTTCTGCTCTTTAAATGCTTCAAGTAATGCTTTAAGTGTTTCGTCGTTTATTGATGTAGGGTCAATGGTTTTGCAAATTCGTTGCTCTCTGTCAATGAGGCAACATGCATGACGTTCCACCAGTTCGCAAAGACCTTGAAGAAGAGATTCTTCTTCGGTATTGCCGGCACTTGTGCCATTAAATTCCCCAAGTTTTTTAAACCAATTTAAAGGCGCCCAAACGTCGCGCATATGGGTTAAATCTGTAACTTGAAAGAATTGCCATGGTAAAAGGTTTAAAATTTCTTCTGCTACATGTATATCAAGTGTATCTTCTACGGATTGTAAAATATGCTCTATGGGAATAAGGGCATCACCAAAGCGCTCTTTTGCTTCTTGCCATGTGGCTGTAACGCAGCCTGGCATATCTTCCCAAAAAGTGAAAAAAGAATAGCGTTCCATAAGCTCCATAAGAGCTGAAGCCTCGGCTTGTATGGGGGTTGCGCCCTTACCCATTTGTTTACGTGTAGGCATAACCTGTTGTGCATGGGCACCGCATGTACTTAAATATACCGGAATGCCAAGGCGTCCCACATCTACACGTACTGTACCTGATAAAATATCAAGGTCAATGTCTGCCAAGCGCTCACGCACCATGGCTACCGTACGCTCAGGGCTTATAGCCTTATCAAGTTCTAGTGTATGCCCTTTAAGGCAAGGAGCAAGGGTAATCATTTTGCCTCCAAAATATGTAGGGCATATATGCGGCGTTGTTCTTTTTCTTCACCTGCAACCATATCCATGCTTTTAACCCCAACCATTTGTTCGGTAATGGTAAACTCTTTTGCCGCTTGTTTGAAAAACCTTGGTTTTTTACGGGCTATATCTGTGCATAGAATGGCGGTGCCATTTTTTGCTAAGTGACGCTTTATGCATTTTATGAGTGGGCGGTGTAATTCTTCAAGGTAAAGAATTTCTGAAGCGACAATCATATCAAAGCGTTGCTCTTTAAGGCTTGCCTTACTGTTGGTAATATCGACATGACGCACAGTAACTGTATCTTCAAGGGCATTTTTGAGCACATTGGCCTTGGCAAAGAGCAAGGCATCTGAGACCACGTCACTAATACATACCGATGAAAATCCATATCTACTTGCAATACAGCCTGTTATGCCGCAGCCTGCACCAAGTTCTAAAAGACTTTTGCCTTCTGGTGAAAATTTACGTAGAAAACGGCCTAACACAAAAGCCGCAGGCCATATTTTTGCCCATAGAGGAAGATCTTTTAGGGGGTTTTGTATGGATTTTTGTGCTAACAGCCCGTCAATATGTTGATTCATATTGAGTATGGATAATACTTCTAAAGGAGTTTCATCCACATGCAAGGGTTCAAAGCCAACAGTAAATTTTTGGCTGATAGTGTCTAAAAGAGCAGTAAGTTGTTGGGGTGTACTCATGAAGGTTCCTATAAAAATGAATGCGGTATTTTGTCCTTTTTCGGCAAGGGGCGCAAGTATTTTATTGGTTGTTTTTGTTATATGCTTATGTAGCATTCTTGACACTGCTACAGCTAACGAGTAGGGCAAGGGGATGGAAAAATTAATTCGTTGTGAAATTATTGTGGATGAGGCAGATGTTGAAATTTTATGGGGGCTATTAGCCTTGCATATATCCTTTGGTTGGGAAGAAGAAAGTCTTGCCACTGGAGAAACATGTTTTAGAATTTATTGCGAAAGCAAAGAATTTATAGATACACTTTGCTTGGCTGTAACGCAAAGTGCGCCCATGTCGCGTGTTGAGCTTTTAGAAGTGCCTAATGAAGATTGGACCAAGGCATGGCGTGAATTTTTTACTCCCATAGCTTGTGGCACGCATTTTTTGGTTCTTCCCCCATGGCTTGCCAGTAACACAGAATTACAAGGACGTACGCCCATTGTCATTGAGCCCAAATCGGCCTTTGGTACCGGACATCATAGCACTACGGCCCTTTGTCTTGAGGCTATTTCTTCCCTTATAGAAAAAGGGCGTATACAGCAAGGTATGGAGTTTTTGGATCTTGGTACAGGCTCTGGTATTTTAGGCCTTGGGTGTTGCCATTTTGGCTTATTTGGTGTTGGAACAGATATTGATACGCTTGCTGTAGATAACGCTCTTGAAAATCGAGAGCTCAATGGTATTCCTGCTTATGATGCCACAAAAAAACAGGGCTTTGATGTTGTACATGGCAGCACAGAAATTCTTTCGGGGCGAAAATTCGATCTTGTTTTGGCTAATATTTTAGCAAAGCCTCTTAAAGAATTGGCCGAAGATATTATAGCCTTACGTAATGATTGTGGGTGTATTATTCTTTCTGGTTTGCTTGTTATTCAAGCTAAGGATGTAGAGGCTGCTTATACAGCTCTTGGTTTGCCTGCGGCAAAGATGATTACCGAAGGCGATTGGGCTGCCCTTATTTGGGAATAATTTTTACAGATTCAGCTAATGTATTAGCGTTGACTGCAATAGATATATCTACAAAAAAATGCACCCTAGAAAATCTGGGGTGCATTTTTTGTAAAGTAGTAAATTATGCTTAGATAATATTAGCAACCGGCTTCATGGGCTGCAACATTCTCTGGCATTTTTTTGCCAAATAATAAAAATGCTACCAAGATTATGGCACCAGTAGCCACACCAATCCATGTGGAAAGGGTAATATCAAGGCTAAATCCAATTTTATTATTGCAAAGATATGTTATACATACAATAGTCATAAAGGTTGCAGGTACGCTGGCAACCCAGTGAAAACGGTCACGGCGAATAAGATAAACTGCAATGGCCCATAATGTTATTCCGGCCATGGTTTGATTCATCCATCCAAAATAACGCCAAATAACACTAAAATCTATGAATGTTAATGCAATGCCGCCAATGAAAAGTGGTATAGCCATTAACAAACGGTTAGCAATGGGTTTTTGGTCCATATTACAAATTTCAGCTAGCATAAGGCGTGCACTACGAAATGCTGTATCACCTGTGGAAATAGGCAACACAATAACACCTAAAATAGCCAAAATGCCGCCTATGGGGCCTAATAAAGCCATAGAAATTTCTTTTACCACAAGGGTGGCCGTTCCTGCATTGATAACTTCTTGCAATGATTGAGGGCTTTCATAAAAAGAAAGGCCAAGAGTTACCCAGATAAGCGCTAATACACCTTCAGCAATCATGGCACCATAAAAAATGGGGCGTCCACTTTTTTCGCTGTTAATGCAGCGAGCCATCATGGGAGATTGCGTAGCGTGGAAACCACTAATGGCACCGCACGCAATGGTAATGAAAAGTAGGGGCCATGTGGAAAGGCCAGAAGGATTGGTATTTACGCTTACGTTAGTGTTAGGTAAGATGGTGTATCCATTGATAATAAGTGAAGCCATAAGGCTAAAGGCCATGACAACAAGAAGCACGGCAAAAAATGGATAAACGCGCCCAATAATAGCATTAATGGGTAAAATAGTTGCGAGAAAATAATATGCAAAAATAGTGCAGGACCAAAACAATACGTTCATACTGGTCATATTTGCTAAAAGAGCCGCAGGACCAAGCACAAAAACAGCGCCTACAAGCACAAGAAAACCAATGGCAAATGCTTGCATAAAGCGACGTACATTATGCCCAAGGTTGCGACCAATAAGGTCATGATATGATGAACCACCATAGCGCAGGCTAATCATACCTGCGCAATAATCATGCACAGCCCCAGCAAAAATACATCCAAAAACAACCCATAACAGGGCTACAGGTCCATAAAGAGCTCCCATGATAGGGCCAAGAACTGGGCCAAGACCTGCAATATTTAATAACTGAATGAGAAATATTTTTTTATTAGGCAGTGGAATAAAGTCTACATTATCAGCACGATTTTGTACTGGAGTACTGCGTGAAGAGTCTGAATTAAAAACTTTTTCTACAAAAGCACCGTAAACAAAGTAGCCGCCAATAAGTAAGGCAATGCTTCCTAACAATAACACGATTCCTGACATAAGGCTCTTCCTCGCAAAGCAGTTTAGGTTAAAAAATAGTATATAAAACAACTGTATACTACAGGTGTAGCATGTTTGATACATTGAATTAAGTGATTTTAAGCAAGGCAAGAAGGAATACGATGAAAAGACACAATAATATGCAAAAAAACAAATTCAACGTCATATAATAGCAAATTTTAATGACAAAAGCAACTCTTAGCCATGTACAAAATAGTCGATGCTGAAAAACGCA
>CAYJOQ010000103.1:0-9207 GCA_964371825.1 uncultured Desulfovibrionaceae bacterium
AAGCATGAAATGCGACTTTTTCGGCAAGTTTTCGCCACTAGCGCACTTGTTTTTTAAGTGCCGACTAACGAAATTTTTCTGTAAGAAAAATTTTGCGCCACGTAAAATAAGCCAGAACTTGCTTCTGGCGACCCTAAAGGGGTATTTGGAGTGGGCGTGCCTTGCTGAAACACGCATGGAAATGCGTGTTTCAGCATCGACTACTTAAGGCACAATTGCTTCAAAAGAGTCAAAGCAAAGGCTATAACGCTACATTTTGAGCAATACTAGTACCAATATGTTTTATGTATTAACCATATGCATTCTGTGCTCTCCAAGCAATGGTATATTCGTAAAGCCCATTACTTATTGTGGCTTTTCAACTCCATCTTCTGGGCTATCTTTACGCAAGGTCATGTATAAGGGCGTTGTCGCACTACGACCGCTAAAAATTTCTTCAGATGTGGCTTCTAGAGCGTGCGGCAGTACCTCATCTACATGATCTACAAAAACAATCTCCAAATCTTGCAAGACTTCATCTGGCACTTCTTTAAGATCTTTTTCATTATCATGAGGCATAATAACTTTCACAAGGCCAGAGCGACGCGCTGCTAACAATTTTTCACGTAACCCCCCAATGGGTAATACACGGCCACGAAGCGAAATTTCACCTGTCATACCCACGTCATTACGCACAGGAATACCAAGTAAGGCTGATGTTATTGATGTGGCTATGGTTATGCCCGCTGATGGACCATCTTTTGGAGTAGCCCCTGCAGGAACGTGAACATGTATATCTACCTTACGGTGAAAGCGCGGGCTTAATCCTAAAATATCTGCTCGCGAACGCACATAGGAAAAAGCCGCTTTTGCTGATTCTTTCATTACATCACCAAGTTGCCCTGTTGTGACAACTTGTCCGGATCCCGGCATAAGGCTTGTTTCAACCATAAGAATTTCGCCGCCACGCTGATTATACGCAAGACCTGCACAAACACCTACTTGAGGCATTTTTTCACGCTCATCATGACGATATTTTTTTACCCCTAGGTATGACGGAAGATCATTGGCATCTATATTAATGCACATATCCATATTTTTTTCTTCCACAAGCTTAATGGCCGTTTTACGGCAAAGAGCACCTATTTCACGCTCAAGATTACGCACACCGGCTTCACGAGTATAGCTGCGAATTATTTCTAAAATTCCCTCATCGGTTAAAGACATGTTTTCTGACTTTAAGCCATGATCTTTAATTTGCTTTGGTAAAAGAAATTGACGTGCTATACGTTTTTTTTCTGTTTCTAAATAGCTGTTAAGCTCTATGATTTCCATACGATCTTGCAATGGCGCAGGTATGGAATGTAAAGAGTTTGCAGTGGTTATAAAAAAAATCTTAGATAAATCATAATCCAAATCTAAATAGTGATCCATAAAGGTACTATTTTGTTCTGGGTCTAGCACTTCTAAAAGAGCTGCTGCCGGATCACCACGAAAGTCTGCACTCATTTTGTCTATTTCATCCAAACAAAACAAAGGATTATTAAACTTTCCACGCTTTAGTGATTGCAAAATTTTTCCGGGTAAAGCCCCCACATAGGTGCGCCTATGACCACGAATTTCTGCTTCATCGCGCACACCGCCAAGAGAAAGCCGCACAAAATCACGCCCAGTTGCTGTAGCCACAGAACGAGCAAGAGAAGTTTTGCCAACGCCAGGAGGCCCCACCAAGCAAAGAATAGGCCCTTTTAATGCGCCAGAAAGTTTTTGTACTGCAAGGTATTCTAGTATGCGTTCTTTTGGCTTTTCAAGGCCATAGTGATCATTATCAAGAATTTCACGCGCACGCTGAATGTCCATGTCTATGTCTTTAAGTCTGTTCCAAGGCAAATCCATGAGCCAGTCAACATAATTGCGCAATACTGTATATTCTGCAGAAGACGTAGACATGCCACGCAACTTGCGAAGTTCACGCAAAGCTCTTTCTCGAGCTTCTTCGGGCATATCTCTTTCTTTAAATTTTTGTTCCATTTCGGCCAATTCAGCCTGAGGGTCGTCATCACGCCCCATTTCTTTATTAATGGCCTTTATCTGCTCATTCAAATAATATTCGCGCTGATTGCGTTCCATTTGACTACGCACACGATTTTTTATGCGTTTTTCTACAGAAGAAAGAGCTATTTCGCTTTGCAATAATTCAAATGCCTTTTCAAGGCGTTCAAGGGCATTGCTCAGTTCAAGGGCTTCTTGTTTTTTGCGATATTCAGCCTTTACATGCGGAATAATTGCATCGGCAAGCTTACCGGCATCGGTTAATGATGTGATTGCCAGCAACACCTCTTGAGTCATTTTTTTGTTAAGTTTGCTGTACTCTTCAAGGCTTTCGTGAACGGCCTTAATAGTTGCATCAACTTCTGCACCCTTCAACGTTTTTTCTGGAATTTCATTGGTAATAATGCAAGGAAATTCTTGTGATCCAAAGGGAGTTTCTTCGCATATAGTATCCCAAGTCGCTCTGTAAAGACCTTCAAATAGCACTTTAATTGTTCCATCGGGTAAACGTAAAATTTGCAAAATTTTACTCACCACACCCACAGAATATAAATCGTCAACTCCGGGCTTTTCTGTATCTGGTTCACGCTGAGCTACCAAGAATATTTTTTTATCATACGTGCTATAGCCTGCTTCAATGGCTTTAATAGAAGCTTCACGACCTACAAATAAGGGCATAATAGCACGAGGAAACATTACCACCTCACGCACAGACATAAGGGGCATTTCAATTTTTTTCATTAATGAAGCAGACGTAATTGTAACCATGGAAACTCCTTACAAAGAAGATCAACCTTTAAATTGTGAATAATCAAGGATTCTAAACAGCCTATGCGGGAAGTGCAAGAATTTTATAGTAGGCGCTGAGGAGGGAATTGTATACACAAAAATATTTACTGATATTATTTTCCGCAAAAGGTTGCAAAAAAGCGCTGTCCATTGAGGCATCGTATCGCCAACGGACAGCGCAAAAACACACTAAGAAGCCGCTTGCTCTTCGTTTTCGTATAAAAGAACGGGCTCAAATCCTTTTTCTATAACAGCCTTATTAATAAGGCATTCGCGTACATTCGTCATGGTTGGTAAGGTATACATAATATCAAGCATAGTCTTTTCCATCACATTACGCAGCCCGCGAGCACCGGTTTTACGTTCAATAGCTTTCGCGGCAATAGCTTTAAGAGCATTGCTTGAAAAACGTAAAGTAACTTTATCAAGCTCAAAAAGTTTCTGATATTGACGTATTAGAGCATTTTTAGGTTCTGTTAAAATACGTACTAAGTCATCTTCACCAAGGTCATCCACATGGGTAATCACAGGTATACGGCCTACAAATTCCGGTATAAGACCAAACTTTACAAGGTCAGCCGGGTGCACTTGTTCTAGTAATTCAGATATATTCAAATCTTTCTTTACTCGCCCTTTACCGCCAAAGCCCATGGAGCCACCGCTCATACGTGAGCTTACTATTTTATCAAGGCCCACAAAAGCGCCGCCCACAATAAAGAGAATATTGCTGGTATCCATACGAATAAACTCTTGCTGTGGATGTTTACGCCCGCCCTTTGGAGGAATATTGGCTTCGGTGCCTTCAATTATTTTTAATAATGCCTGCTGCACGCCTTCGCCCGACACATCGCGCGTTATGGAAGGTCCATCACCCTTGCGTGAAATTTTGTCAATTTCATCCACATAGATAATGCCCTTGCTGGCAGCTTCTATATTATAATCTGCATTTTGCAAAAGCTGTACAAGAATATTTTCTACATCTTCACCCACATAACCGGCCTCAGTTAATGTGGTTGCATCAGCAATAGCAAAAGGAACTTTTAAAACCCTTGCCAAAGTTTTTGCCAATAAGGTTTTGCCACTACCTGAAGGGCCCACCAAGAGAATATTGCTTTTTTCAAGTTCCACCTCATCACCAATGGCATCTGCATAAAAAACACGTTTATAGTGATTATGCACAGCCACAGAAAGTATTTTTTTAGCCTCAGTTTGGCCAATAACATACTCATCAAGGCGTTCTTTAATTTCCATGGGTGAAAGCAACTTACCTTCATCAAGCACTTCAACCATATTTTGCTGTGCAATAATTTCATTGCAAATGGTAATGCACTCATTGCATATACGTACATCACCTTGAACAATCAAATTTTTGACGGCATATTCACTCTTATCACAAAAAGAACAACAAATATTTTCTTCATGTGTTGGTGGATTTTTCTTACTCATGTCTATTTCCTTACGACATCAAACCCTAGTTTTTTGTCTACATTTTTTTGCACTTGCGTACACGCCTTACAATACATAGGCTTTGTTTTTAAAAAGACCAGAGCTAAAGCCTTTTTTTGCATAAAATTTCTTACTTTTTTGGCAAAAGGCAATGGTTGTGCCTTCTACCTTTATGCATCTTCTTCTTTATTTTGTATAAGATCAGCGCGCGACACCAATATTCTATCAATAATACCAAACTTTAACGCTTCTTCAGGGGTTAAAAAATGATCACGCTCAGTTGCTTGCTCAACTTTTTTAACAGATTGTCCCGTATGGTCTGCAAGAAGCTCATTAAGACGTTTTTTGATACGCAAGGATTCACGTGCATGAATATCAATATCAGTAACTTGCCCACGATATCCCGCCAAGGGCTGATGAATCATAATTTGACTATTAGGCAAGGAAAAACGCATACCCTTTTCACCAGCAGAAAGTAAAAATGCCCCCATGCTGGCAGCTTGCCCCATACACACAGTAGTTATAGGGCAGGTTATATACCGCATGGTATCATATATGGCAAGGCCTGCCGTAACAGAGCCGCCAGGAGAGTTAATATATATATTAATTTCTTTTTCAGGGTCTTGTGACTCTAAAAAAAGTAATTGAGCGCAAATGAGCGAAGCTACATGTGCATTAACTTCTGTGCCTAACAGCACAATACGATCTTTTAATAAACGTGAATAAATGTCATAAGCGCGCTCAGTGCGACCGGTGGTTTCTACAACCATTGGAATGCCAACCATGACGTACTCCTTAAAAAACTTACCCTATAATGAGGCCTCTGCACAATTATTTCTACATATGGTTTTTTTGTGTAAAAATATGAAATTTGCCTTATTACAATTGTGCCGTACAGAGGCAAAGGCACAAAAAATCACTATTTCGGTCGTGCTGACTTTGTCAACACTCTCGAGAGAGCAAACATTGATGTTCATCAACGCTCTTAATACCCTTATGTGGTGAAATTACACAAAGGCTGTATAATGGGAAACTTCCCCGCACCAATCAAAAGTTTTACAAACTCTACTCTACCAGAAAAAATTGCTGCGGGGAAGTGTCTGCATAACAATATGCAGATGATATATATTTGTGTTGCTCTATGTTAGGCTGTGGGGGCAGCTTTGCCTTCCACTTCCACAACTTTAGCCTTACCATAGATAGCTTCCATGGCTTTATCGGCCATGATGCGATCGCGCAAGGTAAAGATTGCATTAGAGCGAATATAATCATCGCGTAATTGTTTAAAATCTTGTCCGCTGCGTTGTGCCATTTGATAAATGGCCATATCAACTTCTTGCTCTTGCACTTCTACGTTTTCTTTTTTACCGGCGGTCATAAGAAATACTTGTGCACGAGTGATTTTTTCAGCCTCTTCACGCATTTCTGCAGTAAGCTCTTCTAAGCTCTTGCCAAGGGAAGCAAGGCTTTTGCCTTGACTTTCAAGCTTAGATTGACGCTCAGCAAGTAAGGAGCGTGTGTGTGTTTCTACCATAGATTCAGGCAAGTCAAATTCAACCATTTTCAAAAGTGAATCTAAAAGTTGTTTTTGCGCTGTGCCCTTATGCAAGTTGTTGCGGCTCTTAGTATAACTATCAACAAAAGCATTGCGTAAGGCTTCAAGGTTTTCTTGCCCCATAGATTTAGCAAGCTCATCATTAAGCTCAGGCAACTTGCGTTCTTTAATGGCGTGCACTGTAACCTTCATGGTAATGGTCTTTCCTGCTAAGTCAGGAGCCAAGAAATCTTCAGGGAAGGTTACATCGCCTTCCTTGGTTTCACCAAGGGCTGTACTTTTTACAAGTTTTTCAAAATCTTCAAGCGCTTGGCCTTCACCAAGATTCATTTGGAAATTTTGCGAACTGATGCCCTCTAAGGGTTCACCATTTTCAAAGGCGGCAAAATCTATATCGGCCACTTGTCCGTCAACGGCTGGCCCATTGCCTTGTGCAACTTCAAGAGTAGCGCGATCTTTACGGATTCGCTCAATGAACTCCTCCACTTCAGCATCAGTTACCACGGCCTTTTCTTGTTCAATTTCCATGCCTTCATAAGGAGGAAGATCAAAGGTTGGCAATACTTCAAAGCTAATGCTGTATACAAACGCCTCATCACGCTCAAGACCCTTACCATCAAAATCGATGCCAGAAACAGGCGATACGCCAAGCTCTTGCACCACATTATTAATATGTACGTTTACAAGGTCTTGTTTTGCCTCTTCGTAAATCTTATCGCGAAAACGACTTTCAATTACCGAAGCAGGAACCTTGCCCTTGCGAAAGCCGTCCAATTGTACGGACGAACGATATAAAGCTACAGCAGCCATAATGGCAGCTTCAACTTCCTTAGCATCCACAGTAATATGCACCTTTTTTTTCACAGGGGAGAGGTCTTCAACAGTATATTCCACGAGGGACTCCTTTATGGGCAGCCTAAAGCCACCAAAACAAGTTTATTAGCAACATGGCAATATATACACGACAATCCCCTTTGTCTAGAGGCAAAATATGACCAAGTTGCGTTGGCGATGCACAAAAAGCAACTTTCAATGAGCTACACACAGTAAAAATTATGCAAAAAAAGGCCAAACACAAGTAGAAATTCTATTTTTTGAGTATATTGTTAGGCTATAACTCTTGATTTTCAACTGCAATGTATATTTCTAATACGCACTTGCACCCCTTCTAACATTTGTATTCCTTGATCTGAAGTAGCAATACCTGTGTGCATGTGCACATTTTCAAACAATACAGTGGCCCCGTGCAAGGTGCATATGTGCTCAACTATAGCAAGACCAAGGCCACTACCTTGCTCTTTTTGCCCGGCAGGTCGATAAAAGCGTTGCCCCAATTTATGCAAAATATCCCCAGGTATGTGCTTAGCATTATTTTGCAATATGAGTTCACAACCATCTACATATTCGTTAAAGCATATAAACACATGCCCACCGCTAGGAGTATAGCGAATGGCATTATCCATAATATTACGTAAAGCTATAGCCCAAAGTGTGCCATACCCTTCGCTGCGAGTTTTTTGAGTAGCAATATGCAATTGACAAGTAATATTTTTTTCTGCACCAGCATCTTGCCCTTCTTGCAAAGCATTTTCTAAAAGCATCTTAAAATCAAACATTTCTTTTGCAAGCTGCATATCTTCACGCCTATTGCCCTTAGAAGCTTCAAGGCTTGAAAGTAACAATAATTGTTCAACTAAGTGTGCACAGCGGGCGGTACCTTTTAAAAGCTTTTGTAAGGCATGATCTCTGGCTACACTATCTTGAGCACACATACTTATAACCTCTGCTTGCACTTGAAGCCCTGCTAAGGGTGTTCGTAACTCATGGGCTGCATTGGAAACAAAGGCATGCTCCCTTTCTAATACCTCTGCCGTGCGCATAAAAAGGGCATTTAATGCATGCACAAGGGGAGCAACTTCCGGTGCTACATTTTCTGTGGATAACGGGCGCGTATCTTGCGGGTCACGAGTAGTAAGGTTTTGTGCAAGAGAGCGCAAAGGACGCAACTCTGTAAACAATAACCAGCCGAAACCTAAGAGTAAAAATGGTAAACTCACAAGCCATGGAACTAACTGCTCTTGCAACATTTCAAAAACCATATTTTGCTGATATTCTAGCTCTTGCCCAACACCTACCACTCGCGTTGCGTCGGGTGATGTAATCCAAAGCATGCGCCAAGTATCATCATCTACCTTGTCTTTAAAAAATCCTCGCTTATGCGTAAATTCAAATTCTGCACCATGTTCATCATCACTGAGTAAAAGATCACCATTAACCGTAAAAATAGCATAGGCTAAGGCATCATCTTCAATGGTAATTTTTTTACCATTGCTACGCTTAATCGTTTCTGAGTTTGGCAAGATGCGCACTTGTGGATTTAGTTCTAATGTTGCCAAGGTATTAGCAAAAAGAAGCATTTGTGCGTCAAAATATTTTCTACTATATTTTGCACCGCTGTACCAAGACAATACCCCTGAAACACACCACACACACAGTGCAAATACAGAAAAAAACATCAATAACCGTATAGTTAACGGCGCGTTAGCTATTTTTTGCTTAACATTATTACCTATCTTCATATTGCTTACCTAGCGTATAGCCAATGCCATGAACGGTTTTAATAAAATTACTGCCAAATTTTGTGCGCAAGTGATGCACATGCACTTCAATGGTATTGCTGCTCACCTCATCATTCCAGCCATAGAGTTTTTCTTCAAGCACAGCCTTTGAAAGCACAGCATCGGCATTATTCAAAAAAACTTCCAATAAAATCATGGCTTTTGGCGAAACATGTATGGGGGCATCCCCTTTATATACTACACGTTTTTGCGGATCAAAAGACACTTCTCCGTAGCGCAAAAGAACATGTGCCTGCCCTGTTTGACGCCTTTGCAAAGCTCGTAGCCTTGCCACTACCTCTTGTAATGCAAAGGGCTTTGCTAAATAGTCATCAGCTCCAAGATTAAGGCCTTCCACACGCTGAGTAACATTTCCTCGTGCCGTTAAAATGAGGATTGGCACAACATTTCCTTGTGCACGCCAATATTGTAGCAATTCAAGCCCGTCCATTCCTGGTAAGGTGAGGTCTAAAATCACTGCATCGTGAGAGGCTTGCAAAGAATCTTTTGCTATAGTTCCATCTTGCAGCCAATCTACAGTAAAACCTTGTTTTTCAAGCCCTACAACAAGACCGTCACCAATAATTTCATCATCTTCTACTAAGAATATGCGCATTTTATGCTCTTTTTTTGGTTATGTTTTTAGTGCACTTTAGTTATAAACTAGTAATTTTTTACAAAATCAAGACTCCTGCACAATTCATTGTGCGGAATTTTTTGGAGCACTGGCGCTAGCCATTGCGACCAAAAATCAAGAGTAAGCGCAAT
>CAYJOQ010000104.1:0-9056 GCA_964371825.1 uncultured Desulfovibrionaceae bacterium
TTGGAGTGGGCGTGCCTTTCTGAAACACGCATGGAAATGCGTTTTTCAGCATCGAATAATTATGCAGGACTCTCAGTGTATGAAAAACGCATAACGTGAACCCTGTAGAAGTCGCATAGGCTTCTTACTTTTATCAGCAGGATGTGCCATTGAGTTTGGGAATGTTTGGAGATTTCCCTACATTGAGACCTCTGCTTGCAAACTCTACTGGCATGAAAAAATGTAAGCGAAGCACCACGACAAAACCTTAGGTTTGTATGAGTAGTCAAACAAGAAAAATTATTTTTTTCACAATGTTAGCATTTTTTTTTAAATTCTTCAATTTAATTCTTGCCTTTCCACAAGTGATTTACTTATCCTGTCGTGAATTTGCATAAAATTCCCTCATATGGCTTCTACATGCACGTAGCTTGCTTTGCTAATTCATGAGGCAGTTTCATGCATAAACTTAAAAAATTACTGTGTGCAAATATATTATCTGCACACGCACACGGGGCGCATTATGACACAAGCTCTTTCTGGCACACCTGGCATATATACAGTATTTATATGTGCCACAGTGCTCCTTTTGTTTGCAACGTTTAAAGCGTATGTAGATCGAGAACATTATCAAAAACTTCTTCTTTGGGGAGCATTGGCCGATGGCGCCTTTGCCATTATGGCCTTGGCTTCAGGAATACCCATTGCTGCTACAGGTGCCTTGCTCTTTGTGCTTTTTCAGCTTGCAAGCAGAGGCCTTGCCTACACATCACTTACAGCCTTGTGTAAAACCTATGTTGATGAAAATATTCCAAAGCATAATGCCATATACATACAAAAAGCCGCAGCCAAAAATACCAAGGCCGCAGCACTTTTTGCTCTAGGGCTTTTAGCCTCGATAGGGGGCTCTCCCTTTCTTGTGCCCGAAGGACGTTTTTTTGCCACGCAAGGCATTATTAACGCAAACTTTTTTGGGTACATTCCCATACTCATACTCGTGGCAGCCTGTACTACTTTTTTTGTATATTTGCACATTACTGTTGTGCGTAAAGTATATTTAGAAAATACATCAGATGTACACAATGATCATTTGCAAGAAACCCCAAAAAGCTGTTTCTGTAAAGGACACATAGGCACCTGTGCTATAATCTTTGCCATAGCAGTGCTCCTATGTGGCTTTATGCGCACCCCCCTAACACAAATGTTTGCCAGTATCACAGGGGCACAATTACAACACACCTCAGTACATATGGCCTTTGTGGTACTTTTTTGTGGAAGCTTTATCACCGCAATAATAGGCACCAAGAGACCAGAATATAGAGAAAAAATGGCCCTTGGCATTATGCTTGTGGCCTTTGTCTGTGCACTCTTTTTCGGGGATATAAGCCCCATGGCTAGGCTTTTTGCCGTACTTATTTCCGGCATGGGCTGTATCGTTACGCTCTATTCCATAGGCTATATGGCTCATGGACACAGATTGCACAGCTATTATTTCTTCTTATTGCTCACATTTGCGTCTCTAATAGGCATTGTAACAAGCCCTGACCTTGCTGCTTTTTATGGATATTGGGAACTTATGACCTTTGCTTCCTTCTTTCTTGTTGTGCATGAAAGAACGGGTGCACAAGGGAAAACCGTGCTTGATGCTGGTAATAAATACTACCTTATGTGCGCTGGTGGAGCCTTGCTCATGCTACCAGGTTTAGCCCTGCTTGGTTCTGAATCCACAGCCTTTGCTGCCATAGCCAACACAAGCTATGGCATGACACCAACCACATTAAAAATCGCCCTCATGCTCGCCCTTACAGGTTTTGCTGTTAAGGCCGGTCTTGTGCCTTTGCATGCATGGTTACCTGATGCGCATCCTGCTGCCCCTTCTTCTGTATCTGGCCCCTTATCGGGCATTATTACCAAACTTGGCATTTTTGGTATTATTATGATTTTGTTAGGCCAAGCTGGTGGAGCCAGCCTACAAATGACAGGGCAAGGTGGTTTTTCTGACAATTCAGCCTTACCGTGGATTGGATACTATTTAAGCTTTCTTGGTGGTATCACACTCATTTTTGGAGAGGTCATGGCGCTGCGCCAAGAAGATATTAAGCGCTTGCTGGCCTATTCTACCTTAGGCCAAATTGGCGAAATAGTGCTTGTGCTTGGCCTTGGCACCTACCTTGCTACAGTAGGCGCATTAACGCATGTTATCAACCATGCCATCATGAAAGATTTACTCTTCTTGGGTGCCGGTGCACTTATCTTGCGCACAGGCAGCCGCAATCTTAAAGACTTACAAGGTCTTGGCACGCAAATGCCCATTACTGTAGGTTGTATGGCAGTGGGACTTGTGGCCATTATGGGGCTTCCCCCATTTGCAGGTTTTGTTGGCAAATATCTTATGATACAAGCCGCCATAAGCTCAGGACATTGGCTCATGGCAGCATTAATTATTGCCGGCTCCTTGGTGGGCGCCGTCTATTACACACGTATTTTACGCACCTTAATTTTTGAAAAGGTGTCACCCAATATGCCCTTAGCCTCACTTACGTTAAAAGAAGAAGGCCCCATGGCAATGGCCCTAATGGTACTTACAGGGCTTACCGTCATCCTCGGCCTTTACCCCAACCTTAGCCTTGGCCTCATATGCCAAGCTGCCGGGCAATTCTTTCTCAGCTCTGCTGCCATGGACGCAACCCTTGCCAGCGTGCACGTATCATGGCCCATCTATGTGCTCATACCTATGCTTGGTGCAATACTGCCCCTCATATATAAAAACGAACGCATTATTGCCGGACGCTGTGCTGTGGGCGTGCTACTTTTAACGACTGTGCTTGTGCTCATTTTTGGGCAAGATATGGACAAGCTCTCCTTTGGCTTTGCCATCATAGTCCCGCTCATCGGCGCATTAAATATGCTCTATGCCATTGGATATATGGAGCACAGTCACACACAATGGCGCTTTTATGCTTTTTTCTGTGCCATGTGTGCTGGGCTTTTAGGGTTGGCATCAGCTAAAAATCTCTTTAGCTTCTTCCTCTTTTGGGAAATCATGAGCTCTTGGGCTTTATATTTTACTATTGCCCATGAAGGTACCAAGGAAAGTCTTGCAGAAGCCTTCAAATATTTTCTCTTTAACCTTGCAGGAGCCGGTTGCATATTCCTTGGGGTATGTATCCTTGGAGCATACACATCGTTGAGCCTTACCGTTACAGCGCAAGGCTATCTCCCTTCGGCAACATCCCTTACAAGCTTTGCCGGTTATGCGCTTCTCGCCTTAGGTTTTATCATGAAGGCTGCCCAATTACCCTTTCGTATTGACTGGCAAATGCACCCAGCCCTTGCACCTACGCCTGTATCTGGCTTCATATCTTCAGTATTGTTAAAAAGTGCTTTGCTAGGGCTTATGAAGCTCTTCATCATTATCGGCGGTGGGCTCACTCTGCTGCATGCCATTACACCAACGCAAATACACACTGTACAGGTGCTGACTATGTGGATAGGTGCTATTACTCTTGTCATGGCAGCAACCCAAGCCCTCATGAGCAGTAATCTAAAGTTAATTTTCATCTACTCTACGGTGAGCCAAATTGGTTATATGGTGCTTGCCATTGCCGTGGGCACAAGCCTTGGGTATGCTGGCGGTCTTTTACATGTTATTAACCATGTATTCTTTAAAGATTTACTTTTTCTTATGTGCGGTGTGCTTATGTTCCAAAGCCATAAGGACAACTTACACGACCTTGGCGGCATAGGCCACCGTATGCCCTTTACCTTAAGTATGTTTACCATTGCCGGCCTTTCAGTGGTGGGCATTCCACCCACTAGCGGATTTACATCCAAATGGATTATTTATCATGCCCTTATGGAAGCCAACCAGCCCTTCCTTGCCTTACTATCGCTGATTGGCAGTGTTATTACCCTTGCCTATATTGCCAAGTTTTTACACACAGCATTTATGGGTCAAACACCTAAGAACATGGAAGAACTTAGCCATGTTCACGATGCACCAACAACCATGCGCATCCCCATGACAATTCTTGCCATTGGTTGTGTGCTCTTAGGACTTTTCCCTGGGCTTATGCTCTACCCCATTAATGGCATCCTTAATGAGTATGGTTTGCAAACACTACATGTGGGACTTAGCGGCGTACAATCAGGCCCTGCAGCATGGAATGCAACCAATATGTTTGTAATGATGGCTATAGCCTTTGTTGCTGCCTATAAAGGATTGCTCTACTTTGTAAATAAAAATTGCCGTATAACACCTGTACACTCTTGCGGTCTTTCTCCAGAAGATGCCACAAGTCGTATGCAACCAAGTAGTGTATATGGTGGTTTGATAACGTTTTGGCGAGAAAGCTTTATGCCTGCCCTTTGTAAACCTCGCGCACATAATGGAAAAAAGGAGAATTAGAACATGTTTGACACTCTTATAGCCATATTCCATATGTGCATTTTTCCAGGTGGCATCTTTGCTCTTGCCCTTGGGATGTTTTTAAAGGGTCTTGATAGACGCATGGAAGCACGTTTGCAACGACGAGTAGGCCCGCCTCTGATACAACCTGCTCTTGACATTGCCAAACTACTCACGAAGGAAACACTCATTCCCGAAACTGCGCACCGCACAGCATTTTTAGCCGCACCTGTCATAGGTTTTGTGGGCATGGCAGTATGTGCAGCCTTTATTCCCATCAGCGGCATCTATGACGGCCTAAACAACATGGGTGACTTATTGGTTATTTTTTACCTCTTACCCATACCAGCCATTGCGCTCATGATAGGGGCTACGGCATCATCTTCCCCATATGGCGCCCTTGGCTTTTCACGAGAAATGCTCATGATGCTTGCCTATGAAATACCCTTACTTGCCATTCTCCTTGCGGTGGCCATGTTTGTTGGTAAAGCTACAGGCGTTGGAGCAGAATTTTCTTTAAACGCCATCTTACACTATCAAGAGCACAGCGGTATTCTTGGCATCAACCCAATTATGCTACCGGCATTACTTGCCTACCTCATATTCTTACCCGGAACCATGGGAGTTATACCCTTTGATATTCCGGAAGCAGAAACAGAAATACTTGAAGGCCCCTTGCTTGAATACGGTGGCCCACCATTAGCCATGTTTTTACTTGGTTCTGCCTTAAAAACCTTTGTAGTACTTGGCCTTGGTGTAGCTATTTTCTTCCCTGGAGCTTTTCCGGGAGATCTTGGTCAATACTTCCTCGTAAATCTCATTTGGTTTTTTGCCAAATGCCTCTTACTCATGGCCCTTGCCCTCACCCTTGTAAAGTCAGCCACTGGACGTTTTCGTATTGATCAGGCCCTTGGTTTTTATATTAAATACCCTACACTACTAGCCCTTGCGAGCCTTATACTCGTATGGTTACAATAGCTTAAGGAGAATCTTGTGGATATTTTAAAAAAACTCTCAGTACGCTCTCCTTGGCTTTTTCGCATCAATGCTGGTTCATGTAATGGCTGTGATGTGGAGCTTGCCACCACAGCGTGCATTCCTCGCTATGATGTAGAACGTCTAGGATGCAAATACTGCGGAAGCCCAAGACATGCAGACATTGTGCTCATCACCGGCCCCCTAACAACACAAATAAAAGATAAAGTTTTGCGCGTATGGGAAGAAATTCCTGAACCAAAAGTTACCGTTGCCGTGGGCATTTGCCCCATATCTGGCGGTGTGTTTCGCGAAGGATATTCCATAGAAGGCCCCATTGACAGATATATTCCCATTGACGTCAATGTGCCCGGCTGTCCGCCAAGGCCACAATCCATACTTGAAGGAGTTGTTTTGGCTCGTCAAATTTGGCTCAAAAAACTAGGACTGGAGGCATAGTATGAAATTTTTAAAAGTTCTTGCTAAAAACGTTCTCCAAGGACCAAGTACAGACCCCTTCCCCCTTGGAGAAACCTTCACCCCTGAGCGCTTCAGAGGCAAGGTCAGCCTTGACCCTGATAAATGCATGGGCTGCGGTATTTGCCGCCATGTATGCGCTGCCGGAGCCATAAATATTACTGTGCGTTCAGATCAATCAGGTTATGACTTTAGCGTGTGGCATAATAGCTGCTGTCTTTGCGGACAATGCAGACATTTTTGCCCCATGAAGGCCATTACCCTCAGTAATGATTGGCACAACGCGCATGAACAGTCGCAAAAATTTACTTGGATTGAAAAAAAATTCGTGCCCTATACCCGTTGCGTAGAATGTGGCGCTACTATGCGCCAAATCCCCCTTGAAATGGCTAAAAAAATCTATGTTCATAATACAGATATAGATCCCGAACACGTTATCCAAATTTGCCCTTCATGCAGACAAGTAGAAGATGCCAAACGCATTGAAGGCAAATTTAAAGCCATTGCAAACGCACAAAATGCCTCTCAACAAAACACAGCTAACACTGACAACAATATAGAAAAGTAACTACAAGGATACATTCCATGCAACCAACAAAACTCATACAAGAAATCTCTGATTTAACAAGAAATACTCTCGAAGAAAATAGCGCATTTGCCGGACAAAGTTCCAGCCAAGATGAAGAACAAAACAATTTTTATTGGTTCCGTCTCGCCCTTCCCATACATATTCTTCGAGCCGCCGATATCCTTGCACAGCACAAAGCGCGCCTTGCCATGGTAACGGCCTATAACCGCGAACACTTACAAGACCCCATCCACGAAGTCTGTTATCATTTTGAAATTCAAGGCACTATTATTAACGTAACCGTTCTTCTTGATGCAGAACATCACGACGTGCCTTCCATTACTCACATATTCCAAAATGCGGACTGGCATGAACGTGAAATGATGGAACTTTTTGACATACAAGTAACAGGTCACCCAAACCCTCGTCGCCTCTTCCTTTCTGAAGATTTAGACACAGGTATCATGGGTGAGGCTGTGCCTCTTTCCATCATGATGAACGGCGCTTGCACTGTAGACCTTTGGGAACGCATTCTTAACGATCGTCACAATGCCGGCAATGATGTTTCTGTAGCCAACAACAAGAGCGAGATGTAATATGAGCGAAAATACCTTTACCCTCCCCCTTGGCCCAGTGCACGTAGCCCTTGAAGAGCCTGTTTATTTTCATTTAACCGTTGAAGGTGAAACTCTGCGCAAAGTAGAAATAACCTCAGGCCATGTGCATCGCGGCATGGAAGCTCTTGCTACACAGCGCAATATTTTAAAAAATGTCACTCTCACAGAGCGTGTATGCTCTTTGTGCTCTAATAGTCATGCCTTTACCTACTGCATGGCAGTTGAAAATCTTTTGCAAATTCCCATAAGCTCAAGGGCTAAATATCTACGTGTTATCGCAGAAGAAATTAAGCGCGTAGCTTCGCACCTGTTTAACCTTGCCATCCAAGCGCACATCATAGGTTTTAAATCACTCTTCATGCATATGATGGAAGTTCGTGAAATCATGCAAGATGTTAAAGAAACAGTCTATGGCAATCGCATGAATCTTGCCGCCAACTGCATCGGCGGAGTTAAATATGATATTGATGCCAATTTGATCGAATTTCTTCTTAAAAGCCTTGCTAAAGTAGAAGACCTTAGCAAAGAAATCATGGACATCTTTGCCACTGATAAAATGGTGCTCACCCGCACACAAGGTCTTGGTCTATTACCCAAGGAAGATGCCATAAAACTTGGTGTTGTAGGCCCCGTTGCCAGAGGTTCCGGCATAAATAATGATGTGCGTAAAAGCTCGCCCTATGCCGCCTATAATGATGTAGATTTTAACGTTATCTTAGAGCACGGTGCGTGCGTACATTCACGCTCCATGGTGCGCTTAAAAGAAATCTTTGAATCCATAAGCATCATCAGGCAACTTTGCCTCAAACTCCCCGAAGGCCCCCTTTGGACACCACCAAAGCAAATTCCCACAGGACAATCGGCCGCCCGCAGTGAAGCCCCCAGAGGTGAAGTATTTTATTACTTACGCACCAACAGCACCGATACACCAGAACGTCTCAAATGGCGTGTGCCGTCCTACATGAATTGGGAAGCCCTTGGCGTCATGATGCGCGATTGCCAAATCGCTGATGTAGCACTCATAGCAAATAGCATCGATCCTTGTGTGTCATGCACTGAACGCTAAATTATGCACGAAGCAAGCCTAGTATCCGGACTTATACGCATTATTAACGAAGAAGCGCAAAAAAATACCGTTTCGCAGATTGTAAGCGTGAAACTAAGCCTAGGCTTACTGGCCTGCATAGAAGCCCAAACACTCAAGGCTTGCTTTGAACTATTTGCAGAAAATACACCAGCACATGGCGCAGTACTGCACGTAGAAATTGAACCACTCAAGGTTACATGCCAACAATGCGCACATGTTTTTGTCTTACATACACGACACTTTGTCTGCCCCAACTGCCAAGGCACACAAATACATTTCACCGGCGGGCACGGCTGCACCCTGCTCGCCATAGAAGCCGAAAAAGCTAATAATAAGGAATAAACCATGGCTGAACATATTCAGGTTGTCCCCGATAAGTGTAGAGCCTGTCGCCGCTGCGAAATCGCCTGCATTGCCGCTCACCACGGTATGAGCTTTAAAGAAGCCATGAAACACCGTGACGAACTGGTTTCACGCGTGCACGTTGTTAAAGGCGAAAACTTCAAAACCACCGTGCGCTGTCACCAATGCACCTCAGCCCCTTGTGTTGCCGTATGCCCTACAGGTGCCCTGCAACAAGAAAAAAATGACAGCATCACCGTACGAGTACAATTATGTACATCATGCAAAATGTGCATCTTTGTCTGTCCATACGGCGCAATATCTCTTGAAAGCATAGGCCTACCCGACGCAGAAGGCGAAACCATGGCCCAAAGAGCTCGCCGCGAAGTTGCCGTGCGCTGCGATATGTGCGCCGGGTGGCGCGAAAAAGAAGGGAAAAAAATTACCGCATGCATGGAAGCATGCCCCGTACGCGCCCTCTCAATGGTAGAGCCAGACGGCACCATTTACATTCCACCTATGCCCGAAAGAAAAAAGAAAACAGAAGAACGTGAGGAATCTTAGAATATTGTGGGGGAGGAGAGAAAAACTTTTGCTAACGCC
>CAYJOQ010000105.1:0-8996 GCA_964371825.1 uncultured Desulfovibrionaceae bacterium
AATGATATTTCTTCGCTTCCACCTGAATTTCTGCGCAAAGGCAGATTTGATGAAATTTTCTTTGTTGATCTGCCTAATGATGATGAAATTGATAAAATTATGACTATCCACTTACGGAAGCGGAAGAAGTGGAATAAGCAAATTGACAGTAAGAAAATTATTCAAAAAACAAAAGGCTATAATGGGGCTGACTTAGAAGCTGTAGTAAAGGAAACAATAGAAATAGCTTTCCTTGAGGGGCGTGCTCAAATTACTACAGAAGATTTACTTAAAGTGATTGAACAAACAAAATCAATTTCTGTTACTTTAAAAGACAAAATTGAAAATATTCAAAAAACTATGGCGAAATTTGACATAAAGCTAGCTAGTAAAAAAGAGGGTAAATAATGTCTCAGCAGCATATAGACAACGTTGAAATTTTAGAAGTAGAAGCTCCTCTTATAGGGGAAACGGAAGCGCAGCATATTCAAGATTGTTTACAGTCTATTGTGACGACTTTCAATGACAATGCTAATCTTACTGAAGAACAATGCCTTGAAATGGAGTTGAAAAAACAACTTCCTGAAAAAACTGAAGATGAGCTTGTAGATATAAAACAAGAAATTATAGCAACGCTTGATGTGCAAGAGGAAAAGAAAATATCTCTAGAGAAGTCCCTTGCTATGGGGCGCAGCAAAGAATCGTGGTTTGCTAAAGAAGTAAATGCTTGCACAGCACATATGACAGGGCAAGAAGCTGCAAAATACTTGCAAAACCTTGATGCCGCGCTTGAAAAAGCTAATACAGACATGCTTGATAGCATTATGACTAAATCTGGAGATATCAATAATAACCCTCAATTGGATGGTTTTATTGCAGAACAAGAACATGTAAATACCTTTAATCTTAAAGCAGAATCAACTGGTAGCGATTATAGGGCAGAAGTTTTAAAGCCAAAAGATGGTCAATATAGTAAGAATTCAGTTGATATAGTCATAAAGGATAAAGATGGTAATATTGTAAACCGTTACCAATCAAAGTATTGTAAAGATTCACAAAGGACAGCTGATTCTTTTGAAAAAGGAAATTATCGAGGGCAGCAAAAACTGATACCTGAAGAGCAGGAGATTGCAAGAAAACATACCACTGTATTGAAAGCTCCTGACGGTACAACAAGTAAGCCATTATCTAAAGAACGAGCTAAAGAGCTCCAAGAAGAAGCACAAAGTGGTAAGTGGCAGAAGAAAGACTATAATGAGTATGAAATGCGTGACCTTGCAATGGGGCTTGGCAAAGAGGCAGGAAAGGCTGGTGTAATGGGTTTTGCCTTGGGGGGTGTGTCAAGTGCTATATTGAGTAGCATGAATAATAAACACATTGATGGAGAAAAAGTCGTTACTGATGCTCTTGTTTCTGGTGCAGATAAAAGTGCAAAAGTAGCTGTGGCTGGAGCATTAAAAATAGCTACTGAAAAAAACTTGTTAAAAATAATTCCCAAAGGAACGCCTGCTTCTACTTTTGCTAATATTGCCAATATCGCTGTGGAAAACGCTAAAATAATGTATAAAGTTGGTACTGGGGAGCTGACTGTAAAAGAGGGATTTTATAAATCTGAGCAGGTAACGGTATCTACCGTTGCTGGCGTTATGGCGAGTATAAAAGGCGCGGCATTGGGTGCTGCCATAGGAACTATATTTGGCCCCATTGGAAATGCTGTAGGTGGCTTAGTGGGTGGTGCGCTCGGCTATATGGGGGGATCAAAGATAGGCTCTACTTTTATAAAGGGATATCAGAAAGTACGGGAGAAAGCTGTTGGCGCTGTGAAGTATGCAGTGAAATCTGTGGCGAAAGGGGTACGTAAAATTGCAAGTAAAGTTGTTGACTTTTTTAGTTCACTGTGTAGCTAGTTATTGTGATTAAGAAATATTATTTCAACTCTTTAGGATTAGGTTGGTTGAGAACATCATAAAGGGAGAAAGTAATACAAATAAATAAAAACTGTATCTTTTATCATCATGTTGTTACTCTCTGTTTTCTTATATGCCCATGCTGGAACCATACAGCTTAGAATTTACATCTTTGCTGCAGAAGGCTTTGGTGGTGATGCTACTATAAGCTCCATACAAGAGGCGCAAGTGTGTTTTCGCTTATCGTAGAGATTTTTAATGCGTCTAATGGAAATATGTGTTCATATTCTGGAACATGTATTACCCAAGGCGCTTCTTTGCTCTGTACCAGCCAAGATGTGCCAGAAGCTATGGTGAAGGTACAAGCTATGGTCAACGGCATAGAGCTGGCTGGTGAAAAAACGAGTGACTTTTGCGGAAGCAATGTTTTTTTACAGGCGTATATACATCTGTAAGCTAGGCAGTTTTGACAGGAAGCGCCTTCAAGGAAGAAATTCTTGAATTTTTGGGCTATGAAGAAGATGGGGAGCGTGCAGTACTCTTCACTAGATATTTTTAACGGGCATAGCTGCCCTATGTTTAGGCCTAAAAATGGTTCAGGGGATGATGTCTTCATGTGGCGCGGGGACGTATTACCTTCTGTACCCACAAAGAGAGCCGACTTGTTGGTCGTCTATATTACATCGCCTAAGGGCACCACATATCTTGCTTCTATAGCTAACCCATATCCCGCACCTATGTATACTGATACAGCTGTATTTCTCGGAGAAAATGCAGAAGCACCTGTTGATGGGATATTTCGATTTAAAGATTCTGTAGGGGGTGAACTTTACCTTATATGCGTTGCTAGTTTTTGCAATGACATGGCCCAACATATCGGGAAGAAGATGGAAATAAGCTATCAAAACCAATATTATTATCATGAGGGTGGCGAGGCCTTTACTGAGAGAAATTTTGTACTTGGATATAAATTATTGCCTTAATAACTTTATCGATACTTAATCGTGCTATGGAAAAAATTGCTCTGAAAGTTCCGTATTTACGCGCTTTCAATAGGCAAAATGTCTCATTTTCGAGAGGTAAGATGAATCCTCTTGAAGCGTCTTTTTTCACTTTGTATATGACCATCAAAGGGCTACCCCATGGCAGGTAGCCCTTTACACTTTTATGAGAAAAGTTAGAGTTTGTATTACAATTATCGCTGGCTATTTGGGCTTTACTATATCCATAACGCCTATGGTTTCTGTTAAAAGAGTACTTATATTTTCTGAAGCGGCGAGCATGGCATGATTAATGATGTCGCTAGACTCTTTAACATTTTCATTAGGGCAATACGTGCCAATGGTTGAAATTTCATGCATACCTATCTTAATGGTTGTTTTGACAACAGCGGTATAGTCATTTTCCTTGCACGGAAACGTTTGTAGTTCTTCAGTACAATAGAGGTTTGTAGAAGGAAAAGCGGCCTCAAGGGTTTTGACTGCATCCTCTTCCTTGCTAACTGAGGTAAGCGAAGTTGAGGGAGAGGTATTTGTATCCATGATTTACTCCTATGGAATTTAAAGGTTAAAAAAACATGGCAGTTTTACAGCAAACAAGCCTAAAGGCGATGGCTTTTTTGTCGCTGTATACCCAGCAAAAAATTTAATTATTTACAAGATGTTGAATTACTATATTAGCATCTTGCCCACGCAAATCATTTAAAGATCGTTGGCATAGTTCTTGGCTTAGGTCGTCAGGATTTATTCCTTTCTCTCTGCACTTGCCTTCGATCATCTCTTTTTGTTTTTGTGAAGCCGGCTTAGTGCCACCGCCGTTGGCTTTGCCCATTGGCGAGCCTTGGGCTGCTGTAAAGGAATGCCGTGAAGCTGTATTAGAGCTTTGAGAATATTGAGGGCTATAAGCAGCTTGGGCTATCTGTTGTCTTTGTAGGACAGCATGCTCTGCTAATTCACGAGCCTTTTGTAGAATGTCAACGGGCTTGTTTGATCCTGCAGATTTGACATCAGCAATACCAAAATCTGTTATGCTTTGTGTACCATTGCAGATGGTTGCTTCAACAACTCCTACTAAAGCATTGTGAGGGGTGGGAACTTCCCTAACTGTAAAAATAAAATTGCTCTGCGCATTGTACGCACTTCTTTGATATTGCATGGTTTTATTCCTTATTATTTGTTGTTAACGTTGGTTGCATGCTTACCCCCAAGGAGAATAGAATTTTCTCGATAGTTTCATAGCGAGGGCTAGCTCCTGCTCTAAGCGCTCTGTATAGGCTAACCCTGTTAATGCCTGACCTTTGAGCTATCTTTTCCATACCTTTTGCCTTTGCCACTGTTGATAGAGCTTCTAGAAATGTGTCTACGCCTTGCGTTTGCGCTTTGTGAAGATAGTCAAGCATGGCAGCATCACTAACTTCATACGGAGAGGCGAGCGGTGATAATTTTTGATGGGGCATAAATCTCCTTTGGTTAAGAGTTGATATAAATACTACGATGGTAACGTCCCTATATAATAACGTATACTTTTTTTTATGAATCAATGGATATGCAACATATTGTCATAAGGCATATAATGTTTGCCTAACATGCCGCTAATAAAGAAATGTGCTGTTAGGGAATATGCTGGAAGTGAAGGTATTTTCTGGAATTATGCTTAAAGATTGAATATTCTTTGATGTTGAAAATGCTTGATTGTAAGCCTTTATATGCTTACGCCAGAGATTGCTAAAAGGCCAAATGAACGCTCTTGAAGGGTATACAACATAAATGGTTAAAATAACGAAATTTACTCATCCATTTTCTGTAAAAGGTAAGCGATTAAGAACTAATAAAATTACGATATATAGGCTTTACATTGATAAAAATTATCCCCATGATAAAGGCAAGGAATGTAAATTTATCCATCAACCTGCTGAAGTAAGATACAAGAAAAATAATTTTTTTGAGGAAGCATAAAATTCTTGAAACTTGTATGGCGTGCTATGAGGAAAGTGTAATGTCTTCTACAGATAAACAAAAAATTGCTGAATTAGAAAAAAAGGCCAATAATGGTAATATTGATGCTCAGCTTGAGCTTTGGTGCATTTATAGTGATGGTGTGCATCATGCTGGTCCACAATTTGAAAAGGCTCTTAAATTTCTTCAAATGGCAGTGAAACAAGGTAGCAAGATAGCCCAAACACAATTAGGTCTTGTGTTTTTGCATGGAGATGGGGTTGAGCAAAATGATGATAAAGCTGTAGCTCTATTAGAGCTTGCAGCCGTACAAGGTGTTGATATTGCACAACATGCTCTCGGTCTAATACATTTGTATAGAGCTGATAAATATAAAGATGAGACAAAAGCTTTCAAATATTTAAATATGGCTGCAAAGCAAGGATATACAGATTCTTTAGAAATAATGTACGAATTAGCCCGTGACTACCAAAAGGGAAAAACTGCAGAAAAAGACATGGAAAAGGCTGCCTATTATTTTGCTATGGCAGCTGAATATGACTACGCACCAGCTCAATTTTCCTTAGGAGCTATGTATTTTTTAGGCGATGGTGTCACTAAAGATATAGCAAAAAGTGTAGAATTTTTAGAGCGTGCCGCAATGCAAGGGCATGCTGAAGCAAATTATACACTAGGAATCAGATATGGAAAGGACGCTTCGGTAGAAAGAGATTATGAAAAGGCCGCATACCACTATAAAAAAGCCGCATCAGCTGGTATGCCCGAAGCGCAGTGTCTTTTGGGCGACTTGTTTTTCTTTGGACAGGGCGTTGAGCAAAATTATAATAAAGCAATTGAATATTATCAAATGTCAGCCGTGCTGGGTTATGCAGAAGCTCAATTTAATCTAGGTTTTTGCTACTATAGGGGGGAAGGAGTTTGTGTAGATATTAAAAAAGCATTAGCGTGGTTTGAAAAAGCTGCTCACCAAGGAAATGCTGAAGCTCAAAACTGTATAGCTGCTTGTTATGCTGCAGGTATTGGCGTGAAACAAGACTATACTAAAGCAAGAGTCTTTTATGAACACGCTGCGCAGCAGGGACACCCACCTTCAATCGCTAGTTTAGGTGATTTCTACTATTATGGATTGGGTGGTGTAGATCAAGACTTTGCTAAAGCTAAAGAGTATTTTGAACTCGCAGAAGAAAAGGGAGTTCATACAGTTCAAATGTTTTTAGGAAATATCTATTTTTATGGCGAGGGAGTTGAAAAGAATATAGTTCTTGCAGCTAAACATTACGAACTCGCAATTGAAAATGGTAATAAAGAGCCCAATATACATCGTAACCTTGCTGTTATCTACGAATATCATCAATACACGCCTGAAAAAAATGAAAGAATTATTGAACTATACGAAATTGCAGCACAACAAGGTGACCCCTTTTCCAACAACCGTTTAGGTAATTTTTATCGTGCGGGTGGGAGTGTGGAAAAAAATATTACGAAAAGTATTGGACATTTTGAATGTGCAGCAAAAACTGGATATGTAGATGCTCAAATTGCACTTGGGGAGTTATTTCTTGCTGAAAATAGTGATTTTCACAATCTGGAGTTGTCCGTAAAATATTTTGGAATGGCTTCAAACTTGGGAAGTAGTAAGGCTTCTTTAATTTTGGCATTGTTATATGCAGAGGGGCATGGCGTAGATAAAGATTGTGTTAAAGCATATGAGTTACTTTTAATCAGTGAAGCCTTAGGTGAGTCTGACAAAAATTTAGAACCTCTTAAGCAGCATCTAGAAAAAGAAACTACTCATGAACAAAAATTACAAGCACAAGAAAAAGCAACCTTGCGACTTGTTGCATTTAGAAATGAACCTTTAAGTGATTTGTTGTAATGGTCCGATATAATTTATTTTTAAAAACTATCTTGCTAGTTTTTCAGCTAGAACAAGAGCATCTACAGGCCAGAATGCTTCTGGTCGTGGGTGTTTTACGTTCACTTCGTTTTCCTTAGGACGGCAATTTAGCACAGCCTCAGCCCATTGCCTGGGTATTGCTTTTCTACCATACACAGCACCTAGTAACGCACCACAGATAGCGGCGTTAGTGTCTGTGTCACCACCTTGCATAACTGTGTTTATTACACCCTCAGCTAAAGTTTTGGCGTTAATAAGTTGGTAAAGAGCATTTTGGAAGGCTATCAAAACCCAACCTTGTAGTTGCACATAATCTTTAGGTGGTGAAGTGGAAGACTTTTTAATAATATCTATAATTAACGGATCAACAGACAGCTTATTGGCCCATTGACCTACGTTGTCATATAGCTCTTTTGGTGAACAACCTGTAGCAATTGCGTGAGCAATAGCCATAGTAAATAGTGCATTTACTTGCTGACAAATATGATGGGGATGTGTCAGCTCTGCATCTTGCATAGCCCATTGTGCCACTTGATTTAGGTTATGTTTTGCACCAAAAATACCAAGTGGGCTAATACGCATTAAGGCTCCGTTTGCCTGACTTTGTGCATCTGGTTGCCCACTTAACCCTTTGGCGATTGTCATGCCACAGTCAAAAGGGTTGCTACTTATCCAATATTGATATTCCTGTAAGGCATGTATTGGATTATAGGTCTCTTCTTTAATAAGCAATCGGGCAAGTAAAAGTGCCATTTCAGAATCATCTGTAGGTTGACCAGCAAGTGTATTCCATGTGCCGCCATCAATAAGTTCTTGAACGCCATCAGGGTATTTTTGTAAGATTTGTTTGGGCGTTTGGAACTCTACAAGACTACCCAAGGAATCACCTACGAGTTGCCCTAAAAGACAGCCTTGTGCAAGGGATATTGTGTTTGCGTTCATAATCATTATCCTTTATTTAAAATGCATTATTTAATTCTAATTTTGTAAGCAAGAAGATAACTATGCAAAGTACGCCCTGATGATAACTATTGCTAAGGTAAAAGCAAGCTTATTGAGCACGTTTTATACTCGATAAAATGGGTATTCAGCAACTATATTTTAACTTATCGCTGAATTAACATGAATAGCTTTTATAGGAAATAGTAGTTGCATGAGAATATTTTTTTAAAAGATGATAAAAAACGGGCCTTAAATGTTACTTTCAAGATCCGTCTGGTCGTTACCTATTTGCTTTACAAAATGCTTGCAGTAATAGTTCTGAAGGGAAAAGAACTATTTTTTTGTTTGTTTAGGTACTCTAGTCCCACTTGCCAACCAAGTTCCTTTAGCTCTGTGCTTCTTACCCCTTTCCTTAGCCAGATAAGAAGCCTGATACGAACAAGCGTCGAGCTGTTCTTGGAAGTTATCGCTATTTCTGTTGACCATCAGTCCGTTGGCACCGTTCTTGTTACAGTGATCTACTAAACCAGGAGCCTCACTCTTAATGGCAGTAGCCCACATCTTTTCAACTTGCTTAAGCACGCCCATAGGGTTTTGTTTGGCATTGCCATTGACCAGTAACACGTTGTGAATATGTGGATGTTGATTGTCACCGTGCTGTTCTTTGACGTTGATAATTCTAGGGTCTACCGCGTGACCGCCAATGGGCTTTTCCCTATGCAACTTACGGGTGAGGTTATAGTTGAAATCTTGTAAATGCTTATGGTCTGGAGTGACGCTGCCATCATGAGGATACCGCAGGTCAAACCGTATTTGCATAACCTTTGAATGCTTTAGCACCATGTCTTCCATATGCGCATGATGCCTATCCACCACGTCCGTATAGACCCCTTCCTTTCTCTCTTCGTTGGTGTTGATGGGTAAACCATTGTGTTTGTTAGTGTAGGTTATAGGCTTAGACATAAGTAGACTCCTTTGCTTATGGGTATGGCTTGTATTCTGTGTATAAAGCACGTTATTGTTATGAGGTATATGGAATATATAAAAGGGATATATAAGAGAGGGTATTACCATATACCTAGTTTGATACTATTGGGGATAGCTTTGATGTGCAGGATAAGTGGATGTGGTTGGTGCTCTGTGGGCGTGAGATTTTGCCTATAACATAGTGGCGGAAAAGTTTGGATTGGAGAAATTGTTTACACCGTGCGGAGCCTCACTTTGACTCTGATAACAAAGATTGTTATATTTTGTTATATCGTAAGAAAGGAGAGCATGATGAATATATCCCTTACCCCTGTTTTGGAGGAAATGGTA
>CAYJOQ010000106.1:0-8985 GCA_964371825.1 uncultured Desulfovibrionaceae bacterium
TAAAATAAGCAGAACTTGCTTCTGGCGGCCCTAAAAGGGGCTTTGGAGTAGGCGTGCCTTTCTGAAACACGCATGGAAATGCGTTTTTCAGCATCGACAAAAATAGTGGCGTTTATTATGGACTATGCAAGCTTGTAGGAGATGTATCTGAAATGTATATTTTATTACGGTAGGGGGGCTGTGCTGAGTATATCCTTGGCAATTTCTACATCCTTGGTAATGCGATTTTTTAATTCACCAATATTGGCAAAACACTGCTCATCGCGTATTCGTTGCACAAAGCAAAGGCGTATATCTTGCCCATAAAGATTAGGATGACCCTCTAAGATAAAGCTTTCAATGGAAAGATTATCATTGCCAAAGGTAGGTACAAAGCCCACATTGGTAACAGCCGGTAAAGCTTGTTGCTCGGTATTAACAAGCCAGGTTGCATATACCCCCTGCTTAGGAAGGAATGTATGGTTGGTACTTAAATTGGCCGTGGGAAATCCAAGCCCACTGCCACGCCCATGCCCATGCACCACATGTCCATCAAGGTGATAATAGCGCCCAAGTAAGGGGTGAATATCCCACATGTCTCCACTGCGTACAAGGTTGCGTATACGCGTTGAACTCACAACGGCATCATTAACAATGACAGGTGAAAGCTGTTCCACGGTAAATTGATATGCATCACCAAGGGCTTGTAAAATATCAAAATTGCCGCTGCGCCCCTTACCTAAAGAAAAGTCATAGCCAATAACAAGTTGACGGCACTTCAAAGGAACAAGAACTTTTTGTATAAAATCTTCGGGGCTTAGGGCTGCTAAGTCGCGAGTGAAGGGAAGCTCTATGGTAAGTTCAATGCCATGGCATGCAAGCAATCTTGTGCGTTCTTCTTGGGTCATAAGCAAGGCAGGGGCTCGATTACCTGCAAGAACTGTGAGTGGATGTGGCCAAAATGTTACAGCTGTAGGCGTGAGTTTATATTGTAAGGCTTTTTCAATGGTGCGCCCAAGCAAAGCTTGATGGCCCATATGTACGCCGTCAAAATTACCAATAGTAATAACTCTTTCTTGCTCCTTAAAGGGGAAGGAGGCAAGTTCTCCTAGTGGAACTATGTGATGCATAAAAATTACACCAAGCGTTCAAATAAAAAGGTATAATGTTGACGTAAGTGTAAGGATAAACGCAAGACTTCTGCTTTCATTTCGTCTTGAGGGACCTTGCTAAACGATAACAAATGCCAGCTTATGTGGCTAAAGTCTTGATCGCCATGCAGCAAGATCATATCCTTATAGGCATACATTTTATCATGCAATTGTTTGTGTGCACGAGAAGACATGTTTTGGCAATATTGGTCCACAAAGTTATCAAAAATACACTCTGCGGTTTCAGGGAAGGAGCGCTGTAAAGCAAGGGCCCATAGGGCTGTATAAATTCCCTTCATTTCTGTAAGCATGCTTCGTTTAAGTAAAGGATTGAACGTGCCTATTTTAAGCATGCGTAATTCTTTGCTAAAGTCTGCATCGTTGAGCAGGGCTACAAAATTTGCTACCACTTCATCAATAGAATAGGCGTGTTTAGGCTCTGAGCTCGTTTGAGAGGGGCTTACTGAAAGTTGTTCTTCATTCATAACCATGTTCATTGCTCTTTTTGGTAGGGCGTGAGTGGGTTCGTTTTTTTCTTTGGCCGCTTTTACGCTTTTGTGAGGAACTAGAGTTCTCATTTCCTTGATTTTTCTTTGTTCCTTCTCGCCATTTTTCTTGTGCATGTTGCGATACACTTGGTAGCGCTTGCACAAGGCTCTCTTGATAGCATGTATCTAAAAGCATGGCCAATAAGGTAAGTGAATTTTCTTCTTGAATTTTCGTATGTGCAGTGCTTGTTGTATTCTTTGTGGCTTCGTCTTCAATATGCATTCCTGCAAGGTGTTGTGCAATGGGAATGAATCGACGCAAACGTTCTTGCTCAAGGCCGGTTAAACTGCGCTGGCGAGCTTCAAGTAATGTGATGGTTCTTTGCCCAACAGCCTGACTTACTTGAATGTCTGTTGGGGCATCGCGTTTTATTAAAGGAATAGAAAAGCGCTTTGCTATGCGCTCAAGCTCTAATTTTTGCATAACATCTACTAAGGAAATAACTGTGCCGGCAGCGCCTGCACGCCCTGTGCGTCCTGCACGGTGAATATAGCTTTCATGGTCTTCTGGCGGTTCATAAAGAAACACATGGGAAAGTTCAGGAATGTCAATGCCTCTTGCAGCCACATCTGTGGCAATTAAAAAACGCAAGCTTCCAGTACGTATTTTATTTAAGACTCTTTCGCGTTTGTTTTGCGATAGGTCAGCAGAAAGTTCATCTGCACTATAGCCAAAGCCTTTTAATACCTCAGTTACATAATGCACGGTAGCCTTGGTATTGCAAAAAATAATGGCTGAAGCTGGGTTTTCCATTTCCAAAAGACGAATCAATGCACGGTCTTTATCCATAGCTTTGCATATACAATATGTATGCTGTACTTCAGCCACATGTACATGAGCTTGTGAAAGCGAAAGCATGGCCGGTGATTCCATAAATTCACCAGCAAGGCGTAATACATGTGGAGGATAGGTGGCAGAAAAAAGACACGTAGCTACCGGATGTTTGGGCAAATAACTTTGCACTTGCTTCATGTCTGGATAAAATCCAATGGAAAGCATGCGGTCAGCTTCGTCAAAAATGAGCATATGCAGTTTTTCAAGGTTAAGTGAGCGGCGTAGTAAATGGTCTAAAATACGCCCTGGTGTACCAACTACCAATTGGGCTCCTTGGCGCAGAGCTTCAAGTTGCTTTTGATATCCAACTCCACCATATACGGCTACTGCTTTAAGGTTTGTGCCGGCAAAAAGAATACTCGCTTCGCGTTCAACTTGTATGGCAAGTTCTCTTGTGGGCACAAGAACAAGCGCTTGCACTTCATGGCGTTTGGCACAAAGGTGAGCCACAAGGGGTAAAAGATAGGTGCCGGTTTTTCCACTACCGGTGCGTGATTGAATCATAAGCTCACGCTTTGCTAACAAATAGGGCAAGGCCAAGGTTTGCACTGGCATAAGCGATGCCCACCCTGCTCGAGCGCAAGCTTCTTGCAAAGGGGAGGGCAGTTCAGCAAGAGTTATGCGCGGCAAAGATTCTTCAGGTTCGTGTATGAGACCTTGTAAGGAAGAAGTATTGTTTGCATTTTCTGCTGTGCCTTGTGCATCATTGGGCATTTTTGAAGGGTATGGGCCTTGGGCATTGGATGTCATATATGTTCCTTATACTACCCCTTGCAAAGACAGTTGTGCAGGGCTTTGGGGAGGGTTGACCTTGGTCAAAGTGTCCAAAAATCAAAAATACAAAAACGTAATTTCTTCTTGTATATGATTTTTGTTTTATGAGCGCTGCACTAACGAGTTGTATTGTATATTTGTTTTTTGTAAATACGTGTGTAGAGCTGTTGAATATCGAAAAACGTGGAACAAATTAGCATTAATTTTTATAGTAGGCAATGAACATTTATTGTTGAAAAAGTGCTTTTCAGTGAAATATATATTAAAAACAGCTGCATATCTGAAAATGTGCAGGGGCAATTTTTTTTGAATCTTAAGGAGCCTGTAGGTTATAATGAGTACAATTGCTTGACCTTGTTATGCGCTCATGGCATGTTGGCAGAGCGTTAAAAGAAATGCATTTTTACCGTACCAGCCTCGTCATTTTTGTAAGCTTTGTTAGAGTATATGTACAAGCCCAAAATGCAGGATTCTTGTTTTGCAAAAAACGTTTTTTGAGGGAAAGTCTATGTTACATCCAGTTATTCTTTGCGGAGGAAGCGGAACGCGCCTTTGGCCTCTTTCGCGTACGCTCTATCCTAAACAATTTATGGAATATGATAAAGAAACACCTTCTCTTTTTGCGCAAACCTTACAAAGAATTCAATTTCTTCAGCGTCACTTTGAACGCAATGTTGGTGCTCCCATTGTTATTTGTAACGAAGAACATCGTTTTTTTGCTGCAGCTATGGTGCAAGAGGCGCAAATGCCTGGTAGTCGCACCCCCAATATAATCCTTGAGCCAAAACCACGAAACACAGCTCCGGCCATTGCGCTTGTGGCACTTGCTGCGCGAGAAGCAGACCCGGATGCCGTATTACTAATACTCCCTTCCGATCATGCCCTTGCCCCTGACCATGCTCTTGTGGATGCGGTGGAAGAGGCTATGCATGCAGCTGAAACAGGTCACCTTGTTACCTTTGGCATTACACCAGAAACGCCGCATACCGGATATGGATATATTCAGTGTGGAGAGCTTTTAGATACTGAGGAAAATGAGCAAGGAAGGGCTCATTGCGAAGTTAGGCACGTGCGTAAATTTACAGAAAAGCCAGATCGCGAAACAGCAGAAAAAATGCTCGAAGAGGGCGGATATTTATGGAATAGTGGCATGTTTATGTTTAGGGCTGATGCCTACTTGTATGAATTAGAAAGATTTATGCCAGATATGGTTGATATATGTAAACATGCATGGGAGCAGCGCAAACATGATGTGGACTTTATTCGTCCAGATCCTACAACATTTAGTGCCTGCCCTGAAGAATCTATAGATTATGCCGTGATGGAGCGTACAGAAGGGGCTGTTGTCTTGCCCTTGCATGTGCAATGGAGTGACCTTGGTACTTGGGAATCATTCTATGCCATGGGTGCAGCTCATGATGATGAGCAAGGTAATGTGTGCCATGGTGATGTGCTTGCGCATAAAACGCGTAATTCTTATATTCATTCTAATACGCGCCTTGTGGCTACCCTTGGTGTAGAGGATCTTGTGGTTGTAGAAACGGCCGATGCTGTACTTGTTTCTACACGTCGTCATGCGCAAGATGTAAAAACCTTGGTAAATGTATTAGAGGCGCAAGGGCGTAAAGAATCAGTTTTACATCATCGTGTATTTCGTCCTTGGGGTTATTATGAAAGTTTAGTTGTGGCTGAACGTTTTCAAGTAAAACGCATAGTTGTTACTCCTGGCTCCGCACTTTCTTTGCAGATGCATTATCATAGGGCAGAGCATTGGGTTGTGGTAAGTGGCACTGCTGAAATTACCAATGGTGATGCAACGTTTTTCTTAACTGAAAATGAGTCAACCTATATTCCTGCGACGCGTAAGCATCGATTAAAAAATCCTAGCAAAATTCCACTTGTGCTCATAGAAATTCAATCCGGAACCTATCTTGGCGAAGACGATATAGAACGCTTTGAAGATGTGTATGGGCGTAAAGAAAGTGTATAGTTGGTAAAAATAATAAAAAATATGCAAAAAGATGCACCCATTTTTGTAGCTGGGCATAGGGGGCTTGTGGGGTCTGCCATATGCAGAATTCTTGACCAGCAAGGTTATAGCCGTGTACTTACGCGCACACGGCAAGAGCTTGATCTTTGTAATCATGATGCTGTTGCGCAGTTTTATGCCACTGAAAAGCCCACGTATGCGTTCATTTGTGCGGCCAAGGTGGGGGGTATTTATGCCAATAGTATGCAACCTGCCTCATTTATATATGAAAATTTACAAATGCAAAATGCCCTTATTCACCATGCGTGGAAAAATGGCGTAGAAAAATTACTTTTTTTAGGTTCTTCATGCATTTACCCTAAATCTTGTCCGCAGCCTATTAAAGAAGAATATTTGCTTTCAGGAGCGTTAGAACCGTCTAATAAACCCTATGCAGTGGCCAAAATAGCTGGCCTTGAAATGTGTGCAGCCTATAGGCGTCAATATGGCTTTGATGCCATAAGCGTTATGCCTACCAATCTCTATGGACCCAACGATAATTATCATCCGCAAAATGCCCATGTAATTCCGGCGCTTATACGCCGTTTTCATGAAGCAAAGTGTGCACAGCAAGACTCTGTGCATATATGGGGAACAGGCACTCCAAGGCGAGAATTTTTGTATGTGGATGATCTTGCAAAGGCTTGTATTTTGTTAATGCAAAAATATAGTGCTGAAGAGCATATTAATGTGGGCTGCGGCGAAGATATGACTATTTTGAGCTTAGCACAGCTGGTTGCTAAGGTGGTGGGCTTTACGGGAAGTATTGTTACAGATATAACTAAACCAGACGGTACACCGCGGAAAGTATTAAATGTTGAAAAAATACAAGCTCTTGGTTGGATGCCGCTCATGGATATTGAAACAGGCCTAACCCTAGCCTATGCCGATTTTTTAAAAAATCATGCGTGATATACGTGTGTGATACATCACTATGAAACAGGTTTTTTCTGCTCTTTACATGAGGTTTTCTGATCTTTTTGTACTCTTTCTTTTATGCGCTGTGTTCTATACTTTTGTTCATTTTAGCGCTGCTGCAGCCATTGATAAAGCTACAAATATACAAATGCTAGAGCAAATAACGCTTCTTAGACTTGGCGCCAGTGCAGTGTTTGCGCTTTTTCTGGGCTTTGTAGGTGTGAAAATCAGTGGTCGCCTTTGGCCACCCATATTTGTACACAGCGCCGTAGTCAGTGCCATGCTTGCCCTTGATGTGCCTTTTGAACAGCTCATGCATAATTGGCAAATAACGTTTTTTATTGTGGGGCTTATGGCTAGCCTTACGGGGGTTTCTGGTGGCGCATATCTCTTTTTCTTGTGGTATAAATTACGTAGATAATCGACACTATTTTGCCATATAGACATTCCTAAAAAAAAGATACACATGAAAATAACATTACAAGAAATATCCAAATCCTTTGGGGCTCGCAGTATTTTTGATGCGTTTTCCCTTGATATTGAATCTGGCGTACGTCTTTGCGTTTGCGGATCTAACGGCACGGGGAAATCTACCTTATTACGCATTTTAGCAGGGGTAGAAATGGCTGATGGGGGTAGAGTTTTGCTGCCAAGAGGGTGCCGCCTCGGGTATGTAGAACAAGAGCTTGATGCACAAACATTAGAAAAACCCTTACTGTCATATGTGCAAGAGGCCTTGCCTGATTGGAAGGACTTTTGGGCCGAATGGGAAGCTGCTGTTGCCTCAGGTGATGCCACTCGCTTAACGCCGCTTATGGCAAGGCAAGCTGAACTTGAGGCTGTGTATGGGTATAATCCTGAGCATAGGGCGCAAACGGTACTTTCTGGTCTTGGGTTTTCACAGCGCAAATGGGCCATGCCCCTAGGGCAGCTTTCAGGCGGCTGGCGTGAAAGAGCTAAGCTTGCACGAGTGCTCACTGCAGGGGCAGATGTCTTGTTGCTTGATGAGCCTACCAACCATCTTGATATAGAGGCAGTAGAGTGGCTTGAAAGTTTTTTAATGAACTTTAAGGGTGCTTTGGTGTTTGTGGCACATGATAAAGTGTTTATGGATACTGTGGGCACGCACATTCTCTACCTTGGCATGTCTCGCCCCATGTTTCGTAAGGCTACTTTTACTCAATTTCTTGCATTGCAAGAAGAATTAGAAGTGCAAAGACAACGAGAAGCGAAGGCTTTGCAAGATGACTTGGCGCGTAAAATTGCCTTTGTAGATAGGTTTAGGGCTAAGGCTACCAAGGCAAGGCAAGCAGGTTCACGCCAGAAAATGGCGAAGAAAATTGAAAAAGAATTGGAAAATTATCAACCGGAGCAAAAACGTCGTTCTTTGCAATTTAGTTGGCCTGAAGCTTCACGCACCGAAAAGCAAGTTCTTGGGGTTGTGGATGTAGAATTTGCCTTCCCTGATGATGGTAAAAAACTTTGGCCGGCCTTATCTTTTAATTTGTTTCGCGGGCAAAGGGTTGCTCTTGTGGGCCCTAACGGTTGCGGAAAATCAACACTATTAAAAGTGATAGCTGGAAGATTAGAAAAAACTGGTGGTGTTGTGAGTATGGGGCCCTTGGTGCGCATGGGCTTTTTTAGCCAGCATCAATTGGAAGTATTGCAAGGTTCAGGCTCGGTGTTGAGTGAAATACGCCGCCTGTCAGATCCGCGAACGACAGAAGAAGAGCTTATGAGTGTGCTTGGGCTTTTTCTTCTGGGGCAAGGATTTTTTGAACGTAAGGTTGACTCTCTTTCCGGTGGTGAAAAAAGCCGATTGCTCCTTGCAACGCTTTTCCTTGGCCGTTGTAATTTCTTGGTTCTTGATGAACCTACCAACCACTTGGACTTGGAAAGTCGCGAAGCATTAATTGCTGCTCTTGACGCCTTTCAGGGTACAGTACTTATGGTTGCGCACGATCGCTGGCTTTTGTCAGAAGTTGCAGAAGAAGCTTGGGCCCTTTCTGATACGGGTATAATCATGTATGAAAATGGTTTTGCGCAATATGATGCAGTGCGCAGAGCTCAGCTTGCAGAGCGTGGCAATTATCTGAAGAGCTTACATGAAGAAAAAGGTCGCATCGTGAGTGAAAAAGCGGGGCTTTCGCGAGATGAGCAGAAAAAAATTAAGCGAGAGCAAGCAGATTTGCGTAATGCTTTGCATAGAGAAATGAAGCCTGTGCAAAACACGTATGCTAAAAAAGAGCAAGAACTAGAAAAACTTTTGCTTGAACAAGAAGAGCTTGAATCTACCTTGGCAGACCCTGAAGTGTATGCTAGCGGAGCTAGAGCTACGGAATTGCTAAAACGCTTTAATGAAGTAAAAGTAGCCCTTGAAGAGTGTATGGATTGTATGGCAACGCTTGAAGAGACATTGGCAGGCTTTGAGGCAAGGCGTGCTGCTCTTATGGATGAGTAAATTTATTTAGTCGGTACTGAAAAAAACTAAGCAACTATTTGTAATTGCACACTTAATGTGCAAGGGTTGGCCTATAAAAATTGCCAAAAACCAAGCATGAAATGCGACTTTTTCGGCAAGTTTTTGCCACTAGCGCACTTACTTTTTAAGTGCCGACTAACGAAATTTTTCTGTAAGAAAAATTTTGCGCCACGTAAAATAAGCCAGAACTTGCTTCTGGCGGCCCTAAAGGGGCATTTGGAGTGGACGTGCCTTTCTGAAACACGCATGGAAATGCGTTTTTCAGCATC
>CAYJOQ010000107.1:0-8902 GCA_964371825.1 uncultured Desulfovibrionaceae bacterium
TATCTTGAACATCTTCGAGTTGATCAAAAAGCTGCATTCTTTTGGCTTTTTCAAAGGAAAGAGTTATAGTTCCTTCGCTTTCATTTTTACGCACAACAAATACATCCACAGAGTCACCAACTGAAACCACAAGGTTTCCTGATGGGTCGCGAAATTCCGCAGTGGGGATTTGTCCCTCAGACTTAAAGTTTACGTCCACAAGTACGTTATCTTCGCCAATGCGAACGATTTCGCCCTTAACGATGGAACCTTCTTCTAAGTCACCAAAGTCGTTGCTGAGATAATTTTCAAGAGCACTTTCAAAGCTGATATCAGCTTCTTGTCCGGTTTCTTGGTTTGCCATATGTCCATAGCCTCCAACAATAATTTTCCCTATTCGGGGTCTCGGTGGAATATCAAAAATGCTTAGGTAAGACAAGTAAAAATGCGCCATTTCCGTAAAGAAAATGACGCAAAAAAAAATTTAACAATAAATATCATACCAAAGGGCTTATTAAGAAATATATATTTATTTTTCCTTATCTTTATTTTTGTGCTCTTTTTTTAATAAATCGTCTTTTTTTCTGTCCTTGGCCATATCCATAGCCGCATCTTTTGCCTGATCCATGAGCTTTTCTGCACGCAACTTAGCTTCGCTCATCATCTCCTCTGCTTTTTTCTTGGCTTCAGCAAGCATATCTTCTGTTTTCTTTTTTGCTTCTGCCAACAGCTCTTCAGCTTGAATGCGCAAATGTGCATCTTTTTCTTTAGCCTTTTGAGCCTCAAGAGCTTCTTCAACAAAGTCTGTTACAGTCTCTTCTCTAAGCTTGCCAGAAGCTTCTAATTTACGCACCTCTTCTTCACGCAATACACGGCGCAAAACCTTGCCCACCAATGTTTTTGGCAATGCTTCACAAAATTCAAAATACTTAGGAACTTTATAATTTGCGAGTTTTTCACGGCAATGGGCAGAAAGATCGGCAGAAGAGAGCTCTTCACCTTCTCTAACCACCACAAAGGCTTTTAGCACTTCACCTCGCGAACGATGCGGAATACCCACAACAACAGCCTCAGTCACTGCAGGATGTTCGTACAAAACCTCATCTACCTCACGTGGAAACACATTATACCCACCCACAATTACCATATCTTTTTTACGATCTGAAATATAATAATACCCATCAGCGTCCCGATAACCAATATCGCCTGTGTGTAACCAGCCATCGCGTATGGTAATGGATGTTTCATCTGGTCTGTTCCAATAACCAAGCATTACTTGTGGTCCTTTCACAACAATTTCGCCAACGGCATCATCGCCAAGAACCTTAGAACCGTCATCAATATCTACAATGCGTAGTTGCGTTCCTGGTAAGGGTACACCAACTGAACCTATTTTTTGCAAACCATATATGGGGTTTGCGGTAACACATGGTGATGTTTCTGTAAGGCCCAACCCTTCTGTAACCTTAGCTCCTGTGAGTTTTTGAAAACGCACCATAGCTTCCTTAGGAAAGGGCGCAGAGCCAGAAATGCAAAGCTCAATACAACTTAAATCATACTTTGGTAAGTCTTTTTGTTGCATCAACGAAATATATACAGAAGGAACACCTATGAAAAAATTGGGCCGATATTTGTGTATGGTACGTAACAAGTCGCCAGGTGTATACCGAGGAACAGGAATAGAAGCAGCTGCATATAGTGCAGGCAAAATAATATTCCCTGCCAAACCAAAAATATGAAAAAAAGGCAAAATAGATAAAAAAGTAAATTCTTTATCTTTTGGTGCTCCAATAATATATTGAATAATTTGTATTTGAGATACTAGATTTTGATGCGAAAGAACTGCCGCCTTTGAAATACCTGTGGTGCCGCCAGTATATTGCAAAAAAGCTACAGTTGTTTTTGGATTATCCACAACAGCACTATAGCGTTCCTTGGTATTCATAAAATCACGCCATGACACAATACTTTTTTGATCATAAGGCACCTGCGGCAAAGGCCCTTGCCGTGCGGCTTTCCATGGTTGTAAGTAGTTTAAAGGAAAGGCCAACCCATCAGCAACACGCGTAACAATGCTTAAACGCAAATGCAATTTATCATAGAGGGCATAAATTTTATCCCATAGAAGATCTATTGTAACAAGTACTTGTGCATTAGCTTCATGAAAATGATGCGTTAGCTCTTTTTCCATGTATAGGGGATTAGTCATAACCGCAATGCCCCCTGCTTTTAATACTCCCCAAACAGCTATCATGGTTTGTGGAATATTTGGTAGCATAATTGCCACACGATCTCCATCTTGCACTCCGCGTAAGCGCAATGCCGCAGCAAAAGCTTCTGCCTTATCTTTTAACTGCCCATAGTTTAAAGAATAATTTTCAAAAATTACTGCCTTACGATTAGGATATACGGCAGCAGCCTCATCTAAATATTCTCCTAAACCTTTTTCATCAAAGGTGATTTCTGGTTCGTCCCGACCTTCAAAATGTCGCCACCAAGGTGTTTTTTCTAAATCAGTTGCTCCACACAGGCCAGCAGAAGAATTCTTTGTCATAGAAAATCCTTATTAAGTACAAAATGAAGAAATGTAGTATTTATGAAGCATTTTTTCACGCAAAACAGCCTATAACACCTTGGGACCATGTGACATACAAAAAAACTACACCAAGGCAGTTAAATCATAGTCTGTACTTTCTACAATATCAGCTTGCAATAGTATTCCAGGTCTTACCTTGGCACCACTAATATACGTAATACCGTCAACTTCCGGTGCTTGGAACCACGCACGCCCTGTATGTAAACCAGGCCATTCGTCATGAACCGCATCAACAAGTATAGACAGATTTTGACCCACGTAACCTTCCATAATTTCAGCACTAATATCTGCTTGAATTTGCATAAGGCTATCGCGCCGCCATTCTTTGGTTGCATCTGGCACTTGATTTGGCATACTTGCCGCCGGTGTGCCCTCTTCTGCACGATACGCAAAAACACCCACATGATGCATACGTGCTTCCACAACAAAGTCGCGCAATGAAGCAAAGTGATGTTCCTCTTCACCAGGAAAACCCACAATAAACGTAGTACGCAATGCCGCTTCTGGCAAGTATTTGCGTACCCTTTCTATTACAAATCGAGGATCATTAGCAAAGGGGCGTCCCATACGTTGCAAAATGTCTGCATGTGCATGCTGAAGCGGAATATCAAAATATGGCAGCAATGGCGCGCCCACTTCTTGCATAAAACGTAATAAATCTTCATCTACACCCCTAGGGTATAGATACATAAGGCGCAACCATTCAAGACCTTTAATGGGTATAAGCTGTTCTAAAAGTGTGCGCAAACCATGCTTAAGACCAAGGTCTTCTCCATAGGCGCTCACATCTTGCGCAACTAGCACAACCTCCTTAATACCTTGATCAACTAAGCCTTGCGCTTCACGTACAAGACTCTCTAAGGGCACAGATCTATGCTTACCACGAATGGAAGGAATTGTACAAAACGAACATGCATGCCTACAACCATCACTCACCTTAAGCCAAGCATAACTTACACCGGTTGAAATCAAACGCCCTTCTGTAGTTTTTTGCGTATCAAGTCCGAGAGCTTGTGCCACAAGCATGGGCCATTTTGGCAAATTGGCATTAGGTAGCCATAGATCTACTTCCGGTAAGTCTTTAGCCAAGGTTTCCCATCCATATCTACCTACAAAACAGCCCGCAACAACCAATAGCGGTCGTCGTTTTAAGCCAGAAAGATGTGCAATGGCATCCAATATGGTGCGTATAGATTCTTCAACTGCCGGCAAAATAAATCCGCACGTGTTAATAAATATCAATTGCGCCCTACCCAAGTGCTGTACAGGGCGGATTTCTATACCTAACGATCCCAAAAGATGCTCTGTATCCACACGATTTTTAGGACAGCCCAAGCTGATAGAGTATACGGAAAGTGTTTTCATAGATTTATGCCTCTCTGCATGGGGGCTACCGTACTATGCAATATATTTCAATATAAAAATAGCATACTACGCATTTTAACGTTTATCAGCCTGTTTAAAAAGCCTGTCTTCTGATTTAAACACTGAGGAAGGCTTGACGCAAGAACAGCTTTGCGCCACATACATAGTTAAGGTACAACAACATAAGAGTGCGCACAAGATGCGCGCATACAACATGTATAATCATCTAAAAAACGCAATGGTTTATTGCAACGGCAAAGTACATTTTTTGCGCTTGCTTCTGTGGTATTTACACAAGCGTGCCTTGACTACATGCTCATAAGCAAGATATACATATAACACACTACAATACAACATATTTTACTATAGAGAAATTATATGCTTTTTTCTTCGCCAGTTTTTTTATGCATATTCTTAGCCATCTTCCTGTGTATATGGAATACCATGTCGCGCACTTGGCCACAAAATTTGCCTTGGCTTTTGCTTTGCGCCTCTGGAGTTCTCTATACATTTTTTGGGCTAACTGTATGCTTTTTTGCTATAATCTGGCTTGTTTGCACCTTTATGCTTTCTCTACTCTTGCGCAAGGCAAAGCAAGGCCATAGCTCCATTCCCCCCTACATGCATCCACGCATACTACTTGGTATAGGACTTTTATTTAATGCTTGCATGCTTATTATCATCCCACAGCTTCCCCTTTGGGAGCAAGATTTTATACCTTTGATACAGCCGTTTACCCCAAAAGAGCATTTTATGCCCCCCATATTGGGAACACTAGCCTTTATGCAAAGCGCCCACCTTATTACTCTCTACACAGCAAGGGATGATAGCCAGCATTTTATACCTTACGCCCTATCTCTTGGAGGATTACCCCATATTTTTGCCGGCTTGTTAGTACGCCCTGAGCACATGCAGACACAATGGACAACACTTAAAGAATTTTCTTCAATTTATGCCGCACGAGGCATAAGCTTCTTTGTGCTTGGTTTAGCTAAAAAATGCCTCTTGGCAGATATGTTAGCCCCAAGCAGCGCAGCCATTTTTACAGCCAATGAACAAGGCTTACCTATATATTTTTTAGAAGCGTGGCTTGGCCTTTTAAGTTATATCTTGCAGCTTTATTTTACTCTTTCTGCCTTTGCAGATATGGCACGCGGTTTGGGGCTCATTCTTGGTATACATCTTCCTGCCATGTTTGACGCACCGTTTAAGGCTCGTAATATTCGCGACTTTTGGCAACGCTGGAATATTCCCTTGGCCAATTGGGTACGTGATACGCTCTATACCCCCCTTGGCGGAAAAGATCTTGGCCCCTTACGCCAATATGCTCACCTCTACTTAGCTATGATACTAGGATCTTTATGGTATGGCATAAGCCTTCCTATACTATTTTTTGGCCTTATGCATGCTCTTATGCTCAGCATGCATCAAGCTTTGCATATGGGTATAAAAAAAATGCGAAATACGTCCTTTATGCAAACCCCATTTATGCAACACGTATTTATACAAACACCGTACGCTGCCGTCACTAAGACATTCGCCCATACACTAACCTTTATTGTATCATGTATTTCTTTCGTTTTTATTGGTAGCAACAGTCTTGAAAGTGCTTTTGCCTTCATTGCAGCTCTCCTTGATATAGAAAGCTACGTAACATATGTGCAAGGACTTTTATTTCACCCTTTACCTTTTTATCATGAATACGTTCAAGAAGATTTTGCCATATGCTTTCTTGGCATAAGTCTTATATGTATATGGTTTTTACCCACGAGTGAAGAGTTTTTGCTAAAAAATACAAGCATAATACGCTGGCATTGCAACCTTACGTGGGCTTATAGCATGGCTTTTTTAGCAGTATTGTCCATACTTGCCTACATTGTACGTCCACAACTTTAATAGATGATTAAGGATATATTGAAGTCATGACATCCATTTCAACCAAACATTTCGTACGCACCTTTTGCAAAATATTTGGCATAATGCTCCTCTGCAGCCTTAGCCTTGGCATATGCATTGCGGCCTATTGGTTATATAAAAATGGCGAAATGGACCTAGATACTGTCATAGAAAAGCATGGACAAGGGGAATTTGTGCTCTATGACCCCGCACTAGCTTTTGACCTTAGAGCCTATAAATTACAAGTGTATGCCAGACAAAAACCAAGCATTGTCAATATTGGCTCATCAAAAGTGCTTGCCATGCGCGCTCGCTATTTTACACAGCCTTTTTACAATATGGGCGGCACCGCAGATACCTTAGAAAATCTTCACAGCACCATACGAGCCATGCTTCTTGAGCACACTCCCAAGACCGTTCTTGTGGGTATTGATTTAGATTGGTTTTTTAAGGAAGAACCACAAAAAATTTCGCATACCCCCCAAGCCCTTTACGGCGAAGCCATGCCTTTAGCCCAACGCTTACACCATGCCCCTTCAGGCATAGCACGCTATGCTTTGCCTTGGAGCTGGATGTTTTCTGGCTTTTTGTCTGTACAAGATTTTTTTGCGCTCTTAAAAAAGCAATATGCCCCCAATGATTATCCTACCTACGGCGTTTTTGCAAAGCTCTATTCAAGTGGTTTTACTCCCTATGGGGCATACCTACCCACAGGGGTTATTACTGCGCAAAAAGCAACACAAGATTCTAATTTTTCGCGAACATATGAAGCTTTAGAAAAGGGAACTCACCCCTTCACTACCTTCACAACATTAGATCCGTATGCGCAAAGCATTTCTCCTGATTCGCAAACGATGGAAACGCAAGGACAAAGTGGATCTTTAGAGCTTTCTGTAAATACATCTGCGCTCTCAGAAAAAGGAAAACAGCTTCTAAAGGCCAATCACGCCTTAGATTATTTTTCTGAAATAATTTGCCTCTTGCGTTCACGCGGTGTGCAGGTATACTTTTACATGTTGCCCTTACCGGCATATGTTAGTGAACATATATTTAAAAATTCTGAAAATTATGCACAATTTCATTCATTAGGCACGGCCCTACGCCATCGAGGTATTGACATTACCAACTTTAGCTACCTTGAATCCTTATCTTTTGAAACAGAAATTGTATCTTGTGAGTTTATCGACGGTCTTCACCCCGGCGAAATACTTTTTGCACGTATACTATATGGATTGGCTGAAAGCTATGCATCACTTGAACCTTCATTACATATTCCTCTTATTACAGAACACATAAAAAACTGGGAAGGACATGTCACAGTTCCCGATACAAGCCTAACCTTCTTACCGGAAGTAGATTTTTTACACCATTCATGCCCCAAGAGGTAGTCAATATGTATAAATTATTATCTATATTATCGTTATTTATTGCAATAGGTATCTTAACAAGCTCCATAACGCTTGCAGCAACAACTCCTAATACCGTTGCTGCACCATATGACCCACCCCCAAACACAATGACACCGCAAAATAGCAACACATTACCGCAACAATCAGAATCAGCTCCCACACAGCAAGAAAAAGCTCCTTCTACTGATCTTGGTGGTTTAAGCATTCAACACGCTGCAGAAGCAGAAAAGCTTGCAGAAATTGAAGCAGAAAAAGCGCGTAACGAGTTGGCAAACGAAGCTCAAAAGGCTTTTGATGAAAAAGCATATGCGAAAGCTCAACGCCTTTGGCGTAGCCTTGCACAAAAAGGCGACGCAAGGGCCATGCTCGGCCTTGGCATACTCTATAATGAAGGCTTAGGAACAAAGGCCAACCACAAAGAGGCCCTAGCATGGTTTCGGCAAGCTGCCGATGGTAATCAGCCAGAAGCCATGTATCAATTGGGCCGCATGCTCGAAGAGGGCCGTGGCACCGCAAGGCATGTAGATACTGCTGCTGTATGGTTTCGCAGAGCTGCAGAACAAGGATACGCCCCGGCACAATACCACCTTGGCTTACTCTATCAGCGTGGCGAAGGCCTTGTTCCCAGTGCTCAAGAGGCCGCAGCATGGTTTAGCCGCGCAGCAACACAGCATCATGTGGAAGCATTGGCCATGCTTGGTCATTTATACCGCCAAGGTCTTGGGGTAGAAAAAAATCTTCCGCGTAGCACCCTTTTATTATATGGCGCTGCCATGCGCGGACATAAGGGCGCAACACTAGAGCTTTTAGACATGGCCAAAGAGCATTATAAAAACAAACTTCCACAAATAACACTTTTTGGCGTAGACCTTGGCCTTGAGGCTGGCGTTCAAAGGTCTAATATGCGTGCATCACTTTCTCTTGCAGGCTTAAAACCGCATCGAGAAGATGTTAATTTTGTATGTGATGTTTATGATTTACAAAACAAAGTACCGGGCGCTGTACAAATGGCTGCGTGTTATAGCCCAAGTGCACCAAGAGTGGCCCAACAAAGCCTTGGTTTTTTAAAAATTGATTATCCTGTCAAGGATTTAGAAGGAGCTAAAGGCATTCAGAGCATGGTGGAACAACGCTTTGGGCCTCCAACAGCAGGGGAAAACAATACAGGCTACTTATGGAACCTTGGAAATGTCATTGTAGCAACACAATATGTTCCGGAAGCAAATCAAGTGGGCCTTATGTATATTTTACCGCGCGTTTATCATGAAGCCATAGGCGAATAAATATAGCAATAGAATAAATAGTCGGCACTGAAAAACTAAACAACTATCTGTAATTGTACACTTAAAATGCAAGGGTTAATCTAGAAAAATTGCCAAAAACCAAGCATGCAATGCGACTTTTTGGCAATTTATCGACACTATTGCACCTGTTTTTCATGTGCCGACTAACGAAATTTTTCTGTAAGAAAAATTTTGCGCCACGTAAAATAAGCCAGAACTTGCTTCTGGCGGCCCTAAAAGGGGATTTGGAGTGGGTGTGCCTTTCTGAAACACGCATGGAAATGCGTTTTTCAGCATCGACTAACGAAATTTTTCTTATAGAAAAATTTTGCGCCACGTATTGATGCCAAACCCCACTTTGTGGCGTTTGCGCC
>CAYJOQ010000108.1:0-8888 GCA_964371825.1 uncultured Desulfovibrionaceae bacterium
ATACGCTCCTCAAAACGTAGTTTTGAGGAGCGTATGTATTTTATGTTATGAATGCTGTAAAAAAATGCTATTTCTTCTTAGATTGTGCAAAGGTCCAATTACGCATTTCTTCGCTGGTATACATAGGTGTCCAAGAGAAGTGTGCGTTGGGTGTGAATATTACATCCTTACCGTAAAGTGTGGTTTTAAACTCAACGCCAGCCTTTTTAAGGGCGGCAATAGATGTATCATAATATTCTTCAACCTTTACAAATGGGTCGCCTTCGGCATGGAAAATCCATAAAGGCATGCCCTTAAGCTTGCTTGCCATGTTAGGATCTAAGCCACCGCAAGACAATGATACGGCTGCAAAGGTTTCTGGATACATGGTTGCAAGGGTGTAGGCTCCAAAACCACCTGCAGAAAGACCTGTGAGATATATTCTATTTGTATCAATGGAATATTCATCGAGGGATTTTTTAAGGAGGTTATATGCGGCAACGCCATGCTTCATGAGTAAATAGGGGCTTTTATTCACACCCTTTCTATATTCTTGTAGCGTTGTCCAGTTTTCGTTGGGTTCTTTAGTTGCAGCTTGAGGAGCTATGACAATGCACTCATTTTTGCCTTTTTCTGAATCTTGTGCCCACACGGTTGCCATTTTATATCTTTTAAGTACCATGTCTATGGATTGACCTCGTTGTCCAGAGCCGTGAAGAGCAAATACAAGAGGGTATTTTTTATTCTTGTCATAATTTTTGGGCACGTAGATCATATAGGGTAATGTAACACCACTTTCTGCATCTTTGTAGCTCATTTCTTTGAAAAGAGCATATACGTCAGAGTAATTTTCTCTAGTAATATTTACTGTATACGTTTGCTTTGCCTCTCCTTTAGATACTACTACATCAATTTTTTTTGTATATGCCACATCATAATCTTTATGCTCTTGCGAAAGCTTTACGATGGTTCCTTCAGGTAAGGCTTTTTGCCCGTCAATGGTGACAGTAGTGCCGTCAGCAGCAGCTGCTTTTACTTTAACTCCATAAATATCACTCTCTACATTCATGGTATATTCTGTAACCTTAGGGTCAAATGCCGGGCTGATACCAGTGTTTTTAAGAGTAATATCTTCTACTACCAAGGACTGTAAAAGTGGTTTTTCACCATGTCCGTTAGCCAAGGCTGCAGATGCACTACCAAGTATTGTAAGCATCGCTAATACAAGAAAAACATTTTTCATTAAAGACCTCCGAAAAAAATATTTAATGCTAAATTCTTAGCTTTGATAATTGTATATGTCAAGAAGAGAACTTTTTTTGAGAGTCTTACAGTACAATCAGCCTAGTAGCATGGCGCGTGTGTGCTGCTGCCAGTAGCTTGCCATAAAAAAATGCTGGTACTCTCATCTTGCAAGGTATACAAACTTCATATGTCATTATTCACTAAGGTACAAAACATGGGTATGGCGGCACTTATAATGAGTGCCAGTATATTGCTGTCACGGTTTATGGGGCTTTTACGCGATAAGGTAATTTCGTGGCAATTTGGCGCATCTGGTGAAGCAGATATGTATTTTGCGGCCTTTGTGGTGCCTGATTTTATTAACTATCTTTTGGCTGGTGGCTATGTATCTATAACTCTCATGCCCTTACTTTCGCAAAAGTTTGCCGAAGATGAAGCTGACGCTTGGCGCTTTTTTTCAAGTATATTCTGGTGGGCTTTAAGCGCAGTGAGTCTTTTAAGTATCTTGGCTTTTATCTTTGCTATGCCCTTGGCAAAAATAGTAGCGCCTGGCTTTGATGCCTTACAAAGTCAGCGTTTGGCGCATTTTTTACGTATTATTGTTCCGGCACAAATTTTCTTTGTGAGCGGTGCGTGTTTTTCGGCCATACTGTTTTTACGCAAGCAATTTGTGGTGCCGGCGTTGACGCCACTTATATATAATGGTTGTATCATTGTGTGCGGTATTGCCATGCCTTATTTAGGGCTTGCCACAGGAATGGAAGGATTTTGCTATGGCGTAAGTCTTGGCGCTGCTCTTGGTGCTTTTATTTTGCCGTATATGGCTGTGTTTCGCGGTGGGGTAACCATACATTTTTTAGGTCGCCATGCTTTAATGAAGCGTTTTTTATTCATCGCTTTGCCCCTCATGTTGGGACAATCGGTAGTTATGCTTAATGAACAATTTCTTCGTATCTTTGGGTCATATTTAGATGCAGGGGCCGTGAGTCTTTTAAGTTATGCGCGGCGAATTTCACAGGTTCCTGTGGGTATGGTAGCGCAAGCGGTTGCAGTTGCTTCGTACCCATTTTTAGCCTCCTTAGCTGCTAAGAAAGAATATGCGGTCTTTGCCGTTACGTTGCGTACTGCATCGAATAACAGTACAGCTATTCTTTTGCCACTGAGTGCATGGATGATAGCTACTGCTGTGCCTACCATGGGATTTATTTTTGAAGGCGGCTCTTTTGCGCATAGCGATACCATAGCCTCGGCACCGTTGTTACAGTTAATGCTTTTGGCTGTACCGTTTTGGGGTGTACAAATGGTTCTTGGGCGCGGCTTTTATTCTCTTGGTGATACATTAACGCCAGCTCTTTGCGGAACGGTAGTCACTGTGGTGAGCTTACCTATTTTCTATTGGTGCTTACCTTGGGGAACCATGGGTATTGCCGTGGTAAGTTTATTAGGAGTTGTGGCCTACATTACGTTGATTATGTATGTGTGGTATAAGCGACAAGGTGCAGCAGCCTTTGAAGGACTTTTGACCATTGTTTGGCAAGGGAGCTTCCTTAGCCTTGTGGCTGGTGTTGTGGCCTATGTTGTTAGCGAAAAAATATTGCTTGTGGGAAGTCAATGGCCTTCAATTTGGCCGTATGTCTTGGCTCTTGGAACAAGCTTTTTGGCTTTTTTGATAGTATATGTTGGGATTGCAAAGTTTTTCTTTCCGAATATGTTGCGTCCTCTTATGCAACGTTTTGCAAAAAAAGCCTAAAAATACGAATGTATTCTGCTGCAAGGAACGTATGAAACATAGCGCCTACGTTACGCAACATCAAGAAGGTCAACGGCTTGATAAGGCATTGGATGTTCTTTTTCCGCATCTAAGCCTGCGGGCTAGGCGCGAGCTTTGGCACAAGGGAAATATCTTGGTAGATGGCAAGATACGTCCTTGTGGGTATGCAGTGATACATGGGCAACATATAGAATTTGTCCCCCATGCTGTAGACGCTATTGCAAAGAGTACGTGTGAAGAAAGGGTAGATGCCCCCTTTATAATTGATGCCAAGGGGCCATGGACATTTATATATAAGCCAAGTGGAATGCCCAGCGTTGCTGTGCGTGCTAAAACTCATGAAAAAGATAGCCTTGAAGCATACATGGCAACGTTATTTGCGCATCATGACACTGTTCCTTTGCTATGTAACAGACTTGATACGCAAACTTCAGGTATTATTATAGCGGCGCATAATGCTGCGTATGTGCAAAAATGGCGAGCTATGGAAGCAGCAGGCCTTTGTCGTAAACGCTATGTAGCCCTAGTGCAAAAAAACTCGCAGCTGGCAACAATGCCCACAGCATATCGTGCTACACACGCTCTTGATACCCATAAAAGAAAAATTACACGCATCACAGATGAACATGCGCCTGCCATACGTCATACGTCCTTCATGACTCTTGGCCAAGTACACCATGAACATTATCTAAAGCTTATGCAACATCCATCATTACGGTTTGTGCATAAAGATACTGCCCCATCTGAAAAATATTTTATGGGGTGTATAATACAGCAAGGGGCACGACATCAAATTCGTGCCCATGCAGCTCATGCAGGCTTTGCTTTGTGCCATGATACGCGCTATAGTTTACGCCAAGTTCCTAAAGGGGCTCATGCACAAGAGTTTTTTGTTTTACATCATGGCATGCTTGAATTTCCTGATGCGCATATATATTGCCCTCCGGCATGGAAAGAAAACGTGCAAGAGCCCATGATAACAGCGTTGGAAACGTTTTTTAGTGTGGAGTGCTAAACAAATATTTATTGCAGCAAGTGTATTTGTTTTTCAGTAGACAAGTATGCGTGTTGACAATTTTTTGTGAATAGCGCAAGCTATATAGTAAGCACTGGAAAACTATGCAAGCCACTGTAATTACAAGCACTCACACAGTAAGAGTTCACAAAAAAATTGCCGTAAACAAAGCATGTAATGCGATTTTTGGCAATTTATCGACGCTATTGCACCTGTTTTCACGTCTTGACTAACAACATTTTTCTGTAAGAAAAATGTTGCGTGCTGTAAAATGAGCCAGAACTTGCTTCTGGCGGCCGCAAAGCGGCATTTGGAGGCAATTGCCTTTCTGAATAGCACATGAAGATGTGTTGTTCGGTGTCGGCTGTATATTGTTGAAATATATATTGAATATATAAGGAGAGAAAGATGAAAAAACACTTTGTATGCTTGTTATTGCTTATATGTATGAGCTTAGGAGCAACGCTAGCCTTTGCAGAAAATAAAATTTTAGATGAATTAACTGGGCAAGTGTGGGTTCATTCTACCATGAATGATAAATCGGCGCTTATTTATGGCGTAGAATGCGCCATTGCTATTGAATACGCTACTGCAGAGCATATAGCGCAAAAAGAGGGTAAACCTACTGATAAAGAAAGTATTGTGCGTTCTTTGACAAGTTTTCCTCGTAATTGGATACATGCCTTTGAAGGCAGCGACAGGAAAAGTATTGTCAATGCCATAGACGCATGGTATGCGAACAACAGCGATCAACTACAAAGGCCAGTATTTGGTGTATTATGGTATGAAATCATAGCGCCAAGGATAGCTGAAAAAAAGTGAGGTCATTATGAAAAAGATATTACTTGTAAGCATGCTTGTACTTGCTTTGGCAGGAGCCGGTGGCTGCACAAATATGAATAATACCAGTCAGGGGGCCATGAGTGGCGCTGTGCTTGGCGGTGCTGCGGGCCTTGGCATTGCAGCCATATCTGGAGGTGCTCTTGGCTGGGGAACGCTAGCAGGGGCAGGAGCAGGAGCCTTAGCCGGTGCCATTGTAGGTAATCAGCGCGATTTTTAATGTTTTGCTAAATAGTATTATGTTTTTAGATAGTTGCAAGTGTATATGCGTTTTTTACGTATATGCACTTGTTATTTTTTACACTCTGGTATAGTAATGCGGTGAAAGGAATTTTTGCAAGAGCATTTTCTCTTTGGAGCTAAGGCGATGCAATATACTTTTTGGCATATTTTTTTGCTATGAAAATACCAAAATATATATAAAAAAATATGTCGCAAAGTACCAATGCAAAATTGCAAAACACTAAAAATATTTTTTCTTTGCCCCTAGGCTCTTGACAAAAGGCATAAAGTAAGGCAAATACTCCTTTCTCTTTTTGGAGGTTATATAATGTACGCAATAGTTGAAGCCTGCGGAAAACAATTCCGTGTAGAAGAAGGCTGTAAGATTGTAGTTGACCAGCTCAAGGCCGAAGTGGGCAGCGAAATTGTTTTTGACAAAGTGCTCATGCTTGGTGGCGCAAACTTTAAAGTGGGCGCACCTTATGTGGAAAACGCTTCTGTAAAATGCGAAGTGCTTAGCCATGGCCGCGGCGAAAAAATTATGGTGTTCAAACGTTGGCGCCGTAACGACTCACGCAAATTGCGTGGTCACCGTCAAGATCTGACAACCATTAAGGTTACTGGCATTTCTGCCTAATCTTAAGGACTTAAGGAGCATACGTCATGGCACATAAAAAAGCAGGCGGATCATCACGCAACGGTCGTGATAGTGAAGGACAAAGACGCGGCGTTAAGCGTTTTGGCGGTCAAAAAGTATTGGCCGGCAACATCTTAGTACGTCAGCTTGGCACACGCATCTTCCCTGGCCAAAACGTGGGCATGGGCAGAGATTTTACTCTTTTTGCCAAGATTGACGGCGTAGTGAAGTATGAAAAATACGTTCGCAAACGTCGTGTACTTACCAGAGTTAGCATCGTAGAAGCTGTAGCTTAGTAAGCTTTAAGGTGAGTGCTTTTGCATCATCTTAGCACCTTCAAGCACGACTAACCTGAGAAAATTTTTTGAGGTGTTACCTCAAAGTCATTGAATAACGTTGCCGCAAAGGATTCAAGTTGAACCCCTTGCGGCTTGCGTTGTTTGTGAATCCTATTACCCCACGCCCTTTTCTCGCATCATTGCATTACACACATATACATACACATTTACAGGGCAAAAGAGAATTTTATGAGATTTGTAGATGAAGCTACCATTACAGTACGCGCCGGAAAAGGCGGACATGGCTGTGTTTCTTTTAGACGTGAAAAATATGTGCCAAGGGGCGGGCCTGACGGCGGTGATGGCGGCGATGGTGGTAGCGTGCTGGTTCGTGCAGATACGCGCCTTTTAAGTTTATATGATTTTCGCCTAAAAAAACATTATGAAGCGCAAAATGGACAACCCGGCATGGGCAGCCAGTGCAATGGTAAAAAAGGTGAACATCTTATTTTATATTTACCAGAAGGTACGCTTATTTATGAGCAAACGCCGGAAGGCGAAGTGCTTATAGCAGACCTTACGGACCCAGAGGCCGAATTTGTTTTAGCCACAGGTGGGCGCGGCGGTAAGGGCAATGAGCATTTTAAATCTTCTACTATGCGCGCCCCACGATTTTCGCAGCCTGGCGAAATGGGTGAAGAACGCTATCTTCGTCTTGAACTGAAAATTTTGGCCGACGCTGGTCTTGTGGGGCTTCCCAATGCCGGTAAATCTACCTTCATATCCAAGGTTTCTGCGGCAAGGCCAAAAATTGCCGCCTATCCCTTTACCACTCTTGTGCCAAACCTTGGGGTAATGATTGATGAATATGATCCTGGTCGACGTATGGTGCTTGCCGACATTCCTGGGCTTATAGAAGGGGCGCACCTTGGGCAAGGCTTAGGTACACGCTTTTTAAAGCATGTGGAGCGCACACGTTTTATTGTGCATATTTTGAGCGTAGAAGATATTGATATTACAGATCCTTGGACTGGCTTTGACCTTATTAATGCTGAACTTAGTCAATTTGATGCTGCCCTTAGTGAGCGTGTACAAGTTGAGGTTATTAATAAAATGGATCTTGCAACAGAAGAAATGCGTGAGGCTTTAGCAGCTAAAGCTCAAGCCGACGGTAGGGCAATCTTTTTCATTTCTGCCATGGATGGTGAAGGTATTGAAGAATTGGTTTCTCATATTTGGAAAATGCGCGATGCCCTTGAATTTAACGCTCCCTTCTTGCATCTCAAAGAAGTTGAGTTGGAAGAAGAAGACTTTGAAGACATAGAAGTTGAATACGTTCGCGGATAATTACACAAAATCACCGCAAAAATAACGTATACATAGCATACCACAAGGATTGTTTATGCTTGCACCTGATACGAAAACGCTTACGGCAAAGAATTGGATTTTGGAGCAAAGAGACCAACTGCTGAGTGCTAAACGCATTATCATTAAGGTGGGCAGTGCTGTGCTTGCCAATGAAAATGGCCTTGATAGGCAGGTTATAAAGAATATTGTGGATCAAGTGGCCTTTTTGCGGCGTTTGCCCATTATTAAAAATGGGCAAGAAATAGAGGGCAATGATCAACACCGTGATGTTGTGCTTGTGTCTTCAGGTGCTGTGGCTGCAGGGCGTGCAGCACTTAAAGAATGCTGTATGCCTAAGGGGCACCCCGACACCACAGGACTTGCTGCCAAGCAAGCTGCAGCAGCTGTGGGGCAGTGTCGCCTTATGCATCATTACGATGTAGCTTTTGCCGAACACGGCCTTGGAACTGCACAAGTATTACTTACACGAGATGATTTACGCTCTCGTGAAAGATTTTTACACGCACGCAATACCTTTGCTGAACTATTGCAGTGGGGTGTTGTGCCTGTGGTGAATGAAAATGATACGGTTTCTGTTCGAGAACTCAAGTTTGGCGATAATGATTGCTTAGCATCACTGTTAATGAACCTTGTGGAAGGTGATCTTTTTATTAATCTAACCTCTGCAGCTGGGGTTTTAGACGCCAATCCTTTAACGCATACCAATGCCCAAATAATGCCTTGCATTGAGTCTGTGCGTAATCTTGACTTAGATGCGCTTTGTGGCGGTAAAACTGCTGTGGGTACCGGCGGAATGTTTTCTAAACTTCTTGCTGCAAAACGTGTGGCGCAACTTGGTGTGCCTACGCTTATTTTACCCGGGCGTGAAAAAGATATTGTACGGCAAGTATATACCATGGCTGTTGATGCAGCACGTACACAGACAAACAGCGTAGAAAGTATAGGCACATGGGTTCGGCCAGAGGCGCATTCCATCTCAAGGCGTAAATTTTGGCTGGCCTATCAATCAGAGCCTTGTGGCACAGTGGTGCTTGATGCCGGTGCTGTGCATGCCTTAGAGCAAACTGGTAGTAGTCTTTTGCCTGGCGGCATTATTCAAGTAGATGGCGAATTTTCGCAAGGTTCTCTCATTAGCCTTGTGGCGCAAACTAGCGATAGTGCGCGCCCCTTTAAGCATATAGGGGTAGGGCTTAGTAATTATAGTCATGCAGAGATTAAGCGCATTATGGGACTTAAAAGGCATGAAGTTGCCGCCATTTTAGGTAATGCGCATTATTGCGAAGTCATACATCGTGATAATTTGTTGCTTGATGCCATAGTGTAGTCGACACTGAAGAATAAATAAGCATTGAAATAAATATTTTTTGCAGCTAAGAGCAATAAGAAATCATCAGAAACAAGACCATGGAATGCGAATTTTCTGTAGAAAAGCTCCCAGCCAAGCTGGGAGCTTCAGACTAATGACAAACTCCACTTTTTGGCGTTTGCGCCGCTATTGTCAGCATAGCTGCCAAGCGGAAAGGCACGAAAATC
>CAYJOQ010000109.1:0-8706 GCA_964371825.1 uncultured Desulfovibrionaceae bacterium
ATATATTGATCTTGGCGGCGGCCTTGCTGTGGATTATGACGGTTCTCATACCAATTACGTCTCAAGTCGTAACTACACTTTAGATGAATATTGCACCGACGTTGTAGAAGCCATTATGACCATTTTGGATGAACAAGGTATTGAGCATCCGTATATTGTTACTGAATCAGGCCGCGCCACTGTAGCTTACTATTCCATATTGCTTTTTAATGTGCTTGATACACGCACTATGGAAGTAGGGTCTTTGCCTGAAGAATTTCCAGAAGATACGCCTGAAGCTGTGCGTAATTTGCACGAAGTTTTACAAGGCATGACCCAGCGCAATTTGCAAGAATGTTATAACGACGTACTGTATTATCGTGATCAAATTCGTCAACAATTCATTGGTGGTAATATTACATTACGCCAACGCACCTTAGGCGAGCGGCTTTTTTGGACTATCATTATGCGCATAGCCAGTGAAAAGACTAAGCTTAAAAAGGTTCCGCGTGACTTAGCTGACATTGATGAAAGATTGGCTGATACCTATTATGTGAATTTTAGTGTATTTCAATCTTTGCCGGACTCTTGGGCCATTGATCAGCTCTTTCCTATTATGCCCATTCATCGATTGGATGAATTTCCGTCTCGTCAGGGAATTTTATCTGACATGACCTGTGATTCAGATGGTCGCATTGACAGCTTTATTGACCCTCAAGGAGTAAAACCTACTCTTGAACTGCATTCTCTTAAAGATGGAGAAGAGTATTACTTGGGTGCTTTTCTTGTGGGGGCGTATCAAGAAACTCTTGGTGACTTGCATAATCTTTTAGGCGACACCAATGTGGTTTCCATACGCATCAATAATGATGGAAGCTATGAGTATGTGCGTGAAATTCGAGGTGATTCTGTGGCAGATATTTTAGCCTATGTGGAGTATGATCCGCGTCGCTTATTAGAAGATATTCGTTCAACTGCAGAAAATGCGGTGCGTACAGGGCTCATCTCTCCAGCACAACGCTACGAAACCATGCAAGCTTTTGAAGATGGTTTGCGCGGCTATACATATTTTGAACGTTAATATGCATTGATGCAACACTATATACGCGTAATGTGTGCGTAGTATAAAAACTTCTGCGCAATTCATTACGCAGCGGTTTTATATAAAGGATTTTTCCTATGTGCGGGCATTGCCATGCTGTGCTCCCTTGTATATATTGATGCAAATATGTGGAAGTTGAATTTTTGTAAGTTCATAAAAAAGGAAGAAACTATGTTTAAAATCTCACGTGTATTATGCCTTGCTTGTATTCTTAGTTTTATGGCCTTGCCTATACATGTTCTTGCTGCCGAAGCTGCAAAAGCCGGCGCGCCTCAGGCCAATACCCCCACTAAGATTGATGCGCGCTCAACGCAAATTTCTGTGGCGCACACAGGTACAGATACTATTGGAACACGTCTTTCCACAAGACTTAAGGAAGTTTTTAATTCCAGCAATCTTTTTCAACTGAATGAGAAAAATGCGCCTAAAATCCGTTTGGTGTTGACCACTAAGGCAGAGTTTGCCGATCGCCCTCATGTGGGCTCTGTATATTCTCTTGTGTGGGTATTTAGCCAAAGTGATGCACATCTTGGATATATGCTTGCCCAAGAGGTAGACGTTGTAAATCTTGAAGATGTGGATGGTGTTGCAGCTAAAATTGTGGAACGCACCGACGGTCTTTCCGTAAAATATGGATATTTATTTAAATAATTGACACGGAAAAACAGAATAACTATTTGCAATAGAACTATACGTGAAAACGCGTTGTTCAACGTCGACTAGTTTTTATTTTTAGTATTTTTAAATGTATGCATAGCCCCAGTGAAAAATTCTTTGCTGGGGCTTGCCTTTCTGAAACACGCATGGAAATGCGTTTTTCAGCATCGACTAAGTAAGATACCTGCAGCATCTGTGTAATTCATTTTTGTGCCTTTACCTCTGCACAGGGAGTTCTTAAAAAATTATACACATACAGAATTTGTGCAGATGAGGTTTTAGTTATGTCTTCCGTAAATTCCACAACGAATATACCTGTTTCTACAGCCATTAAAGTGGGGTTGCACCGTGGTTTTCCCATTGTTTTAGGCTATGTGCCCGTAGCTTTTGCCTTTGGGGTTTTAGCCGTAAAAAATGGCTTTAGTCCTGGTTTTGCTATTTTGATGTCCCTTATGGTTTTTGCCGGTTCAGGGCAGTTTGTAGCTGTCTCCTTGTGGGGTAGCGGCGTTGGGGCTGCCTCTGTTATTCTTACTGTCTTTGTGGTGAATTTGCGCCACTTACTCATGTCTGCTTCACTGTCTACCTACATGAAAGGCACAAAACGCTGGCAACGATTTTTGCTTGGCTGTCAACTCACCGATGAAACCTTTGGCGTGCATGCAAGTGCCTTTCAACAAGGCTGGCAACGTTCATTAGTAACCATGTACACATGTAATACCCTTACACAAATGTCATGGGTTTTTGGTACCGTCTTGGGGGTATTTTTTGGAACACTCATTACTGATGTGCGCCCCATGGGCCTTGATTATGCACTCACAGCCATGTTTTTAGCCTTGCTCATACCTCAATGTCGCAATAATCTTCATGTTTTTATAGCAATCTTTGCAGGCAGCACTTCTGTTGTACTCAAAAGCATGGGCCTTGGGCAATGGAATGTCATTGTGGCCACCATAGTAGCCGCAACCTTGGGGCTCTTTATAAGTAAGCTACGCTTTATTCGACAAAGAAAGAAGCCAGAAAATATACTTGCAAAAACACCCAAAAATCATAAGGAATAGTAGATAATGGAAATTTTTTGGCTTATTCTTGGCTGCACCCTAGTCACTGTTCTTCCACGCATCGTGCCGCTCATGTATTTATCTGTGGAGAGTTTACCCAAAAGCGCTCTTGATTGGCTAAGCTTTGTTCCCGTAGCTGTGATGGCTGCTTTGCTCTTTCCTGACATCTTTTATTACGGAGGAAAGATAAACCTTACGCTAAACAATACTGCGCTACTAGCTGCAATTCCATCACTTTTTATTTCGTGGTATACACGTAGTTTTTTTGGAACCATTGCGTGTGCTATGGGGTGCATGGCTTTGTTGCGTTATTTAGGTTGGCAATGAACAATCCATGTGGCGCTTGTATTGAGGGGAATAATTTGCGCCATAGCTGCGCAGAAATCGTTTGCAGCGTTGTGTGAATGTTGCATTTCGATTATCATTACTCTTATACACTATAAGCAGAAAAAATATGTTATCAAATCAAAATACTGTGAAGAATAAAAGAAAAAAAAAGCGGCGGCTAGGCCCTGCTCTGGCTCCTGCCACACTCAGCGACTATTGCCTTGTGCGCATTGCCCCTGCTAAGGTTGGTATGTTTCGTTTTTTACTTGAGGCTTATGAGCATATAGCGTATTTTTCGGTTTTGAATAAGCAAGAAGCCCTTTTAAAAATAGTATATTCGCCGCACAGGGCAAGGGCCGCAAAAGACGCCCTTAATGAAATTGCTCAGAGCCTTGATATGCAGATTTTGCCTTGGCCTGCATCTGTAAAATATGCTGAAAAAGGGTAGGTATATCGTTAGCAACCTAACTTTTTGAACAGTGTCCACTGAAACAGTGACCTTGAATAACAGTAAACGTAGAAAAGGTATGGCATGCGCATTGTTTTTTGTATAGATGACAACCCGCGCTTTTTGCGCCTTGTGCAAGTGGCAGTACGTTCCTTGCGTCATGTAATGGGTGATATACCGTGTCTTTGTGTATATGCAGGTAGCGATGCACACATTTTACAAGAGCTCGCCAAGGACAACATACCCATAGCTCGCTATACACCGGTATTGCAAAAAGAGCACATTCCTCCCCAATTTCATCGTTGCATCGGCTGCTTTTTGAAGCTTGAACTCAGTCTTGTACCTGAGCTTATGGATGAAGACTATGTACTTTATTGTGATGCAGATGTACTTTTTCATAAAGATATTACTGAGCTTTTGCAAAAAAAACCTCCCTATATGGCCATGGCCCCTGAATTTACAGCACCCTTTTTTCATGAATTTGAATCCTTAGAGTATACATGGCGCCAAAGGGATTATGTGGTTCCCTTGCCATTTCCCATTTGGACATTCAGTAGCGGCGTGGTGCTTTTTAATTTGCAGCGCTTACGTAAATATGAATATATCCATAACTTCTTAGCCTTTTGCGTGCAAAATGTGCATCGTATCGGCAATCTTGATCAATCATTGCTTAATTACTTTTTCGGTAAGCATATCACCCGTATAGAAGGAAAATGGAACCGCCCTCCTTATCATGAAGATGCTCCGCAAGTAGCACATATAATACACTTTCATGGGCCAAAGCCTTGGGATGTGGCCAATCCTCTTTGGAAGGATTTACGCATTAATTGTTATACTCAATTGCGCGATATATGGCTCTCGTATTTAGATGCAAAAGAGCATGCTGAGGTGCTTGAATGGTGTGCAGAAGATGAAGCTCGTTATGGGCCTGCTAAAACCTAGGAGTGCTTCATGAAGGTATCTATACGCCTTTCTACATCCTTTGTAGGTCAAGCAGAAGCCGATGCTGTTGCCAAGGTCATCACAGAAAGTGGCTTTATGGGAATGGGAGAGCAAGTACATCTTTTTGAAGCTGAGCTTGCGCACTATCTTGGTGTAGAGGCATGGCAAGTGGTGGTGGTAAACTCTGGCACAGCGGCCTTGCATCTTGCTCTTGAGGCTCTACACTTGCAGTATAATGTTCATGCCAATGCCCATTGCTTTGACGATCAAAAACGCCCTACATATGGTGAAGTGCTTGTGCCTTCCTTAACCTTTGTTGCCAGTGTTCAGGCCATTAGTGCTGCCAATTATACGCCAATTTTTTATGATATTCATGAAGGCAGTGCATGTATAGACGTACGCGCTGCAGAAGAGGCTATTACTGAGCGCACCTTTGCTATCATGCCTGTGTATTATGCCAGCAATCCATGGATGCTTGATGACCTTTATACCCTTGCACAAAAGTATTCTTTGCATATTATTGAAGATGCCGCTCATGCTTTTGGTTGTAAATATAAAGACAAACTACTGGGATCAATATTTCCCCTTACTACAGATTCTCATTCAAACCTTGGGCATGTAACATGTTTTAGTTTTGACGGCATAAAAAATATCACTAGTGGCGAAGGCGGCGCCATAGTCTGCAAGGATGCGCAACTAGCAACTTTGTGCCGACAAGGGCGCATGCTTGGTATACACCATGATTCTATAAAGAATATTCAAGATGTAGCGCACCAAGGATGGCGATATCATATGAGTGATCTTTGTGCAGCTTTGGGGAGGGTGCAACTTGAGCGTTTAGACAGAGAGTTTGCACCCCAGAGACAAGAGCTGTATGGATTATATAAAAAATTGCTATGGCCCTTAGTTGCAAAGGGCAAGCTTATGTTTTTGGAGCAAGACCCTCATGCCTTTGTCATTCCGCACATATGCTCTATACGCATCTTGCATGGGCAACGAGATGCCGTAAAAGAATATTTACAGGCTAAAGGTATAGAGGTTCGGATACATTATACACCGGTACACACGTTTAAGTATTATAATAGCAGAAAGTATTCACTGCCTATTACCGAAAAACTGCATACTCAGCTTCTTACCTTACCCTTACATGCAAAGCTCAGTGTTGATGATGTGCGTCTGGTGTGCGCAAGTATAATGGAAGTTGTGCAATAAATGGCTGTGGGCTCCTATATTGCGGCCTTACTTGCTTCATCCTTTGGGGCGCAGGTTACCCACCATCGTATTATAGAAGGGAGCAAAGCGAACTATGCAGCATCGGTACGGCCTTGGTCTAAAGCAGTACAAAGGGTGCTTGCTGCAAAAGGCATAGAACATCTTTTTTCGCATCAGGCTCAAGCTACAGATTATATTCGTAGCGGTAAGGATGTTATTGTTGCAACGCCCACCGCAAGTGGTAAGAGTTTGATTTATCATTTACCTGTACTTGAAAGTCATGTTCAAGATGCGCAATGGCGAGCTCTGTATATTTTTCCCTTAAAGGCGTTATCGCAAGATCAAAAGGCAAGCTTTGAAGCATTAACCTTGGCATGGCCTAAGGATGCACGCCCTTCCATCGGTATTTATGATGGAGATACCACACCACATTTTCGCAAAAAACTGCGTTTGCAACCGCCAACGGTACTTATAACCACACCAGAAATGTTACATCTTGGTATTTTGCCTCATCATGAACAATGGACAGAGTTTTTTGCCGGTTTACAATATGTGGTGCTTGATGAAGCCCATACATATAGGGGCGTTCTTGGGGCGCATATGGCGCAGCTTTTACAAAGGCTAAATCGTATTACGCAGCGTTATGGAGTAAGGCCTTGTCATATTTTAAGCACAGCTACTGTGGGTAATGCCAAGGAGCTTGGTATGCAACTGACGGGTATGCCCCCAGAAAATGCGCCACAAGTGGTTGAGCAAAGCGGTGCGCCGCAAGGGCCACGTCATTTTGTATTTTTAAATCCCATTGATAGCCCAAGTGCCGCCACCATTGGTCTTTTAAAGTCAGCCTTGGCGAGAAATTTGCGTACCATAGTGTATTGTCGTTCTCGGCGTATGACGGAGCTTTTAGCCCTTTGGGCAGGCGCAGATACACAAAAAACTCAAGAAAATACAAGCCGTATTGCTGCCTATAGGGCAGGCTTTTTACCTGAGGAGCGGCGCGATATTGAAGCTAAAATGCATTCAGGAGAATTGCTGGCCATTATATCAACATCGGCGTTGGAGCTTGGTATAGACATTGGCGGTTTAGATCTATGTATTTTAGTGGGCTATCCTGGTACTGTGATGTCTACCTTACAGCGTGGAGGGCGGGTCGGCAGGGCACAGCAAGAGTCTGCCGTCATCCTTGTGGCAGGAGAGGATGCCCTTGACCAATATATCATACGCCATGCAGATGATTTTTTTCAACGAGCAGCTGAAGATGCTATTATTAACGTTGATAATGAAATTATTTTACAAAAACACATAGAGTGCGGTGCAGCTGAAATGCCTTTGCGCCCCGCAGATCGTGATAAGTTCTGGTTACAAAGTGTATCTGCGCAGCACTCTTTGCAATATTTAGTGCAACAAGGTTTACTTTTACAAAGTGCTGATGGTGCAGAATATCTTGCAGCCAGAAAAAGGCCGCAAAGGCATGTGGATATGCGTGGTCTTGGGACGACCTTTTCCATTGAAGATGCAAATGGGCGCGTTATTGGCACAGTTGACGGTATGCGTGCACTCAAGGAAACACACCCCGGGGCCGTGTATCTTCATGCTGGGAAGAGTTATGAAATTACACATCTTGACCTTGCTGAACATAGAATAAAGGCTAAAGAGGCTAAGGTTTCATGGTTTACTCGTGTACGAACGCATAAAAGCACTGAAATATTAGAAATATGCCAAAATAAATCCATGGGGTGCACGAAGATTTTTTGGGGTAAATTACGCATTACCGAGCATATTACCGGATATGAAAAAAGAAGCGTGCGTGGTAATAGGCTTTTGACAATTACGCCTCTTGATTTTCCGCCGCAAGTGTTTGAAACCGAAGGTTTTTGGGTGATTATTCCTGATGTTGTACGTCAACGTTTAGAAGAGACATATATGCATTTTATGGGAGCTATTCATGCCTTTGAGCATGCCGCCATAGCCATGCTACCGTTACAAGTTATGGCTGACCGCAATGATTTTGGAGGCATTTCTACGCCTATGCATGCGCAAGTGGGGTTGCCGGCAGTATTTGTATATGATGCTTTGCATGGTGGTTCAGGTCTTTGTCGCAGAGCCTATACTCAGGCAGACACGCTTTTTAAAAGTACATTGGCAAGTATTGAAGCGTGTACTTGTGAAGATGGTTGTCCTTCTTGTGTGCATTCGCCAAAGTGTGGCTCAGGTAATAGGCCCATCAGTAAGCTTGGAGCGCAGCAATTATTGCAACTGCTTATGCATAAAGGAGTAGGGACGCAAGAGTTTTCTGCTGCATTGGCACTCATGCTAGATACCAATAGTAGGCATAAAGTGGGGACGCAAACTGTTCAAGGGAGTGTTCCCGAAAGTTATGTGGTGCTTGATGTGGAAACGCGCCGTTCAGCAGCAGAGGTAGGGGGCTGGCATAAGGCAGGGGATATGGGGGTAAGTATTGTTGTTGTGTATGATAGTAAAAGTGCAAAATTTACAGCATATACTCAAGAGGAGTTGGGAGCATTATTTATACAGCTGCGCCAATGTCAGTGCGTAGTTGGGTTTAATAATAGTCGATTTGATTATGCAGTATTACAAACATTTGCCCCGTATGATTTACAAAGTTTACCTACTGTAGACATGTTACAAAAGATAAAAGAACGTTTGTCTTACAGAGTTTCGCTGGATAATATTGCAGCTGCCACCCTTGGTGAGCCAAAAAGTGCTGATGGCTTACAGGCTTTGCAATGGTGGAAAGAGGGCGAAATTGAAAAAATTCGTGTGTATTGTCAAAAAGATGTGGAAATCACACAAAGGGTATATCTTTTTGGGCTTGAGCATGGTTATGTGCTTTTTACTAATAAGGCTGGGCAAAAGGTACGTGTGCCTGTGGATTTTACTTTGTCTACGGTATGAACATGTATAGCAAGACTCCTGCACAATTCATTGTGCGGAGTCTTATGGAGCGTTGACAGCAGTCA
>CAYJOQ010000110.1:0-8705 GCA_964371825.1 uncultured Desulfovibrionaceae bacterium
TGATATTCTTGCATATTAGCAATCTCCTTGTGTAATACAAAGAAAAAAGCCCTTGCTTATCTTACGTAAAACAAGGGCTTTATAAGGATTTTTGTATCTTTCAAGGAGGTAATATATATATGAAAAATACTTGAATTGCATTTAATGTGCTTTATGTATTGTTTTGTGTTTTTTTAATGTAATATATGTTTGTAAAAGATTTAAAATGCGTTTTAATGATTATGTTATTTGATACTTATTGTTATCTTTATTCTTTTTCAAAAAAATATTATAATAGATTAACTCACTTTCCACAACTTTATAACAGGATTAGATCAGATCTTGCAAGGAAGACAAAGAACAAAGCTTTTTACTCGTTATTTAGTAAAAAACTTTGTTCTTTGTCGTGTAAGACTTTTTGTAAAAGAAGGCTGATTTCACAACTAATACTGAGTACAATATCTCGTGATAATTGTATAAATTCTTCAGCACTATTACAAATTCCTGCAGTACTAATAGCATATTTAGGCATGTTGTTGTTATCAAAAATCGGTGCTGCCACACCAATCAGATTTGTAACCATTTCACTGTTGGTAACGGCATATCCAACATTTCGAATATGATATAACTCTTCATATAATTTTTTTTTACAACAAATAGTATTTTGTGTAAACGGTACTAAAATCGTTTGTTGTAAATATTGTTCTAACTCTTCTTCCGGTAAAAAAGCTAAAATAGCTTTTCCCATGGCAGAGCAATAAGCCGGAATATGATTGCCTTCTGTATAATAGGTAAAACTTAAGGCTTTTTGCGCAGCATAGACAATTTCACGACCATCAAAATAACCAATATTTGCTGTTTGTTTTGATGCATATGCTAATTTATCTATGTGACGTTTCGTCAGACTTTTTATGTCAATATCTGTGGATATGCCAGAAATAAGTTTTTCCAAACGATTTGTTATAATATATTTATTTTGTTCATTTTGCTGTGCATAGCCCATTATGCGCAATGTATTAAGAAAACGATATGCGGCACTTTTTTGCATTTGAAGTGTTTTTGCCAATTCTGTTACAGAAACTTTTTTGTGAACGATCAGGTATTCAAAAATTTTTAAACCACGCTCAAAAGTTTTTGCCGTGGAAAAATTGTTTTCACTCTCCATGATTGTCCCTTTAATTATCTTGATCAGTATAGTTATTGCAATATACACAGATTTTTATGTTTGAACAATGATGCTTGTCAATATACGTTTTCTTATTTTTTCTTATAATTATAAGAAATTATTTGCCTATTAATAAATAGTAAGAAATTATTTGAGAAAATTAAAAATTTAACAATCTTTAATAGACAATAATCAAAACATTCTTTTTTAACAAGTCATCAAAAAGCTGAAAAACTATTGACAGCTTTTTATTCTTTCGTTAGTCTTTTTAAAAAACAGAACAATTGTTCCAAATAATGAAACCATACTGTTTGCTATTAGTTTTTTCTCTCAATAATTTTAGTCTGTTAATATTTTAACAGTGTTGAAATCTTGAGATATAAAACAGTAAAATTTATTGAAGGAGGTTTTTAAGAAATACATAGGAACACACTCCAGAGGCATTAGGTTCGGCAAACTTTTAACGTTAGGAGTTGATCATGGCTTCAAATAAAAATTATAGTAAATACTTGGTATGTTTTTTCTTTGTATTGGCTATTTTTATTTCCAATGCAAACATAAACTCGGCGTTAGCAAAAACAACTCTGAAATATTTACATTCCAGCCCGTTTACCGCAGGAGAAAAAACATCAGAATCCCTTTCTACGGCAGCTTACCTTGGAGCGTTGGATTTTATGTTTAGAGAGCATTCAGTGCTGAAAGGTAAATATGAACTTAAGTATGTCAGTGATGTTTTTAAAGATCCAAATGAATGCCTTGATGCAGTGGCTTCCGGAGCAGGACATTTCACCTATGCCGCTCCACAATTTTTAGAGCAATATGATCCTCGTTGGAAAATTTTTCTTGCACCTGGTGCTTTTGACGATTTTGAGCATTTTTTACGTACCGTTGAAACACCGGTTTTTAAAAAATGGATTTCGGAATTTGAAAAAGAAAAAGGTCTTACTGTTGTAAAATGGATGGCAAATCTTGGAAACTTCTATCTTTTCACGAACACCGGTCCGATAACAAAATTTGAAGATATTAAAGGTCAAAAAATTCGTTATAACGGTGCACGCTCTTATGCAGAAGCGTTAGATCAGGTTAACGCGACATCCATTGCTTTGCCTTACACAGAAGTCGTAACCGCCTTACAAACAAATATGATTGAAGGCTTACTGAACGATATATATGGTCGTGATTTTTATAACCTTCCCATATTCACTAAATATCTTGTACCTATTTCTTGGGGCTTTGCTCCCATGGCTTTGGTTGTAAATACAAAATGGTGGGAATCCTTACCTGCTGCGGAAAGACAAGTCATGGAAGAAACAATTAACCGAATCGATGTATATAAAAGCTTTGATGAAGCAGAGCTTGCCGTTGCACAAGCTTGGGATGAAGATCCAAGAACAGAGTTGGTGCGTTTAACACCGGAAGAAGAAGCACGCTGGAAAGAACAATTACTTATTGCTTCCAAAAAATTCACTAAAGATGTTCCTGCCGAATTTTTAGAAGCTATCGTAAGCGTACGTCAAAAAGATTAAAACAATGTTTTGTTTGGCAACATAAATGCATGTTGCCAAGCAAAAACACTCTACAACAATACAACTTACCTAAAGTCAACACCACATTTTTACTGCATATGATTTGATATGATGCTCAGGAGAATATGATGGAAGACAACAAAAAATGTAATATGTTACATACTGCGTTGGATGTTTTGGTAAGAATTGCAAGTATTATCTTTTTCCTTGGGGTTTGTTGCAATTTTTTAGAAATTATTATGCGTACACTGTTTCATAATTCTATAGATTTATTATTTGATATTCCTGTGTGGTGTACCGTATGGAGCATGTTGCTTGTTGGCGGCGTGGTTCTTCTTGACGGTGATCATGTTTCTATTGATTTTTTTAAAGAAAAACTGCACGGAACACCCCGTCGTATTCTTGAGATCTGCAATGCTCTTTTGGCACTATTTTTTGGAGTATTTATTACATATTGTGGGATAGAATTGGTGATCCATCTCTATTCTATGAATTCTACTTTTAATCGTGCTTTAACCATCCCAAAATGGATTGTAGAACTTTGTGTCCCGTTGGGGATGGCTATTTTTTCCGCTTGCGCTGTTATCAATTTATTTCGAGTTGCTACAAAGAAATGGCTCATTGAACAAGAAAATCAATAAAAATACCCATGAAAATAACATATTCAATGTTTTATGGTTCTAAAAAATAACCGTAAGATATGGGTTATATGTGCATAAAAAGGAGAGTTTGGCATGACTTTTATTGATATAACAGCACTTGTGGCAATTATGATTATGTTCCTGATGGGAACACATCTTACAGTGGTATTCAGTATTGGATCGATCATTATTTTAATGACAACTATGGGGTTTCCACTTAACAACATAGCACAAATTTTCTTTTCTTCTATTGCTTCATATCCTTTGTTATCTATGCCATTTTTTATTTTTGCAGGAAATATTATTTTGAGATGCAAAGGCATGATACATTTAAGAGATTTTTTAAATGTCATGATCGGTTCTTTGCCTGGTGGTATGGCTGTAGCCATGCTTATTTTTGCTGTTTTTTTAGGTTCGGTATCTGGTTCGGCAGGAGCGTGTTTAGTTATTTTAGGGACTATTTTTGTTCCCATGTTAGTAGATGCCGGATATAGCCGAGCTTTTGCTTCGGGAATAGCTGTTACGTCGGCAGGGCTTGGAGCTGTCATTCCGCCAAGCGTTTTTTTGATAGTGTTTGGTTCGAGCAATAGAATATCTATTTCAGAACTTTTTATTGGAGGAATTGGTCCGGGAGTTTTGGCAGGTATATTGATGATTGGTGTGGCTGTTTATATTTCACATAAAAGAAATTATAAGAATACGTTAGTAAGCGCTATGCCTGAAAATCGTATGTATTATTTGCTTAGAGCCTTACCTATCATTTTATTGCCTGTAGTCGTGCTGGGTGGAATTTATTCAGGAACATTCAGTCCTACCCAAGCTGCTGCTGTTTCAGTTTTTTATTCTTTATTTATTTCTGTTGTTATTTACCGTGGTTTTACAAGTAAACATTTTATGGATGCTTTGATTGATACAACAAAGCTTAGCAGTATGATTTATTTTTTGGTAATCGGCGGAGAATTATTTGGTAAAGTTCTTGGTTATATTGGCTTGCCGCAAATGATTTCACAAATGGTTATCGATTTAAATTTGGGTGCTTTTTCTTTCCTGCTTGTTGTACAGGTTTTTCTTATCTTCTTAGGCTTTTTCTTTTCAAGCTTTCCTATGGTTATTATTGTTTTACCCCTATTTTTACCCAGCGTTTATGCTCTTGGCATTGATCCTGTGTTGTATGGCGTACTCACTATTTTTTGTTCCATTATTGGTGAAGTTACACCGCCGATGGGTCCTCAATTATGGATTGCAGGCCCTGTTTGCGGTGAAAAAATTGGCAATATTATGCGAGAGAGCTGGGTCTTTTTAGGCGCACAGTTTTTAACTTTATTGCTAACTAGTGTTTTTCCACAGATTTGTTTATTTCTTGTGAATTTATCACGTTAAACCTTATTTTTTTTAAACATAAAAGTGTTTTTATGTATTCATGTAAGCATTGCTTCGGTACTTATAACGTGATGCAACGCTTTGTGATTCAAAAATAAAACAATCTAACTCTTGAAGGTACGAACATGGCTGATAAAAAACTTATGATACTTGGATTAGGCGGCGTCGGATCATATGCAGCATTGTTGGCAGGAAGATTTCCTGGAGTAAAGCTTTATCTTGGAGACATGAATAAAGATTTTGCAACAAACTTTGCACATAACGTACGTTATGACGTTTATTTCCAAGGTGACAGTTTTCGCTATCCTGAGGTTGAAGGCTTTGGCATTGATATGACTGATTTGGCAGCTTTGGAAGAGCGTATTGGAAGTATTAAGCCGGACGTTATTTTTAATGCCACAACTTTGTTTTCTTGGTGGCATGTACATCGCTTGCCACATGAATTGGCACGTCGTTTGTATTATGCCAAACCCGAAGGTTCAGGATTGCGCCCGTGGGCTCCTGGTCATGGTGCATTGCTGTATAATTTAATGAAAACAGTCAAAAAAGTTAGCCCTGAAACAAAAGTTGTGAATGTATCCGGTCCTGATTATTTGCATGAATGCCTTGATAAAATTGGTCTTGCACCAACTACAGGTGTCGGTAATGTTTCGTTGTTTGAACCTATAATCAAAAGTATTGTAGCACAAAATCGCAAGACCAGTATGGCCTCTATTCATTTAACCATGGTTTTTCACCATATTATGTGCATGCAATTGTTTCAAGAAGGATCTTGTCCGCCTGAGTTGCCTTTCTATCTGAAGATTGAGGAAGAAGGTAAAGACATTACAGAACAATTTAATTTAGAAAAAGATATTTGGGCAAAAATTCCTGAGCACATGCCGATTAATAATGGAGTTCACCAGCAATTTGTAGCTGCAACAGCTATGCAAATGGTAAAAAATATTCTTTTTAATCTTGGTGGCATTTTACATGCTCCGGGACCGAATGGTTTACCGGGTGGTTGTCCCTTACGTGTCGATGCTTCCGGCGTTAAAGTTGTTGTTCCTGCTGACTTAACCAGGGAAGAAATGGAAAAAATTATGTATACCTCAAACTACTATGAAGGTTTTGAACCGACACTTCCTGATGGTACCATGCAAGCTACACCGCATTGTGTTCAAATGGTAGAAGAAACTCTGGGTATCAATTGGGAATATAAAAATGTACGACCTGAACAATTCATGGACGCGCATAATGAAATATCTACCAAATTTTTAGCATTTTTAAATAACCTCGAAAAAAATAAATGATCGCGCATTGGCGAACAAGGGGGTTTTATGAGTGTCACAAATAAAGAGTTTATTGAGGCTTTGCGTCAAGCAGCCGTTGCACTTACTACCCATGAAAATGAACTTTGTACACTTGATTCACAACTTGGCGACGGAGATCATGGTGCTGCCATTGTTGATATTGCTAACATTATTGACAAACAAGGCGCGGAATATTTAAAAAATGCTGACATAAAACTAGACGCATATTTAGAAAATGTTTCAGAAACCATGCTAGGTACAGGTCTAGGTTCTACAAGTTCACTTTGGGGAACATATTTTTCTGGTCTTTCTGAAGGTGCAGAAGGCGCAGAACATGTGGATGAAACAGTCCTCAAGCACATGTTGCAAAAAGGTTTAGAAGCCATAGTTCCTGTCAGCAAAGCGCAACAAGGTGATAAAACGATGCTTGATGCCTTGATTCCGGCAACAGACGTTGCGTTAGCGCAGTCCGGTGATATTTTCACAATTCTAGCTCACGCAGCGGACGCGGCTCAGGAAGGAGCAGAGAAAACCAAAAATTATATTGCTCGATTTGGGCGAGCAAAAAACTTTAAAGAACAATCTCTAGGTCATAAAGACGCTGGAGCAACTTCATATAGTTATTTTTTACAGGCTCTTGCGCAAGCCGTGAAACAATAAATCATATCCATGCTCATATAAAGGCGGGTTCAATATATGATGAAGAAGTTTATAAACGATCCTAAAGAGATAACCAATGAACTTTTGGAAGGTCTTGTCTATGCTTTTCCACAATTCGTATGCAGACCTGATCCTGTAAAACCTATAATTGTCAACGCTAAACTGGATTTAGCAGACAGGGTAACAACCGTAAGTTTTAGCGGTGCAGGACATGAGCCTGGTTTGTGCGGTTTTGTAGGAGAAGGTCTTTTGGATGCCATTGTTTCCGGGAATGTTTTTGCTGCTCCCGGTACCAATGATGTTGTACAAGCTATGACCTTGGCGGACAAGGGTAAAGGTATCTTGTTATTGGTATTAAACCATGCAGGCGATATGATGGCGGCTGATATTGCTCAAAAGAAATTTAGCAAAGCCGGCGGTCAAGTCATGCGGGTTAATATTCAAGATGACATCAATACCGCACCGCGTTCAGAATCTTATAACAGGCGTGGACTTGTGGGGATGTTTCCTGCTGCCCATATAGCGGGAGCTGCTGCCGCCAAGGGATATACGCTTGAAGAAGTCCATGCTGTTACACAGCGAATAGCCGATAATATGGCAACCATTCTTGTTGCAAGCTCAGGAGCAATGCATCCGTCAACAGGTAAAGTGATCATGAGCTTTGACGACGATGATATGGAAATTGGAGCAGGGATGCATGGTGAAGGGGGCGGAGAACGCATGAAAATGCTTTCTGCCGATCAAACTGCAGATATCATGATGGAGCGCTTGCTCAATGACCTTGAGGTTAAATCCGGAGAAAAACTTCTTGTTATTGTAAGCGGTAATGGGGCTACAACACTGCTTGAGCAATTGATAGTTTTCCGTCGTTGCCGACAAATTTTGGATGAAAAAGGTATCATCTTAGCAGGAAGTTATGTGGGCGAGTTAATGACAGTACAAGAAGCTTCCGGTTTCCATATGTCCATAGCTCGTGTGGATGAAGAACTTTTAACATTGTGGAATGCACCTTGCCTTTCTGCATATTATGCAAAATATTAATGTCTTAATAAGGGAGAGAGGCAAAGCCTCTCATCTATGCTCTACCTTTTTCTTGAGTGACGGTGGCACTAGCTACCTAAAATCATAAAATAAACTTAAAATTTAAAGCGTTATGTCAACACGACATAACGCTTTTTTCTTTGCGTGCTAAGAACTATCTCATAATTTTTTTCAGTAAAATACGAATGCAAGTAAGTGTCATTTCCCAGAAAACTTTATAGTCACAGAGACGTGCAGAAAAGTACAGACTATTCTTACTCCCTTACTACCGATGAACAATACACCTTGACATAATATCATAAAACAATATCATATTTTCATGAACAAAAAGCATCGTGAGACCTTGCGTAAAATCTTTATGCGTCCCATCTCAGGCAATATATCCTTTAAAGATATTGAAGCCTTATTTATAGCTCTCGGAGCAGAAGTGAGCGAACGAGAAGGTTCGCGTATGTGTGTTTACCTTTTTGAACAAGTGCGAATTTTTCACAGACCACATCCCAATTCGGCGACAGACAAAGGAGCCGTTCAATCTATTCGCAAATGGCTTGAAGATAATGGAGTTAAGTATGAATAATATTTTAGAATTTAACAATGGTTATAAAGCTGTCATCAGCTATGACCCTGAAATTGAAATGTTTCGTGGTGAATTTGTGGGCTTAAATGGCGGTGCGGACTTTTACGCTTCAGATATTGCCGGCTTAAAACAAGAAGGCGCAATTTCCCTCAGCATGTTTATTGAAGAATGCAAAGCACACAACATGGAACCAAAGAAGAAAGAAGGTAAATTTGCCCTGCGTCTTGAGCCTGATTTATATACCCATGTTGTAGCCTTTGCTAAGGCAAAAAATATGAGTATTAATAGCTTTATTACTGAGTCATTGAAGAAACAACTCGCCGACGAAATATAAAATCTAATATCCTTGTTGCAAGGGACTTTTTGAAGAACTCTTTTTTCAGCGAAATTGTAATCTTCCCTTAAAATAGTACGAGTCAAAATTAGAGATTTCTGGTAAAGATT
>CAYJOQ010000111.1:0-8650 GCA_964371825.1 uncultured Desulfovibrionaceae bacterium
ACTTTACAAATCAAAAGGAGTTTTTCCAACATACTTATAGCTGTAAGCTTTTTAGTTATAAAATCAATTTATTTCAAATGTTTTATGAGTTTTTCAGTGTCGCTTAACTAACCAAGATTCCAAGGTACTGTTTAAAATATCGGGAGAAATAGGCTTAGATATGTGCCCATTCATACCACTTTCAAAGGCCATATCTATATCATCTTTAAAAGCATTGGCAGTCATGGCAATAATTGGAATATCCTTTGCGTCAGGGCGTTGTAATGCACGTATGGTTGCTGTAGCTTCATATCCATTCATTTTAGGCATTTGGATATCCATGAAAATTAAGTCATAATACCCCTCTACTGATTTTGAAAACATTTCCACAGCATTTGTGCCGTCACTTGCTTCATCTATAATTAAATCAAAAGGAGATAACAATTCCATAGCAATGACACGGTTAATTTCTACATCATCCACAAGCAAAATTCGCTTACCAGGTTCAATATAAATGCTTTCCTTGTCTTTTAATGCTTCTTTTACAGTTAGATCTTCTAGTAACCAAAGAGAAAAATTAAATTCGCTGCCTTTGTTTTCTTCACTAACTACCTCAATTTCACTACCTAATAACCTAGCAATACTTCTGCTTATGGAAAGCCCAAGGCCTGTTCCGCCATACATACGCGTAATATGCCCCCCACCTTGCTCAAATGGAAGAAAAAGAGTTTTAAGCTTTTGGGGACTAATACCTATACCAGAGTCAATCACCGAAAAAAATAACAAAGCCTTACCATCTTTATGTTCTTTTTGTTCTATACGAAAGGTAATAGTGCCAAGTTCCGGAGTGAATTTAACGGCATTACCCAATAAATTAATGAGAATTTGACGTAAGCGCAATTCATCAGAAATAAAATACGTATGCTCTACTCCCTTCACATCTACAGTAAAGGTAATATTTTTTGCTTCACAACGAGGAGCAATAATAGAAGACACATCTTCAACAAGTTTAGGCAAGTTAAATCTTTCGTTACAAATTTCAATTTTACCTGCTTCAATTTTTGAAATATCAAGAATATCATTCAATAAACCAAGCAAGTGCATAGAAGAGGATTCAATTTGTAATATATTTGGAAGTAAATTTTCCTGAGTACATTGCTCAGTGTTAAGTTTACGTTTTACAATATTTGTCATGCCGATAATTGCATTCATTGGTGTGCGAATTTCATGACTCATACGGGCTAAGAATTCACTTTTTGACTTACTAGCCTCATTAGCTTCATCTACAGCTTTAAGCAATTTTCGTTGCGTACTGCGCAGTTCTCGTTCAGCATTTACACGTAATGAAACATCACGCCCTACACCTAAAATACCATCTAATTTGCCATCATGACCAAAAATGGGGGTACGCACCAAATCTAACACTTCTGTATGCCCATCAGCAAAAGGCACAAGGTGTTCACTATACGCAACGGTGCAAGTATTAATTACTTCTTGATCATAATGATAACTGTTTTCGTACAATTCATCAGAAAGAATATCTTGAGCACGTCTTCCATGTATCTCATCTGGACTTGAACCAAGTAAACTTGCAAAACGCGGATTCACCGCAAGATATATTCCATCAACGGTTTTATACCAAATGATATCTGGCGAAGCTGAAAGCACCATATTAAGTAAAGCTCGTTCACGTTCAATTGCTTCTTGCTCTTCAATAAGCTGGGTTACATCTTCGGCTTCTATAATAAAACCAATATTTTCACCATTTTTATCAATAAGGTAAGCTGCATTACCTTTATAGTAAGATCTTGAAGGAGCATAATACTTAATGGCCGAAGGCATATTTTCTAAAAATGTAGTTATAGGCCCTTGATCACTACCAAAAAGGCTTACTTCTGGGTAGGGTTTACCTTCAACTTCTTCAAACGTTTTACCCAAAATATCTAGGGCAAATTCATTCATATACAGTATATTACCATCAAGGTTTGTTATGGTTAAAGGATTTTTTGTATTTTTAACAATGCCATTGAAAAGTTCATCTAAAGAGTTACACAAAACACCAAATTCGTCTGTTTCATTAAGGTTAAAGCGAAATCTTCGATACCCCTTACTAAAGCAAAAAATACCCTGAATAAGATATGTGATTTTTTTTGTCATTGAAGAAGCCATCCAAATGGCTATGAAAACAACAAAGAAGGTCATGACTATGGTAGAAAGAGAAAGATTTATGGCCGTATCCCACAAATTTGAACTAATGGTCTTAACAGTTTGCTCTGACACGGCAGAAAGTTCTTCATCTGTTGTTTTTATAAGGTCTTGAATCGTTGTTTGTGTTTCAATGGCTGGACGGTGAAAATCATCAATACCCACAGTCATAGTTACTATACCAAAACCAATTAAATTTTCACCATACTGCCCAGTATAATAAGGAATAGCTGAGACTGTTGTTAATTTCCACAAATCGCTCCATAAAAGCAAAAATGAACCTGAACCACCATGCTGTGCTAAATTATACCATCCTGTACATTGCGGAGCGAAGTTTAAATAACGACAGTCTAAACCAATAAGACCTTGCTTTAGCTGTTCGATTGCAGGTTTTTTATCACGGTGTTGATTGTAAAATGTAGGTTCATTTTCAATAAAATCTGCAAAACGTAAACCACTATTTTGCCATTCAGCATAGGTTTCTGCATCAAGAAATGAAGGTTGGCGCTCACCTGTTTCTGCGTTAAAACCAGCAATAGAGTGATGCCGAGGATGAAAAATATTGCGGCCTTTATTATCCCACATAAAGGTATAATTGCCCTCAGCAGCAGCGTTAATATCTGAATAACGCTCTTTATGAGGAACAAGGTGTTCAATCATACTCATTATATGATCATGATTAAGGGCAATAGTCACATATCCTGTAATTTTACCCTGTTGTTCAACAGGCATGGCAAAACGAATAAGACCGCGAAAACGTTTACCATTAGGATTTTCATCTCCAACATATGCGGCTTTTTCTGGTTCATAAGGCACATTATTTTTCTTGGCATTTTCTGGAGTATACATCCCAACTACAGTAGAGCCAACATATTCTCCTATAACTTCAGAAACATATATTTCACCTACGTTAAGGTGTTTTAATTTTGAAAAATAATCTTCGGCTTTACAAAATGTATTTTTTTTATCTGCTACATTGTTTAATGTGGGTTGCAAAAGATCTGATGTTGTAACTTTGACTAATTCCTGCCCTTCTACATCAATATATGTAGCTTCAAGATAAAGCGGAACACGTTCGTAGGTAAAGTTGTCTGGAGGACGTGAACGAAAATGCTCTTGATTTTGCTCGCTGCGCAATTGAACATCAGGTGATTTTTCATACGTAGTTGTAGGAACCCAAGATTTAGCATCTTTAGCAAGTACCCATGTGCGGGGCTTTACAAGCAAATTACTTTTAGATGCCAGAAAATCTTTAAAGATTTTTTCATTTGGTGTAAGTGTAGCTAAAAAACGTAAATCATCATCTCGAGCATACAGAAAATTTGCCAATGATTTTGCGGCATCTGTAGTCATACGCTCTATTTCATCGGTAGCTCTTTCATCTAGAGCCTTAACAGCATCATTAACAGCCAGTTCTCCAGCATCTGCAAGTTTTTGTACTGCTTGATTGGTAATGTTTTGTGTTCGTGTACGCATCTCATTACCAAGCTCTACAGCTTGATTCCAAGCAACAAAAGCCAACAATACTAGTGGAATGACCTTAATAAAGACAAAAAGCAAAATAAGCTTTGAACGCACACCAAGGTTCAACGACTTGGTAAATGATTCTAAAGAAAAGCGTAAATTATTCATAAGGTTTGTTCTATGTTAAAATAATTAATAAAAAGTAGCTTGATAACGAAGATTGATTTTTTCAACAGCAAATAATCCCAAGGAGTTCAATAACATGTTTATCATACACTAACGCCCTTGGAAATCCAAAAATGTAATGTTTTATACAACAATTGCGCATCTATGGGTTTTGTAATGTGATCATTCATGCCATGTGAAATGCTTAATTCTCTATCTCCTTTCATGGCATGAGCTGACATAGCAATAATGGGTAAGGTTGCAAATTTTTCCTGCATACGAATTTTCTGTGTAGCCGTATAACCATCCATAACAGGCATTTGAATATCCATAAGAATAGCATCATAGGTATTTTTTTCCAACATATCTAAGGCTTCTTGCCCATTATTTGCAATATCTATGGTGTACCCAACCACATGTAATATTTCAGAAGCTACAAGCTGATTTATTTCATTATCTTCAGCAAGTAGCAAATGTCCACCATACACATGTTCAGGTGCGATATGCTCCTCTATTGGCATGCTTTGTAATTGATGCTGCTCTGCATCTGATGCAAGAGGAAAAATTACTGTAAAGAAAAATTCTGAACCTTTTCCAGGCTTACTTTCAACCCAAATACTACCACGCATCATGGTGATAATTTCTTTAGAAATAGTAAGGCCAAGCCCTGTACCACCATATTTTCGCGTTACTGTAGTATCTGCTTGCGTAAAAGCAGAAAATAGTCGCTCAATTTGCTCAGCTGTAAGCCCAATACCTGTATCACGTACTACAAATTGGCAGTGTAGTTCATCGTTATCTTGAAGCTCACTCTCAATAACCAGAGAGATTGTTCCTTTCTCTGTAAATTTAATTGCATTGCTTATTAAATTGAAAAGCACTTGTTTTAAACGCAGTGCATCTCCAAGAATAACAATAGTGGCGTATTCGTTTGCCTGTATTTGTAATTGCAAACCTTTTTCATCGCATTTAGGTTTGTACAAGTCACTCACATCACTGCTAATACTTTGCAATGTAAAAGGCTGCTCCTCCATTTCCATCTTACCAGCTTCGATTTTGGAAAAATCAAGAATATCATTAATTATACGCATGAGATTATTTGCAGAAAAAAGTGTTTTTTGCACATATTTTGTTTGCAATTCACTCATAGATGTCTCTTCTAAAAGATGCAAAAGTCCCAAAATACCATTCATAGGCGTACGAATTTCATGACTCATGTTAGCTAAAAATTCACCCTTAGCCTTAGTACTTTGCTCGGCAAGCTCCTTGGCATAGCGCAATTCTTGTTCATTATTTGCAATTTCTCGCAACATGGCTTTACGTTCGCGTAAATCTCTAAAATACGTGATTATTCCATCCTTAGCACGATATGCAGTTCGCACAACGAAAAGTTCAACAGGAATTTCTTCACCCGTAACAACATGCAAGCAAATCATTTCTGATTTGCAAAAACCCTGAACGTATGCCAGTTTTTTTTGCTCTTCAACAACTTCTATAGATGTTCGTCCATCTGGCTGATATTGTGGATGTATTTTATAAAAATTTTGCATGCACTCTTCTCGTGAAGAGAAGCCAAAAAGATTTACAGCTTCAAGATTTGTATATACTAAACTACCAAAATCATCCCAAAAATGAACCCCAAGGGGTAATGCATCTAGAATAATATTATTTCGAAGTTCTGCTTCTTTAAGTAATTCTTGTGTTTTTTTCACTTCGCGCAAATCTTTAGCATAAGAAATAACAATATCTTCTCCAGCATATTTGGTAGAAACAAGAATTATTTCCATGGGAATAAATTCACCATCGCAACTATTATGCAGCCATTCAAAACGACAATATTTTTCTTCAAGAACCCTTAGATGATTTTTTGCTATTGTATCTTGAGATACCCTACCATCAGGTTGATATATAGGTGAACATAAAGAAAAATTATCTACAAAATCTTGTTTATTCTCAAATTTAAAGGTTCGCAAAACTTCTTGGTTACAATCGGTTATTTCACCAGATTTATTCCAAAAAGTAATGCATAAAGGCAAATTTTCAGATATAATAGCATTTAATTCTTCTTCTACTCTTTCTTTTTGTAATTCTAAAATTTCTGTTATATCAGCTATAAGTGACAAGCGAACTCTTTCTCTATCATCCCAAGCAATACAAGAATCTATATGTTGCAAATGCTTTTTTAAGGTGCTGTCATATCTATCCCAAATATAAGGTTTAGAAATTTTTTTAATAATATCATTTGTACAATTTGTACACGGCTCATCATTGTTTCTAAAAACTTTATGACAACGCTTAGAGATAACATCATGACAATCAAAAAAACTATATATAGCTTTATTGCAATATAAAATTTCATACGTTTCTAAATCTGAAATATATATAGGCATATGGAAGGCATCAATCATGTTTTGAATTTGTTGCTGCTTGATCTCAAAAGTTCTTTTTAATAGTTTTTGTTGTTTTGTATATACAAAAAGAATAATTATCAGTACAAGCAATAAAAATATAACACCGATGAGAAGATCAAAGCTAATGTATGATAAAAATTGAATAAATTCATTTGAAAAACTTTGTTTCATAGTATGGTTCAACAAGATATGGCTTAATTTATCTTGAGGAAATTCAGCAATAGCTTTGTTAAATATAGAAATGACTCTTTGGTCAATATTTTTTGAAAACATAAATGAAAGGTTATCATACAATGGCAATATATTTACTATTCGCAAAAAAGGATAGTCACCTTCAGCAATAGCAGTATGAACAGCATATACATTTTCAAAAGTAAAATCAGCTTTACCATCTTCAACTGCTTGATAAGCATCATGGATATCGTCAAATTCAATAGTTGTGTGCTTAGGAAATGTAGTTTTTAAAAAATTGATTACCACAGGATGCATTTTAGAAACAGCAAAAACACAATTTTCATCAATTTGTAATTTTTTGCCCACCATGGCAATGGGAGTTGTTAAATAAGTATCTGATAAAACAGCATTAAACTCTTTTGCTTTAAGTGGATTTGTATCATAACTTAAATGCATATCAGTTTTACCAAGGCGCAAATTCTCTAAAGCCTCAGCATATGTTAAACCATGTACAAAGGTAAACTGTATGTCGGTTAAGTAAGAAATAAGCATGAGTATTTCATAATTAATACCCTGAACAGTGTTATTGTTTTCATCATATTTTTCATACGGTGGCCAAAAGGCATCATATGAAATAGTAATGGGCTTAGATTCACGAATAAAGGCTTTTTCTTCAGGAGTAAGAGAAAAAGCCTTTGCCACAACGGTAAAACCACCGATAAAAATCATCAGCATTGCACATATATAACAACACAAACAGAATGTTCTGAAAACACGTTTTGTATCACGATTCGTCAGAAAAAACATTCAAAACCCCTTTATTATGAGTTTTTGAACCGAACTACCCACTGAAATACTTTCCTAAATAGTCAACGCTGAACAACACGTTTTCACGTGTTATTCAGAAAGGCACGTTGCCTCCAAATGCCGCTTTGCGGACGCCAGAAGCAAGTTCTGGCTTATTTTACCCATGTATGATTTTACGTAAAAAATACCTATTTTTTGCTCAATATGTCAAGAAATAGATTTTATTTTTTGTAAATTTACCCCTACAATCTTAATTTTTTTATAGTATAAATATTTGTAATTTTCTATTTTTATGTATTTTTTACATCCAAAAGTATGTCATTATATTTAATCAAAGCTGAAAAGCTGTGCTTTGATATCGCAAAAAATCGAAAAAGCGCATTCCATGCTCTTATTTTTGGTGATGCTTTCATTGTATTTCAGCTATAAAAAATAATTATCACAAAAAGTTTATTTGTTTTTCAGTGTCGGCTATATATACACGAGCACAATAAATTCTACAAAATACCTTTTTATGTTATTTGCAATATATTTTTTACATTATAGTGATACAAAACATTATAACATACTAAAAAATATTCACGCTTAATAAAAATCCTAATAAAATTGTAAACAAAAAAAAGCATATGGCATATCTTATTAAATTTAGCCCTTTATTATAATTTTTATATTTCCTAGTACAAATAATAGCATTAACATAAATTTGCTCAAGCAAATCATCCAAAATATCTTCTCTTGAATGGGTTTTAAATGATGACTTGTATGTTAGTAAATCAACGATTTCAATATCTGCAAAATATGTTCGCAAGTTTTTCCCACTACAGGTAACATTTGCTGAAATTGCACAACTCAATTTATAAATTCCCAGTATAAACAAGCATGCGCTTATGAAAACAGATGCAATAAAAATGATAGAAACAAATATTGATGATTTATTTATATCAGTAAAAATATGTATAGCTTGCTGTATAACGCCGCTATTAGCTAAAATCAAAGAAGTAACACCAGAAACAGCTAAGACTACACTAGATTTACTATCACAATTACCAATAAATCCAATAATTCTTTGTAAAGTATCTTTAGCATCTTTTATTTGTTCATCAATATTTGGTATGCTTGTATTCTCATAAGTTAAGTTTTGCATATAATTCTTTTGTGTTTTATAAGTATGTTTGTATTATAAATATGTAATAAATATTAGAAGAATATAAATTTTTATGCTTCATACATTCATACATAAAATTTTTCATGCGATACCACAAGAAAATTTTACACCTACATAGCAGCATCACTCTCACGTTTTTTGTATCATCAAAGCCAAGGGCTATGTACTAATGATATAGTGCTTTCTGCTCAACTTTTTTGCATGTAATACTGTATAGCCTACTTATCTGGCAACAACTTTATACAGTATACATAAATTTTGTTCTTATCAGGCAGTTAAG
>CAYJOQ010000112.1:0-8649 GCA_964371825.1 uncultured Desulfovibrionaceae bacterium
TTTTTACAATTTTCACAAAATTATACTGAAAAAGTAATTGTGCAGGACTCTTTATGTAATATAATTTTTTAACTGCAAAGGTAATTTTACATAATACCGTGTATTTTGCATAAATTGACACTAATAGAACAAATGCATCACAATAACATACTTTTTTAATATGAAATAATACAAGACCACTGCCAAATATATACACACAAAAATGTGTTATTCGGGTTTACGCAACGAATAAGCCTTTACCCCAAACCATAGCCAAAAGTAGCTAGTACTTAGCAATGGCACCATAAGGGAGTACACAATGGATAGAAGAGAATTTTTAAAAAAGCAATTACAAACAATGGCCTATATCTCTGCCTCATCCGGTGTACTTGGATCTGGATTATTTTTTACAAATCAAGCTCTTGCCAATGTTGAGCCCCATGTAAGCATTGTCAAGGGTGCGCCTGCTGCAGCTACACGGGCAGCAGTGGAAGCCCTAGGTGGTATGAAACGTTTTGTGAAGACAGGTCAACACATTGTTATAAAACCTAATATGAGTTTTGCCCAAGGCGTCGACAGTGCCACCACCACGCATCCTGAAGTGGTAAGGGAAGTACTTGTTATGTGTAAGGAAGCAGGAGCTGGCAGTGTGCGCGTGCTTGACCATTCTTTACAAAACATGAAGCTTTCCTTAGAAAACTCAGGTATTTTAGCTGCATGCAACAGCGTTGAAGAAGGCATCTGCCATCATCTTATGGATACAGACTTTTATAGCACTGAAAATATAGGTAATGCGCAAGAAATGCGTGAAAATGCCTTCATGCATGATGTTCTTAAAGCTGATGTAATAATAGCTATTCCGGTGGCAAAAAGTCACAGTAGTGCTGGTGTTTCTCTATCTCTTAAAGGGCAAATGGGGCTTATTTATGACCGTTATATTATGCATTCACGGTATGATTTAGCCACATCGATTGTAGATTTAAATCTTAAAGTGAAGCCGCATCTGTCAGTCATTGACGCAACTCGTGTGCTCACAACCAATGGCCCAAGTGGCCCCGGTAAGGTGATAAAGCCAAATGAAGTCATTGCTTCAGCAGATCCTGTAGCAGCAGATGCTACCGCCATTGCACGCTATACATGGTATGGGAAAAAAATTAAGCCACGCCAAGTACGTCATGTGCGTCAAGCCCATGAGCGCGGTTTAGGGCGTATGGATATTGAAAACTTACCCTTTATAGAGCTTGCGCTATAAGTATGTTTGCTTTGCAAATATCGTCATAAAATTATGTTTGTGCGTACAAGTATAACAAGGGGTATACAGGGCATAAGCCTTGGAGTATTTTATGTATTAATGTGGCAAACGGTTTTTCCCTTATTTGAAGGTTTCATACCGGTTGACATATTTTTACGAATAGATCCATTGATAACCACCCTTGTACCTCTTATGGTTAAGGAATATATTCCTCCTTTGCTTATTGGACTTGTAGTATTTTTCTTAACATTGCTTGGCGGACGTATTTTTTGCGGCTTCATATGCCCCATGGGTACAACTCTTGACCTTTCACGCGCTATTTTGGCTCCCTCAAAAAATGTATCAATATCCTTGCCTCACTCCTTAGGTCATATAAAATACCTTTTTGTCACTGCACTGGCAGTGGCAGCTTTTTGCGGCGTGAACCATTTTTTTTGGGGTTCGCCCATTGCACTTATTACTAGATTCTATGCCCTGCTTATACATCCTCTACTGCTTTTGCTTGGTAATCTTGGTATATCTTCCTTGCGCCCTTTATTAGAAATGCAAGATATTTCCTTACTTACCTACATGCACATTACACCTCGAGTATATCACAGCGTGTATTTCTTAACAGCATTTTTTACACTGCTCTTCTTTCTTGAAAGAGTTCGCCCTCGGTTTTGGTGTCGCTATCTATGCCCTGCAGGTGCCATATTGGCCATATGCTCATGGCGCCCATTATGGAAAAGACAAGTAATACATTGCACTCATTGTAAAAAATGTGTCCGCACATGCCCCATGGGAGCCATTGGTGTTATGGGTAATGACACACAGCATAGTCAATGTATAGGTTGCCAAACATGCGTGCATACATGTCCGGTAAACGCTGTACGCTTTACTTTTGCACAAAAAACGCAAGAGAGTAGCACCCCCCTCCACATAGCAGAACACAGTGTATCAACAAATACACAAACACCTCAGCCCCTTAACATCACAAACGCAAAGCATGTACCTTCACGCCGAGCATTTTTATGGGCTAGCCTTTGCGGGGCTACCATGGGTGGGCTTGCCTTTACTAGCGCAGCATCCTTCATGCCAAGCAAGGCCAAAGCATCCTTGCTGCACGCCGGCCTTATTCGTCCTCCGGGTGCGCGACCCGAAGCTGATTTTTTAACTCGCTGTCTGCGCTGTGGGCAGTGCATGAAGGTTTGCCCTACCAATGGTTTGCAGCCAACATGGATGAATAATGGTTTTGAGGGTATTTTCAGCCCTGCACTACAATCGCGTATTGGCCCTTGTGAGCCAGAGTGTAATGCATGTGGGCATGTGTGCCCCACCGAGGCCATTATACCCCTTCCGTTAGCCGATAAGCGACAAGCAAAAATAGGTACAGCAGTGGTATATCCCGAACTTTGTTTGGCATGGGCTGAAAACCGAAGCTGCGTAGTTTGCCAAGAAGTATGCCCCTATGGAGCAATAAAAATACAATCACAACAAGGTAATTCGATTCCTGTACCTGTAATTACCCAAACGCGATGTTATGGGTGTGGCTTTTGCGAAAAGCATTGCCCTGTGCGTATTCCTGCCATTGTTGTACAACCTCTCAATGCTCTGCGCCTTGAAGCTAACACCTATGCCGATGCAGCTAACGCAGCAGGTCTTGACCTTGTGCCCGTATCCTTACGCCCTCACCAAGAGCATAGCGAAGATGAAATTCCCGATGGACAATTACCTCCGGGTTTTGTGGACTAATCAACATAGTAAAACAAGCAATACTGTTGAAATAATTATTTTTTAAATTAGCCGATACTGAAAAAAACAACTTTACGAATCTTATGGATCCAAAAACTCCACTACCCCGCTTTCCACATTATATAAAGCACCACGCACTAGAACGCTTCCATCGTGTATACGTTTTTGTATGGTAACAGTATCAAGAATTTTTTGCATGCTGTTTTGTACGTTGCGCTTTTCAGCTTTGCGTGCATCTTTTTCCCCTTGTAAAGATGTATGCAAAGTATGTATAAGCTGTTGTAAATACGTCTTTTGTGTGCCTTCACAAGTACAGTCAAGCGCAGCCTCCACTGCACCACAATGACTATGTCCCATTACCACAATGAGCTTGGTATGCAAATGTGTAACGGCATACTCAATACTAGCAAGTTCCTTATTATCTATACTATTTCCTGCATTCCTAATAACAAAAAGCTCCCCAAGACCGGCGTTAAAAATATGTTCAGGAGGAGTACGTGAATCAGAACACGTCACAATAACAGCATAGGGATGTTGCCCTTTGGCAGTTTCTTGTATTCGACTTGGCGAGACATCGGCAAAATTATGTGCTCTTTTTTGAAATACTTCATTATGTTTTTTGAGCATATTGAGCACATCTTCGCCCTTCATATGTGCATAGGGCGATAAAGAAACTTCCTCAGCCCCCAAGGCTGTAGATTTCACACAAAAACTTACAAAACAAAATATCACAAAAAACAAAGAAACATTTTTCAATGCTAACATACTACATTCCTTATTTTTGTTTTAAAATTTATATGATGTTTATAGTAGTATATCTTCCTCAGCTATTACATCAAATCTGAACAACACATTTTCTGTATTGTTCAAAAAGGCACGTTGACTCCAAATGCCGCTTTGCAGCCGCCAGAAGCAAGTTATGGCTCATTTTACACGGCGCAAAATGTTTGCCAGTCAACACGTGAAAAACAGGCGCAATAGTGTCGACAAATCAAAGAACATATTATAGACTTTTTGAGTTGATGCTAAAAATGTATGGAATAAGGAGCACATATGTCATTCTTAGAATGTTCAAAATGTCAAAAAAATATTTCTTTCAAAGATACTACTTGCCCGCATTGTTCACACACAATTGTGCTTTGGCGCGAAATAAAAATTTCCATTGAAAAAAGTCGCTTACGCCTTGCTTTATTGGCAGTACTTGCCATATTTTTGCTCGCTGCTGCGTGGATTATTCGCACAAATACCGGTGCAAAATGGCCTTTATATGCCATCGTACTTCTTTTGGCACCACTTGTTCCGTGGATTTTACAGTTAGCCTATAAAAGTGCAGCTCCTCCTGATGACGAAGAACACACTTACGAAGACGCACACAGCACAACAGACAAAGAAAAGCCTATGCAACACGGCGTTGACCCCATAAAGGGCAAAGTGCTTGAAGGGCCGCTTAAAAATATACATCAACAACATAAACAATAAAGCAATAACTAAAAACCGTGTGCTCTTGGTATAAGCATGGCCTCTTTTGCCCTTCGTATACGTTGCCAAGATGCACGTATTCTATCTAAGGGAATACGCCCGGCTTGCACATGGGCAAGTAAAATTTCATACACTTGTAGGGCTTGCGCAGCTTTACCACTTAAGGGTTTTTCTTGAACCGAAGCACCAAGCCCCCGAGGTAAAATATTTTGCAAATTTTGTTGTAATAGCGCCTTAGTAAGAGCCTCTGGGCTGAGATTTTCTGTATTAAACTCCTGCTCAGTTTCCAAAATATTTTGCAATCCATTTTGCCCATCAAACAGAGAAAGGATACCTTCTGAAGCTTGCGTTTCTTGGGCTGTGTCCGGTTTTGCAGAAACAAGCAAAATATCTGTACCTGAAAGCACAGCCTGCAAAATAACTTCTTCTAAGGAAAAATAAGGCACAAGTGCATGTAGGTCTTGACTTATTATAAGCCCTGAAAAATGCAAATTTTGCCGTAAAAGACCAGTCAAAACAGTGCGTGATAAAGGTATGGGGCGTAAACCGTCAAAAGACCGATGGTAGGCAAGGGCTGGCTGTACAGCAATAATCGCATTTTTTTGCTTGGCAAGGTTTACTGCCGCTGCATAGGGCTCAAGCTCTCTTTTTTGCCATGTACTGGCGATATCTTGTAAATTTTGTAAAATATTTTGCCCTGTTTGCACTTTAAAGCCCCCCATGGGACTGCCACTACCCGGAAAATTGCGCACGCAAGGAATTACCTTTGCCGCTAAAAGTCCGCGCATAAAGGCTGCTACATGGGCAGCTGCAATGGATGGAGATGTGCTAAAAGAGCGAAATCGTTTACCTATATTTTCATTCAAAGGGTTCACATTTACATCACCAGCCGGACCAAGGGCCACATTTATCCCAAGCCCTGCCATTTCAAGCCCCGCACTACGCGCCGCAATTTCTGTAGCTTCTACACTTTGCTGACCTAGATGAGCAGCTGCTGCTAGACCGGCAAAGCCTAAATCTGTGCGTAAAGCTTGCACAAAACCGCCCTCTTGTTCTATGGCCATAAACAACGGTAAGGCAAGCCTACTTGCAGCAGCAGCGCTTTGTAATTGTGCCGTAAGTACGCGCAATTGTGCTGGAGAAACAATATTTCCCTCAGTAACAGTTTTTTGTAAAGTAGGCTCAGCAAACATGGATTGTTGCCCTGCAGGTTGCGCTTGCAATTGCTGCGTTTTTTGCGCTGTGGGCATAAGAAAGATTCCCCCTACCTTACCTTCACGCACAAGAGCCAAAATGGGAGATTCTTTTTCTAATTCAGTGCCGATAAAACCGCCCATAATCATTTGTCCTACCATGGACTCTATACTGGGTACATCTAAGGATTCATTGGGGTGTTTTTCTTGCAGTGTTTCATGTTTTGGCAATGCTAAGCGCTCGGCTCCATCTACAGGGGGCATATGTTCTTGCTGCTGTTGCGAAGATTGGGGTTTTGTGGGCTCTAATGGCGTAAAAGACTGACCTAAGGGAATATGTCCTTTTGTTCCCTGTCCACTACTGCCCTGACCTTGAGAGGGGCTCATGGCCGGCATGGGGCTTGATGGACTAGAAGTTGTAGAACCATCAAACATTGTTGGTATGCTCGGTTGCGCACCGCTTTGTGGTTGTTTTGACTGAGGCTGCGTCAACGGTAATGCCTGTTCAAATCCTTGCGTAGATGCACCGCCAGTCGGTGTTTGCATAGGTAGCTCTGGAATAAGTGGCGCTGCATGCGGCACAAAATTCATATGCGGCGCACGTTGCTGCAAGGGCTGGGGAAAGGCTTTTTGCATATCTTCAGGACGTACTTCAGTGCCTGGTAAACTTTGTATACCTTCCACCTGAGTATTTGTATTGGCAGGCACATTCGCTGCATATGCCTGTACTGGCGCAAAAAAACATAGCCCAAGCCACAGGCACAGCGCCCAAACACGGCTTCGTGTTCTTTGCATAAATAATACATACGCCATCTATACACCCTCTTGCAAAACGGCAACTATGCCCGGCCTACACTGACAGCGTACCCGTATGTCCTTTCCGCTGCGTCCATATGAGTCAAGAGTGGCAAAACTTTGTGATTCCACCACATCAATGGCTTGCTGCACACTATGATCTTGTTCATCTTTTAATGCATTTTGTACGAGCCTTGCAGCATCTTGTACAGAAAAATTCGGCAATGCGCTTCCTTGCTCATCGCCCATATACCACACCCCCTCAAGAGTATCTGCAAAAAGCTCTTTTTCCGCCGTGGGTAAAGTTAGAGCTGCACCTATGGCATTAACCGCAGGAAGGTAATCATCTTGAATAGTAGGCGTGCATAATGATATTTTTTGTAGAGCACTTACTGTAGTCTCGTGTTTTTCTCTCATTTCACAAATTTTTTGCTGCACAAACAATAAGCAAGGATGTAGCATTTTTGCAGGTCCACCCACAAGCCAAGCTACCTGTATATTTAAAGAATATTCTTGTAAAAGCTCTGCTAAGGTATACACTGGTTGCCCTACAAAACGATTCAATAACGCTTGAATACCTTGCATAATGGTCATAAAAGCCTCTTGCAATGCACATTCAGCTAAAAAACCCATATCCACATTGTGCGCAAGTGCCATTTTTTGCAAACCCTGCACCGAAGCTCCCACTTGGCCTGCGCATATGCAATCCTTACGCTGTTGCTGCACTGCAAATACATTTGCTGCATCCAACAGAGTAGGATGCTGTCCGCCAAAGGCCATGGCAGGTCCAAGACGTTCAGGCCCCACCAAGATGCGAGCCTTATGCCCCTGCCCGTCAATGCGTAATAACGAATCTCCGCCTATGCCTACAGAATGCGTGGCCAATGCTCGCACATGGGTTTTGTATTCCTTACCATGCAGTGCAACGCGCATACCGTGAGCATCTAGAATTGGTACCACATGACCACCATCTTTTGCAGCATAAATGGCAATATCTGTGGTTGTTCCTCCCATATCCAAAAGCATATGATCACAGCCAGCTTTGTGTTTATCAGCTACCAAGATTTCATTTTGTATGGCAAGTAAACCCATAACACTGGCAGCAGGGCCTGAAAGCAAAGAAAATAAAGGATATCGTAAGGCATGCTTGAAGGGCATGGCTCCGCCATCACTTTTGAGAATATATAAAGGAGCTGTAATACCAAGTTCATGCAAGGTAGTTTGTATGCCATATAAAAATTGCTCTTGCATCTGACGCACTGCGGCATTTGCATAGGCTGTGGCAATGCGCCGGGGAAAGTTTAATTGCCCAGACAAAGAATGCCCCATGGTCACATGCCCATAAGGGGCTATTTTTTTAGCAATCATTGTTTCATGCACGGTATTGCGCGGCGAAAACTTTCCTACCACCGCAAAATTTTCTATACCTTCATTATGCCATATGCGCGCTTGTTCTACAACAGCCTCTAGGCTTTCTTCTGTAAGTTGCGTTACTTCGCTACCGCGATGATCAAGACCTGCTCGCGCACTTGGTAATACAAAAACATGTGACCCAATGCCAAATTCATGGGCGTCCATTCCAGGCCCTGCGGTTAAAAACACCCCTACTGGTGCAAGTTTTTTTTGTACTAAGGCATTAAGCCCAAGGGTACTGCCCATGGTCACGCGTGTCAGGTGTGAAAACATATCTGCAGCAACCTTTTGCTGTAACTGTTCTAAAACATTTTTTAAGCAAACAGTCATAGTATCTGCAGTAGTGCGCACCTTTGCATGAGCACAAATACGTCCTTCGTGCACAAGCACAGCATCAGTATGCGTTCCTCCGGCATCAATACCTAGGTACATAGATAATCCTTACTGTTTAATATTCATTTTACTGTATTTTAAGACTCCGCACAATGAATTGTGCAGTAGTCTTATTTTGTTCATCGTACATACATACTAATATTGTCCTTGCTGAAAGACAAGAAGCCTTACAAAATAAAGAATCACCAGCACACAATATGAGCAAAAACTCGCTTCTGGCAGCTTTGCAAGGGTTGTTTACCCATTAAATTGTACACTTTTCCTCAATATAAAAAAGTTTGCAAAAGTACAAAAATACCACGAAAAAGTACTGTCAAAGCGACCGATAAATCAAGAGTAGGCGCAATTTACTTGCACCGTTAAGCGATTGATTTTCGTGCCTTTTAGGCCTGCACTGTAAATTTTTTGTTT
>CAYJOQ010000113.1:0-8637 GCA_964371825.1 uncultured Desulfovibrionaceae bacterium
TATTTTAGCTGTAAAAACAACTAGTTTAAAAGTTTATTTGTTTTAAGCGTCTACTTTGTAAATCTACACTCCTACCTTTGTGGCACTATCACAAAAAATAAAGAATTACTTTCCTTCATGTAAGAAGAGTTTAAGAGCCTTCACATCCATTGCATCAATACCAATTTTTTTCGCAGTATTACCTTGCTCTCTATAGTTAGTATTATTTATCGCACTTGCAAAGCTTAACACACTATCTGCTATAGGAGTTGGCACACCAAATTGTTGCCCTAAGGAAGCAACTAAGCTAATTCCAGCAGGAACATCTTCAGCAATATAGCGATCTGTGGCACCAAAAGGTCCTTTACTTCCAATATCTTTAAACCAAGTACGCATATCATCCCATTTTCCACCATAGCGCTTTTCAAACATGGCTTTACAAGAAGGAGCAGAAAATTCGAGTTTGCGTAAAATTGCTGCAATTTCTCCATCCAAAGCCGCAATAAGTTTTTCTACAGAAGGAGTATACGCTTCGCGATATACATAATAATCCTCTTGGCTATACTCAATGCGACTTAAACTCATGAGAGTAGGAATAGGATGTAACAATATATTAGCATTACAAAGAGCTACTTCTAAGACGTTATCCATAGCAAAGGAAGTAGGGTACGCTTTTTGATAAATTTGCACTGCTTTTTCCGTATCTTTTGCTGGAAAAGCTGCAAGGCCCATGGTGCCTGTAGATCGTGAAATATACACACTTCGAGGCCCTGTTTTTCTAGTGGCATAAGGCATAGTTAAACATTCAGCCACAATACCCTTAGCGTTGACTTTATCTAACTCTTGTCGAAAAGGAATAGAAGCACAATTGCCAGGTTGAAGAAAAATACCTTGATGCTCTTGGACATAAGGCCCAATCATTTGAGCCATGGGAATATGTCCTGCATTTTGTGTAGTGACGAGCACAACTTCACATTCAGAAAATCCTTGAGAAATATCAGTAGAAACACCTGCCAAAGGTGCGCTTCCATTTAAAAGTGCCCCTGTAACATCAATGATAGGCGTTTCTTGTAATTCTTTAATATTATCTGCAAAAGCAGGTAATTCAAACAAGTAAACCTCAAGTCCAGATAAGGAAAGTTGACTTGCTGTGGCAAAACCACCATTACCTGCTCCCATTACAGCTACCTTAGTTGCCATGATTATCCTCACATTCTGTTACAAATTAAAATGAAAAAAATACTTACCCAGTATTCATATACCTACGCCATAGGAAAATGACACGCACAAAAATGATCAGGCGCAATTTCCTTAAGCTGTGGAATGGTATTAACACACACATCTTGTTTATAAGTGCATCTTGGATGAAATGAACAACCAGAAGGCACATTTAAAGGACTAGGCACGTCTCCTTCCATAATTATTCTTTGTTTTTTTTCATCAATAGCAGTTGTCGGTACAGCAGAAAGCAAAGCTCTGCTGTAAGGATGTCTTTGCAAATCATAAAAACTTTCGCGAGAGCCTAATTCCACAATACGCCCCAAATACATAACAGCGATACGATCGCACATATGGCGAACGACACCAAGGTCATGAGATATAAACACGTAAGTAAGATCGTGAGCTTTTTGCAACTTAACAAATAAATTGATAATTTGCGCTTGGATTGACACATCTAAAGCTGAAACGGGTTCATCAGCTACAATCAATTGTGGATGCAAAGCTAATGCTCTTGCAATGCATATACGTTGTCTTTGTCCGCCACTAAATTCATGAGGAAAACGATTAATATGATCAGGCAACAAACCTACTTCGCTCATGAGCTCTTTTGCAAGATTCTCACGTTCTTCTGCAAGTCCTATATTTTGAATAGTGAGACCTGAAGTAATAATTTTTCCCACAGTCATACGCGGGTTTAGTGAAGAGTAAGGGTCTTGAAAAATTATTTGCATATCTTTACGCAAATTTTTCATATCAGAACCACGCTTACCTGTAATATTTTCACCGCGGAAAAACAACTCTCCTTCAGTAGGCTTTACAAGTTGTAAAATACAACGCCCTAAAGTGGTTTTTCCACAACCGGATTCACCTACAAGGCCAAGAGTTTCTCCTTTGCGCACGCTTAAAGAAACACCATCAACGGCTTTTACAAGATATTCTCCAGATCGCCTTTGCACCTTAAAATGCTTAGAAACATTACGAATTTCAAGAAAAGAATCATTTTTCATGGAGCCAACACCTCACAGCATGACCAGAATTAAGCCTAAATAAAGGCGGCATTTGCTGTGCGCACTTATCTACAGCGTGCTCACAACGGCTACGGAAAGTACACCCAGCAGGTAAATTCAGTAAACTTGGCACTGTTCCTGGGATAGCAGGCAAAATTTTGTCTTCTGGAACAGGTTTTGAAGCATCTGGTATAGAGGCAAGAAGACCTTGAGTATATGGATGTTTTGGAGAGGTAAAAAGCTCCCTTACATCTGCCTGCTCAACAACCTTCCCTGTATACATAACTGCCACGCGATCTGCTGTTTCTGCAACTACACCTAAATCGTGAGTAATCAAAAGCACTGCAGCTCGTGTTTCATGTACTAAATTGAAAAGTAAATCTAAGATCTGTGCTTGAATTGATACATCCAAGGCCGTTGTGGGCTCATCTGCAATCATAAGCTTTGGCTTGCATACCATACCCATTGCAATCATAACCCTTTGTCGCATACCTCCCGAAAGCTGATGAGGATAGTCACGCGCCCTACGCTCAGGATCAGGTATTCCAACAGCTCGTAAAATATCCACCGCCATGGCGGCAGCTTCTTTTTTGTCTTTATTAAGATGCAAGGTAACAGCTTCAACAATTTGTGCTCCCACCCGCATTAAAGGATTTAACGAACTCATAGGCTCTTGATAAATCATCGAAATTTGACTGCCACGTATTTCATGCATCTCAGCAATAGATAATGATAGCAAATCACGACCTTCAAAAAGAATTTCACCTTTTTCCACTTTTCCAGGAGGACTTACAAGACGCATGATTGAATGTGAGGTTACACTTTTACCGCAACCTGATTCACCCACAAGCCCTAAGACTTCTCCTTCGTGAATATATAAGTCTACCCCATCTACTGCCTTCACAAGCCCTTCATCGGAGTAAAAAACTGTATGTAAATTTTTTATTTCAAGAAGCTTTGCGCCTTCCATGTTATGCCCCTTCTTTTAGCTATGTAAAAAACAAGCTATTTATTTTTTAAGCAAAAAGATTAACTAGTTATCCTTGCAACTTTGGATCCATTACGTCACGCATGCCATCGCCAAAAAGCGTTAGCCCAAGAACAATAATCATAATGGCCATACCCGGCGCAATAGATAACCATGGAGCTGTAGAAAGGTGCTCAATTCCTTCTCGAACCATATTTCCCCATGTGGGTGTTGGCGGCGCAACGCCCATACCCAAAAAGCTTAAGTTTGCTTCAACACGTATAGCCGTTGCTGCCCATAAACTACTCATAACAAGAAGCTCACCTAAAATATTAGGCAAGATGCCTCGTCGTAAAATATAGAATGTGCTTGCTCCTAATGCCTTGTCAGCCTCTACAAATTCACGCTCGCGCAAAGAAATTGTACTGCCATAGCTAAGTCTTGCAAAACGCGGAGTCATTACAAGGCCAATGGTAACAAGCAAATTGTCTACCCCCTGCCCCATAACTACCAAAATGAGAATAGCCAAAATTTCAGCAGGAAAACACATCATTACATCGGCACTGCGCATGATAAACGAACCTGCTTTACCACCACGCAAGCCCGCAAACATACCCATACAGCTACCAAGCACAAGGCCAAAAAGCACAGACCCTATACCAATAATTAACGAAACACGAGCACCCCAGAAAATACGTGACAACGTATCTCTGCCAAAATCATCTGTGCCAAGAAGGTGTTCACCGCTTGGGCTTTGTAAGCGTGATTCAATATTTTGCTCAAGATAATCATAAGGTGCAATGACTGGTGATAACACAGCCATGAAAATTATACATATTGTTATAAGCATACCAATAACCGCTATGCGGTTACGGGTAAATGCACGCCATTGTTTCTTTTGTAGATCATTCATCCATTGCGTCATTTTCAAGCTCACTTTGTGGAAATGCGCGGATCAATAACAGCATAGAGCATATCTACCGCAAAGTTGATGAAAATAGCCAAGAAAGCGTACACAATCATCACAGATTGTAACATGATATAATCACGTTGTTTCATAGCCATAACCATGAGTTTGCCCAATCCTGGTCTTGAAAATACAATTTCAGTCATAACGGCACTGCCAAGATTAATAATAAAATAAATACTTATTACAGACACAACAGGAATAAGCGCATTTATTAAGGCATGGCGATAAATCACGGCTCTTTCAGGAAGCCCCTTACCACGAGCTGTGCGTATATAGTCTTCGCCAAGAACATTTAATAACGAAGAGCGTGCTATACGCATAATAAAGGAGGTCATGATAAGCCCTTGTGTAATCATGGGTAAAACTAAATTATGAAGCCTACTAGACCATGAGCCTGTATCTATAGAAACCACAGGAAACCATTGCAACTTTACTGCAAAAAAGTATAATAATAAAATACTTAAATAAAATGATGGAATTGATATGCCACCTAAAGAAACAAGACGTCCTAAATAATCCAAAGTATCATTGCGATGTAAAGCACACAAAACGCCAAGTGGAACCCCTAGTACAACACCTAAAATCATCCCTGCCGTTGTTACTTCAAGAGTATACGGCAATGCTACTTTAAGCTGGTCAATGATAGGCACACTATTAATCATAGATTCGCCAAACTCTAGATGCAAAACATCCCAAAGAAATCTAAAATATTGTACCCATATAGGTTGATCGAGCCCCATTTCTTTACGCAGACTTTGAATGGCATCTTCTGTGGCGGCATCGCCTAATATGGCGATGGCTGGATCTCCAGGAGCCATACGTACAATACAAAACACAATAGTCATGACTACAAGAATCAAAACAAAGGCAAAAAAAGTACGTTTTAGTAAATACTTACGCATAAGTTTGCAACCTCTTACTTACTGAAAAATGTTAAGAATAAAGCGCTAGGGCTTACACCCTAGCGCCTTAATTTATTTTTTCGTGGTCAATTCTGTTATTTGTGGAGCAGTAACATATGTAGACTTAAGTTCATAACCATAGTCAATAGCATTTCTATGTGCCCACACCTGTAATTGTACATAAAGAGGTAATGCGTACGCATCTTTCAAAATGGTAAGTTGTGCATCCTTCCACATTTGCACTTGCTTTGCTTGATTAACTTCGCTTTGTGCACCTAAAATCAATTCGTCGATAACTGTGCAATTGGAAAAATTTGTAATAGGTGAGCTACCCTTAGGTACAGCTGAGCTAGATAAAAAGAATTGCTGCAACCAGTCATTGGCACTTAAACGTTGCGCAATATACAAAACGACAGGGCGACCTGTTTGGCGAATTTTAGTATGGAATGTAGAGTGGTCCACAACCTCAAGATTCATATTCACGCCAATTTTTTTCCACTGTGCTTGCAAGTTTTCAAGGGCCAATCTAAAGGAGGATCGCTCTGAAGAAACAACATCTATGGTAAGGCCTTTTTCAAAACCAGCTTCTTTAAGAAGAGCTTTTGCTTTTTCAGGATTATATTCATGCTTAACTTGTGCCTTAGCCGCCTCTTCGCACGTTAAACCACCAGGAAGGGCCGGCGAGATAATGCCACATATAGCCTCGGCAATGTCTTTTCCTTTAAACAAAATTAAAGAATCAATATCAGTACCATAAGCTAGTGCTTGACGTACCTTAACGTTATTTAAAGGAGGTACATCTGCATTAAAGTTTAGCATTGCAACTTCACCAGGGCCAAATACGTCCACAGTGACATCTTTATTACCCGAAAACTTTTCCACCCAAGCTTGTTGCTTATTGCCATCAATAATATCAACAGCATTGCTCGTTAAAGCAAATTCTCGGCTATTAATTTCTGGCATAAATAAAGTTTCAACACCGTCAACTTTTGGAGCACCACGGAAATATTTTTTGTTGGCTTTAAAATGAATCTTTTGACCAGGCTGATATACATCAATCATAAAGGGGCCTGTCCCTATAGGATTTGTTTTAAAACGACGAGGCCCCAAGGTATCATAGGCCTTACGTGGAATAATTGCTCCAGCCCTATAGCTTGTAAAGGCGCGCTCAGGGTTTGGCACACGTTTTTTAAGTTTAACAACAACAGTATATGGGTCTACCTTTGTAGCTGTGAAGTTACCAAAGGTATTTGATGCAATGGAAGTGGCTTTATTGCTATTTTTTTCGATGAGAAAAAGAACATCATCTGCAGTGATTTCAACACCATCAGGGTGTCCTTTAAAAGGATGACTCATGATTCCTTTGCGCAATTTAAAGGTCAACTCCATGCCGTCATCAGAAATAGCATAACTTTCTGCGAGATCTAATTCTATCTGGCTGATATCCCCTGGTTTAAAACGCAATAAACCATTAAAGGCCAAATCAGCAAGAAAACTATCTTGCGTTGAAGTAATAAAACCCGGATCTAAAGTTTTGATGTCTGTGGTTCCCATACTTACACGAATGGTATTATCTGCCACAGCAGGGCTAACTTGCAATGCCACAAAACTCAAAAGTACTATACAAATGCAACACAGACGTCTAAAAAATTCTCGTGAAACCATTGAATTCTCCTAACTTTTATAAACTGTTATTACATGAACTTTACCTACCTCTATTACCTACGCTTGATACGCTCCTTCCCATAATAAAAGTTTTTGACCAATGCCTTGTTTTAGTGCGTTATTATAAACTTCCATACCCCAAGCAACATCAAATACAGCCATACCACTTGCTATAAAGACTATTTTGTCATCGTCTGATTCACGACCTGGTTTAGTTTTTAAAATAACATCACCAAGGTTAGTTCCTTCACATAGCGGTGGAAGTTTACCTTGATCAATAAGCTCTATAATTGGCCCAGCAATAGCACGATGATAAAATGCTTCTTTATCTCCTGCGGCTGTAGCATCTGCATCATATGCCTCATGGAGTTTTGTATTATCATAGATAATCTTGCTATTTAGCCAAAGTTCTTCATCAGCACGCATAGTACCAGAAATAAGAATACAAGCACCTTTTTGTACCCATTCATTTGCAACATTCACAGGCTGTAGTTTTGAAGCTGCCATGCTTAGAATTTCTCCAGCTCTCACTGCTGATTCCAAATCCTTAGCAGCTTTCGCCTCTCTACCTAAATGTTCTTTAACCCAATCAGCAAACGCTTGAGCTTTATCAATAAAAATATCATAACAAACCACGGTTTCAATCCCTGGTACCTTGGCTATGATAGATTCAAGACAAGCACGATTAATAGGCCCACAGCCCACAATAGTACACACCTTGGCATCTTTCTTACTAAGATGATACGCTGCCACAGCAGGAATAGCGCCTGTTCTTGCTGCGCTTAAAAGGTTGGCAGACATAAAGCACAAAGGCTCTCCTGTGTCTTTATTATTTAAGGTAAGTGTCAAAACAGAACGCGGCAATCCTCTAGAGGTATTAGCGGCATTAGATCCATACCACTTATTGCCACACATATCAAAACGTCCTCCTAAATACGCCGGCATAGCTATAAATCTTCTGTCGGGCCCTGCAAGAGGCATATTAGGAAAAGGAGACTCTTTCGGGAACGTTAATGTCATACCGTGATTATTATCGTTAGGACCTCCCATCAGGTAGTCACCTTGGCTTAAAAGCTTAAATACCTCTTCTGCCACCTCGACACAGCGGGCTGCATCAAGCACTCCGGCAGCTATAGTATCAGGTTCAGATAAATACAAAAACTCCGTACGTTGTTTCATAAAAACCCCACTTGTTAATGTTAATCCTGATTTTAAACCTAAGGATTATAGTTACACAAAAAAATCATTTTGTCTGCAAAAAAATTACACAGTGTAACCTTTTTGTGCTTTTTAGAACTTACTAATATGTTCACAGGTTAAAATTATCTCTTTTCAAAAACATAAAAAAAAATCCTACGGTTGTACTACTAAGTACATGCTACATACTCTTCCTAGGGGATACACCTATGAAAGATGGCATGCTTACAATTATCTTATCGTACATTTGCTAGCACACTTGCGCACAAGCAAATGAGCGTATAATCACTAATTGATGCAGTACAGCATGTTTCACGTATTGTTTAAAAAGGCACCCTCGCTACAAATACAATTTGGCAAAGGCCAAAGGCGAATTATGCGTTATTTTACTCAGCAAAAATTTTTCTACGCAAAATATTTTTCTGTTTTTTATGTTCACTCACAAGCATGAGCAGCTCAAAATGTTCAATATAATGAATTATACAAGAATAGTAACTCTTAATCTTCTATAATTAATTTGTATCTACCCCCTTACACTTTGTCACATTTATGCTACTCTATGTCATGGTCACGTATGCATATGCCAAAAACGCATTTCATACATGCAATCTTTATTATAGTCGGCACATAAAATAAGCCAGAACTTGCTTCTGGCGGCCCTTAAGGGGTATTTGGAGTGGACGTGCCTTTCTGAAACACGCATGGAAATGCGTTTTTCAGCATCGACTA
>CAYJOQ010000114.1:0-8618 GCA_964371825.1 uncultured Desulfovibrionaceae bacterium
CTCTAGGTTGACCCTTGCATATTAAGTATACAATTACAAATAGTTGTTTAGTTTTTCAGTGCTGACTATATAGTCGATGCTGAAAAACGCATTTCCATGCGTGTTTCTGGTGATTTTTCAGTGTATTATATCTATAAAAAACAATTTTTTCAAAAATTTTGTTTATTTTTTACTGTCAACAACATCAAGAGCATAATCACTCAGATTAATACCAAGAGCTGCTTCCACAGGCGGATATACACTCGCATCCGTCACGCTAGAAGAAAGAGGAATGTGTTGCTTATGAATATGAAACACTGTTATTTGCATCCCTTCCTTCAATCGCCCTGCACTTATGGGATTACCCTTATCATCAAGAGTGGTTATAACATCTGGGTAAGAAGCAACTCGCTCTCCTTGCCCATTATCTACAGCCATATATTCATTCATAACGTGTAAACAATGTGTATCGTTACCACTATCAACTTCAATAATACCAATATCAAAGGCTTCATTGGAATACACTAAAGAATTGCGTTTCACCTTACCGCTACATAGGATTGTACCTTGTGTTTTTGCACAAATAGAATCAATAACAGCACTTGCTCCTTTAGAGCGTGCTTCAAGTATGGCTTGCCCCAAATCAAGAGCAATACTAATGCCTCCAAGAGCTGCATGCTGGCGCACATAGGAGGCTCGTATAGGATTACGACAACTGGCAATAAAGCCCCCTGACATATCAGCAGCTTTGCGCAATATGGGAGAAACCTTAGCCGTAGCCCCTTTTACCAGCAATTCTATATAAGAGTTACTGTCTCTATGCCCTCCCACTGCCGATTGAATCATCATATCAGGGCTTGCCGCAAGTCCTAAAGATCCCATATCTCCTGTTGGATGCGCGCGTAAATCCCCCACAGCGTCAATTATTTTTGTACCAAGCACAGCACTAGGAAGCCAGGCATTTAGTGTGCTCGACATTCCATTTTGTCCAATAATTAAGCCATATATAGGTTCTCCGAGTTCTTCTTGCACAAGCTGCACTGATTTAACATAGTCAATACCAAGCATTTCCCACGCCGTTAAATCACCAGGTGCGCCAATGGCAGCAGCAGTGGCAATCCAAGCATCATCTGGCACTTCATCCATGCTTACAAGCTCAGGGCGTCCCATGGTAACAGCTAGTGTTCCAAGCTCACGCCCATGCTCAGCCCAACCTCCTCCTCCACAAGCAAACACAGAACCACCAAGTACCGCAGCTTCAACATCTTGAAGGGTCATAATTCTTCCCACTTTACTCTCCTCTTTTTTACACGTGGTATTTTGTAAACAGCAAATATAACGTATACATTTAAAAAAAATCATTAGCACTTCGCTACATACACTAAAAAACAAAAAGAAACAAGTTGATGCCTTTTTTCTGCTTCTTAAAACTTTTTTTATGACTTTTAAGTATTCAAAAGATATTTTTTTAAAAAAAAATTTTTAATACAGAATGTTAGAAAAAAAATCGTTTTGCAAATTTTTTTTCAATTTTCATAGCCATGCAACAACACCTTGCATTCTACATAAAAGTAGAATGCGTTTTCTACCTTTATGTATTTATTTAAAATTCTCTTATTCACTATTTTTATTAATAAAAATCAACATTTTTCTTGTGAAAAATAAAACTTTATCTATATACGATAAAAAAAAGGACATTTACGTAAAAACAGACAGTTTAAAAAATATTTTACAAAATTATTCTTAAAATACAGCATGTTCTGACTTAAAAAAAAATGGCAAAAAAAAATGGCAAATTTTTTTTCATAATTGCAAATTTGACAAATTTATTTGGATTATGCATATACATAAACATCGCATTACGGAATATATGTGCTCAAACATTTTCATAAGCTTTTACGATACATGTAACCATACTGAGAAAATATAATGAAATTACCCTTAAAAGACCGTAAAACATTAGCTGATCGCCTCTCATTACACGGCGAACACTTCACCACCAGCGACACTCTTATTGGTGACTATCTTTTAAGCAACTACCCTAAATCGTTATTGCAAAATGCTTCAGAATTGGCAGAATCTTTACATTTAAACATTACGACTATAACACGCTTTTTTACCAAATTAGGCTACACAAGTGCCAAAGAAGCCATGTTAGACTTTAAAGAAGAACTTGAGTTTATTATTGATTCTCCAAAAAATCGTTACGACACTTCAAGTTCTATGACCAATGGGCAAGGCACCAAACTTGAATACCTATTACAGTTGGAACAGCAAAACGTTGCCAACACAATAAACAATATAGATATTACAACATTAGATGAAGTAACAAGGCTGTTGTTAACGACAAAAGATATTTTTGTTCTCGGATCTATGAAAGAATTCAGCCTAGCCTATTACTTACATAAGCAGCTTTCTATTTTGCGCCCAAATGTGCGACTTTTTAACGGTCAAAGCGAAGAGCTTTTTATGTGTGATGCCAATAGCGATGCCGTATATTTTGTAACAAGCTTTCGTCGCTATGCAAGGCAAAGCTCTGTGATGGCGCAGTATGCTAAACGAGTAGGAGCGGTAGTTATAGCCATTACAGACTCTCGATTTTGCCCCATGGCGCAACTGGCTGATTACCGATTTGTTGTAACTACTCAAAGTGCCACCATGTTTGACTCATACACGGCAGGCATGACGCTCATTAATGCTATTATGATGCATTTTATTGGCGCCAATAATGGCAAATTTGCCAAAAGACTTGATGCTATGGAAGATATTTATGCCTCATTTGGTATGTTTGAATCCAAATAATCTAGGGGCATATTTATATCTTACTATATTTCTTAAGCATATTCTTGCTTAAGTTTACAAGGGACATTCACACATATGTGAGTGCTATGGTTTATTGTTAACAACCCTATGGGAGAATTGTATGGTACAAGGTAAACTTTTTCGTACAGTATTGGTAATGTGTTTAACGCTTACACTTGGCATGACATGTTTTATATCTCATGCACACGCTAACACAGTTTTAAAATATTCTGACCATGACCCCACAGGAGGCTTGCGTACAGATTTTTATAAAAATGTTTTATTCCCAGAAATTACCAAGCAAACCAATGGTCGTATTACCTTCCAAGAATTTTGGGGCGGTGCGTTACTTTCTGCCACTGAAGTACTTGACGGTATTGGTGATGGTGTCACCGACATGGGTATGATTTTTGCCGATTTTTACCCTAAGCGCCTCATCATGCATCAAGGGTTTAGAGTGTTTCCTGCAGGTCCTAGTCAATTTGAAATCATGAATAAATTATACATGGATGTTTATGCACAAATACCTGAATTTGCAGATGAGTTCAAACGATTCAACCAACGTCCTATTTTTGTAACAGCCGGTCTTCCCAATGCCTTTATCAGCCGTAATCCTTTGCCAAATATTGATGCTATTAAGGGTGAAAAATGGCGTGCCAGTAGCCGCTGGGTACAAATGTTCTTAAAAAATGCCGGTGCCACCGCTGTTTTTATTCCATGGGCTGAGTGTTATATGTCTTTGCAAACAGGGGCTCTTGACGGCAACCTTAGTAATTATGACGGACTACACATGTCTAAACAAGACGAAGTAGCACCAAACATCTTAGTAGCTCCTGAGCTTTGGTTTGGTACTCCCTTTGTTTTAACTATGAATAATGATATTTGGGAAAGCCTTTCTAAAGAAGATCAAGAAGGTATCAACCGTGCTGTAGCCATTGCCACTAAGCTTTTTGCTACCGAATACAGCAAAGCTATTACAGACATATTTGAAGCACAAAAGAAAGCAGGGTTAAATCCACGTTATTTAAGTAGTGACGAAATTGCAGCATGGGAAGCTAAGTGTGCAGAAGTTAACGCCCCTGCCATTTGGCGTGAAGAATTAAAAAAATCCGGCATAAAAAATGCTGATAAAGCAGTAGATACATTTACTAAAATTTATGAAGAAGCTATGGCTGAAAGCCGTAAACAAAAGGCTTCCGCAGCAAAATAATTCACTGCGCCAAGGGGTGCAAATCCCTTGGCGTTTTATTTAAGGAGACCTAATGTGCAAAGCTTTTTATCTCGGATAAATAACTTTTTTTCCATGCTTTGTGGTTGGCTTATGCTCTTACTCATGGTGCTCTTGGTAGTAGACTTTGTAGGTCGCGGTATACCAAGCTCTCTATTAGCTCTAGGAGAAACGTTACAAAGTCAAAGTCTTATGGCGCTATCCGAAGCAGAATGGTTACAACCCATGTCTATATTGGCTGACCTATCAGTATTTTGCATGATTATTGTTCTGTATTTAGGCCTTGGCCTTTGCGAAGAACGAGACCAAAATGTACGCGTGGAAGCCATTGATTCATTTCTTAGCGGCAAAGCACGCAGAGCCATGCATTGCCTATCGTATGTGTTACAAACGGGCATTGTATGGATTATGATTTATGCCTTTTATAAAAACGTCTTACGTTCCTTTAATTCTGGAGAAGCTATTTCCGGCATGGTGCCCATTATTATTTGGCCAGTAAAAGCTTGTGCCCTTTTTGGTCTATTTTTGTATGCTCTACAACTCACACTCAAATGTCTACAAAGTATGCGTAACATTAATATAGCAGAACCGGCTCACGATCCTGTTCAGACATCTGGCGCTCAAGGAGGGTTTGAATAATGGATTTTATCACCGCCGGGCTTTTGTGTATTGGTTTATTTTTACTTTTTATGATTATAGGTATACCCATTGCTCTTTCCTTCGTTCTTGGTGGTTTTATTACTTCCTACCTTATAGGAAGTCACATAAGTGCCCTTTCCATTCTTGGTTCATCACTATACCACTCCATTGAAGGGCCTACATGGGTGGCCATTCCACTCTTTATTTTCATGGGGGGATTAGCTTCGGTAAGTAACTTGGCACAACGAGCCTATGCGTGCATGAGTGTGCTTACAGCCAAAATGCCAGGGGGCCTAGGCATTGCCACGTGCTATTCTTGTGCAGCCTTTGGCGCCATTTCTGGTTCATCCATTGCGACTACAGCTATTTTTGCACGTCTTGCCATGCCACAAATGCTCACCTTTGGCTATGACCGCGGATTTTCTGCTGCATGTATTGCTGCTGCCGGCACCTTTGCTGCCATGATTCCACCAAGCCTTATGTTTATTATTTACGCACTATTTACGCAAACAAGTGTTGGTAAACTTTTTGCCGCAGGCATTGTACCTGGTATTTTAACGGCCTTTGTATATGCTGGCTATATTATCTATAAAGCAAAACGCTACCCCAACCTTGTGCCTAGTACAAAAGATGCCATAAAAAACCTTAGCCCCAAAGAACGCAAAGAGCGTGTCATTGGTATTTGGCCTGTGCTTATTATTGCTTTTTGTGTACTAGGTGGTATTTATGGCGGCATTTTTACAAGTACAGAAGCTGCTGCTGCCGGTGCATTGCTCACGCTTATTTTAGGCTTTTTTCTTAAGGGTATTAAAGACAAAAATGCTGTGTTTAGTGAAATGAAGGCCTCTGCCAACACTACTGCCATGCTCTTTTTAATTAACATAGGCGCTCTTTACTACAGCCGCGTGCTTGCCATGACAGGGTTACCTACTGAAATCACACAAATGCTACAAACCTTGGCCCTACCTCCAGTGCTTATTATGGCCGGTATATTGCTTATTATGTTTCTTCTTGGCATGATTATGGTGCCCATTGGTATTTATGCTCTTATGCTTCCCATTATTGTGCCCATTTTAAACAGTTATAATTTTGACCTTATTTGGTTTGGCGTTTTGGCACTTAAAATGACAGAAATTGGCAGTATCACCCCTCCTGTAGGTCTTAATGTCTTTGCCATTAAGGGTGTTCTTGGAAAAGAAATGTCACTGGACGCTCTTTTTAAAGAAATTTGGCCCTTCGTTGGCATAGAAGTCATTTGTCTTGGTTTACTTTGGGCTTTTCCTCAAATTTCATTATGGTTACCTAATTTGCTCTTTAGCTAGAGCATATCTACTCGTATAAAAAATTACCTAGAGGTATGTATGACACAACAAATGGACACCTTAATTAAAGGCAACGTGGTTCTTTCAGACAGAGTTATTGAAAATGGTGCTGTGGGCATTAGCGCAGGTATTATCAGTCATATTTTTACAGCTGATCAAATCCCTACAGCAGATAATGTCCTTGACTATTCAGGAAAAATTATTTTCCCAGGCCTTGTAGATTCTCATGTACATTGCTACTCAAACCCCAGCGAAGGACTTACACAAGCCACAGCTTCTGCCGCAGCTGGTGGTGTGACTACCATTATAGAAATGCCTTATGATAAGCCCAAAGCCATCAACACTCCTGAGCTTTTTAAAAATAAAATTACCATGGTAGAAGAAAAAGCGCATGTGGATGTGGCTCTACTTGCCACGCTTAGCAAGACAGCAAAACCAGAAGAGATAGCCCCTATCATTGCCCTTGGTGCCTGCGGCATTAAAATGAGCCTTTTTGAAACCGACCCCGAACGGTTTCCTCGCATAGAAGATGAAGTGCTTTGGGATCTTTTTCCGGAGCTGGCACGTTTACATGTAGTTACTGGCTTTCACGCAGAAAATGACCGCATCATTGAGCATCTTATAGCCAAGAGTATTGATGCTGGGCAAACAGATGCCCCCTATCACTGCATAACACGCCCTGTTATTTCAGAAAGTCTTGCCATACTTAAACTACTTGAATTTAATTATGCATGCAATTTTCCACTGCATTTACACCATGTGTCACATCCACGCTGCTTTGAGCTTTTGCGTTGGTATCGCGCACAAGGTCTTAATAATATTAGTGCTGAAACATGTCCTCACTATTTAGCTCTTTGCCAAGAAGATATGGAAGAAGTGGGCGCTTTTGGTAAAATTAATCCTCCCCTACGCCCTAAAAAAGATGTGGCAGAACTTTGGGAATGCGTAAAGCGCGGTGAGGTGGATATGATTGGCTCTGATCATGCACCATGGACCTTAGAACAAAAAAATCATGGCTCTAAGAATAATATCTTTAAAAGTGCTTCTGGAGCTCCCGGTCTTGAATCCTTCTTTCCCATTATGTACACCGAAGGCGTTCTTAAACACGGATTGACATTACCGCACCTTGCACAATTACTAGCAGAAAATGCCGCTAAACGCTTTGGCATTGGACATCGTAAAGGACGAATTGCCGTTGGGCTTGATGCAGATTTTGCCATTATTGACCCTCAAATAAGCTGGGAGTTTGATGCATCACAAAGCCTTTCTTCTGCCAAATGGTCACCCTACCAAGGCAGAACAGTGTCTGGACAAATTACCAGCACCATATTGCGAGGCAATGTTATTTACACCAATAAAACATTATGCAACAACCCCGGCGATGGTAACTTTATTGCGCGAGCATAAAGGTGCTATGAAAAAACTTGCTTAGGCGGTGCAAACACCACAAAGTGGGGTTTGTCATTAGTCTGGAAATTTTTCTGTAAGAAAAATTTTGAGAGTGTTGACAAAGTCAACACGATCGATAAATCAAGAGTAGGCGCAATTTATTTGCGCCGTTAAACGATTGATTTTCGTGCCTTTCCGCTTGGCAGCTATGCTGACAATAGCGGCGCAAACGCCACAAAGTGGGGTTTGTCATCAGTCTGTCTGAACAACACGTGAAAACGTGTTGTTCAGCGTTGATTATTTAGTCGATGCTGAAAAACAGGTGCAATAGTGTCGATAAATTGCCAAAAAATCGCATTACATGCTTTGTTTTCGGCAATTTTCCTAGGTTGACCATTGCATGTTAAATGTACAATTACAAATAGTTGCTTAGTTTTTCAGTGCTAACTATTTAGCAAAAATCATTACCTTTCAACACAATTATGCTCTGCAAGAAAGGACTATTATGAATACCCCAACCTTAGGCCTTGTAAGTCTTGGACACTCTCCTCGTCCTGACCTTATACAAGCTATGCAAAAAGCCCTACCCCATGCCACAATTCTTTTACAAGGTGCACTTGATGGCATAGCCAAAGAACATTTACCCAAGTACAAGGCTCATGCGCAGTCACGTTATGCTCTTATGGCTCTTGCTTATGATACTGTTGTAGATATTGACATGGATGCTCTTATTCCAAACATTGAGCAAGCAGCACAAAATCTTACACAACAAGGTGCGCAACATGTGGTACTTATGTGCAGTGCAGCCTTTGCCCCCTTTCAAAACGAAAGACATATCATTCGCCCCATAAGCATCATTCAAAATTACACCACAATCCTCGCAAGCCATAAACGCATAGGGATAATCAATCCCATTGCCAAGCAAATACCCGCAGCGGCCACATATTGGCAAGACAGAGGCTTTACAGTGTTTTCTGCCTGTGCCTCACCCTTTGAACCAGAAGCAGTACGACGCGAAGCACGCAAACTTTTACAAAAACACGTAGATGTTATTATCCTTGACTGCATGAGTTTTACAGAAGAAACGCACGCTCATATACAAGACTGTATACATATACCTGTTTTATTACCCATGAAGTTGATGCAACACTTCATGGCTGCTCTATAATAGTTGATGCTGAACAACACATTTTCATGTGCTGTCCAGAAAGGCACGTTGCCTCCAAATGCCGCTTTGCGGCCGCCAGAAGCAAGTTCTG
>CAYJOQ010000115.1:0-8609 GCA_964371825.1 uncultured Desulfovibrionaceae bacterium
CTTGCATGTTAAGTGTACAATTACAAATAGTTGTTTAGTTTTTCAGTGCTGACTATCTAAATACAAAGAAAAATAGCCTGTTATGCAGTGCCACTACAAGATATACCCGAAGAAAAGCAATTAAAACATCGCTTATGACGTAACATAATTCGATAACGCATGGCATCTTTTAGCGAAGACCCCAAATCATAATCACGATCATCATCAACAAGAGTACATGCATACACACGCATAGAACCACTTGTTTTTACAAGCATTTTCGTATAATTACACATAAAACCCGATGTCTCAGCTTCGGTTTTATAACTTGTCATACAATGTTCGGTTATAATAGGACCATTAAATTCGCTGCAGGGTGCACCAAGGTCAGTAAAAGAAATCAATGGCGTATTCTCAGGCAAACCAACAGATGTGAATAAATTCATATACATACCATCTACTGTTTTTGAGTTTTCATCGTTAAAGCTGTGTCTTGCCACAGAAACACTAAAGCCAAGAGCGTGTAATTCTAATAAACCTTGCAAAGCAAGTGCAAATGTACCTTGCCCTCTTTGTGCATCATGATCAGCAGCATGAGGAGCATCAAGACTTACACGAAATGAAAGGCGATGTTTTTTGGCAATTAAGGGAGCAAGCTTTTTTAAAGACGAAAGTAAGGGGCGTGTGGCATTTGTAAGAACAAGGCAAGGAGCTTTATCCAAAGCCACATTAAGTATATCTATTATATGCTTATTTACAAAAGGCTCACCACCTGTAAAAGAAAACCTTTGTACTCCAAGTTCTACAGCATCGTGTAAATATTTTTGCACATCTTGAAGCGTTGGGCTTTGCAAACGATCATTGCCAGGATATGAACCTTCAAAACAAAAAGGACACGCCAAATTACAGCGGGTTCCTGTGTGAATCCAAAGCTCTTTGAGTTCTTGTGGTTGAATAAAACCGCGTTGTTCTCCTTGAGAAGTATAGCGCCAATCCGATGTAGTTAAATGATAATATTGATGTAAAGTTTCTTGAGACATAATACGCTACCTCTTCATAACTATAAAAAGTTACAATAAAGCTTGATTAAAATATTTTTTATATAAAAAATCTAAAAGATCATGTCATTATAACATATGCATAAGACATCATAAATGCACATTCATGGGATACACTGCAAATACCACAATAAATACCGTGAACATAAAACCGGAAAAACCAATGAGAAATGGAAGCAAAAAAGAAACAATCACACAAATGAGCGAAAAGAATAAAGCTTTATATACGATTGCCTTGCAATGACAGGGTTACTAAACCCATAAAAACATACTGACATAATGTGTTTTTTTTTACAAGAAAAAAACTTACAAAACAAGACTTGAAAAACACAGTGAAGAAAGGCAATATAAAAATACGTGATACAGTATCAACGAAAGAACAACATCAATCACTTACATTAAGGACAAAACCATGCCTATTGAAACTTTTAGCATTGGCCCCCTTGAAACAAATTGTTATCTTATTCATCATGAAGGCCATGCTCTTGCCATTGATCCCGGTGGAGATCCTGCACCTGTCATAGATTTTATACAAAAAAACAAACTCACATTACACGCCATATATTTAACTCATATGCATTTTGATCACCTTTATGGTGTGGCTGACTTATATGAAGCCACTAAAGCAAAAATTTATTATCCACAAAAGGATAGTTTTTTGCTAGAAAATGAGTCAGGCAAGGGTGGAATATGGGGCTTCCCCAAAGTAAAACCTTTCACAGGTTTTGCTCTTGAGGAAGGCATGCACAATTCAGCACATCATGAAGCATTGAACTTCACTGTATTTGTAACTCCCGGCCACACTCCCGGTAGTGTTTCATTATATTTTCCATTTTTTTCATCAGTATTTACCGGAGATTTGCTCTTCTATCGTGCAGTAGGAAGATCTGACTTGCCGGGTGGCAATCATCAAGTCCTTATTGATTCAATTCAAGGACAAATTCTCACCCTACCTGAAAGCACAAGAGTATACCCAGGGCATGGACCAGATACTAATGTAGGAAGCGAAAAAATACATAATCCTTACTGTAATAACCTTTCAAGGTAATTGATGAACGCTCCAATTTGTGTTCTTGCATGCAGTCCACGCAAAGGAAACTCGGACGCAATGGCAGAGCACTTTGTACAAGGTGTACAAAGCCTTGGAGGGAACGCTACCACTATTTGGCTACGAGAGCATACGTTCATGCCCTGTACCTCATGTGGTGCGTGCACCAAGCACCCTTTACAGCAATGTGTGCTACATACAAAGGACAATGTAGAGCATATTTTTGCACATATACTCAAGGCGCAGCTTGTATTTCTTGCTGCGCCAATTTACTTTTATCATTTACCGGCCCATACAAAAGCACTTATTGATCGAGCACAAGCCTTATACATGAAGCGTGAATACATGCGCAAAAATGCAAAGCATACAGTACCACAGAATAAAGTAGCTATGGTAGGACTAGTGGCAGCAAGATTACAAGGTGAACATATTTTTGCCGGCAGCATGCTCACTCTCAAGTATTTTTTTGATGTATTTGACTACAAAATCCACGACAAAGAACTTATCTACGGCTTTGATGCATCGCATGAACTAGCCCAAAGCCATGACAGTATACAACGTTTTTTTTCACTTGGACAAAGGGCACAACAATATATTTTGGAGCCAAAAAACACATCGTAAAAACAATAAGAGATTGTATTTATGGAAAAGTTATTTACTCACATACAAAGCAATGTACTGCATTTTTTCAAAAAGCAAAAGCATATACAAACATTGCAAGAGCTCATCATCCAAAGACGTTGCCTTATCTGCGAAGTTCCTTACACTCCTTTGCCAAAAGAACATAGTCAATATTGTATTTCAAGTGCATATTTATGCCCTACTTGCGCCAAAGAAATTAGCTCACAGCATATATCAAGCTGTTGTCTTTGTGGGCAAACACTACCTGCCCTAGAGGGAAATGGAACACAAAAAACAAGAGTATGCCTTTCTTGCTTAAAAAAGCCACCACCATGGAATGCTCTTGCTTTTTATGCACAATATACCGAACTACTAAAACATATTATTGCACAATATAAGTACCATAAAAATTTCACCTTTATTCCTCTACTAAGTGCATACCTTGCACAAGCGTATGTGCACTTACAAGCCCAATCAATAGCTCAAAATGCATCACCTCTCCCCTACCACATGATACTTCCTATTCCTAGACACAGTATACGCCTTGGCGCAGAGGGTTTTAATCATGTTTTAGAACTTTGCCGTCCTTTACAAACACAATTTGGAATTACAATACATCATCAAGCATTGCAAAGAGCAACATATACACCTGCGCAAGTGCAACTTAATGCTACGCAGCGCCTTACTAACCCAGCTGAATCTTTCAAGGTTTATAATGAAGAGGTCGTAAGCAAGAATATTCTACTCGTTGATGATATTATGACCACAGGGGCAACATTACGCCACGCATGTTATGCATTACATAAGGCTGGCGCAGCTAACATTGGTATCATTCTTATAGCAAAGGTAACTAAAACAGACTTTTAATATACAAAAACACATTGTACCTGTATAGTAAAAACAAGCATTCATTTCTTGTTATTTTTCACACTTAAGAGTATATTAAATACACTTTCAAAAAACAATGTGCTATGAAGCCCATTATTTGATAAAGGAGATTTTATGAAAGATCTTTTTAACAAAGTTAAAAGCGGTAATTTAGGTGATATTGGTAATACGCTACAATCCACCCTTGGCGGTAAACTTGGTTCCTTTGGCGATACAATAAATACCATGGGTAACAGTGCCAAAACTGCGGCTCAAAATAATCCCCTTCAAGGAGTGGGAGGACTTTTAGGCTCTGCGGCAGTGGGTGGGCTGCTTGGGGCACTTTTTACTGGTAAAAAAACAAAAAAAATAGCTAAAGGAGCTCTCAAAGTTGGCGGTACCGCCGTAGTAGGCGCCTTGGCGTGGAAATTTTACCAAAAATGGTCTCAAAATAAAGATGAAAGTACGACTCAGATGCAACCACAGCAATATACTATACCACAACCACCCCAAAATGCACCTCTAACACCTGCAGATACCACAGCCCTTATACTTCTAGAAGCCATGGTATATGCAGCCCGTGCAGATGGTCATATTGATGAGGAAGAAAAAGTTACCATTCATAATGCCGTTCAGGTTCTTTTCCCTGGGCAACAAATGGTGGAAATTTTAGATGCATTACTTGAAAAACCCATTGACCCTGTGAGTCTTGCCTCGCGAGTGTGCAATGCCGAAGAAGCACGCGATCTTTATCGATTGTCCTGCGCTGCTATTAACATAGATTCTTATATGGAACGTAGCTACTTAGATGGCCTTGCCAATGCCTTACAACTAAACGAAACAGATAAGGTTAGCCTTGAGCAAGAGGCATTTGCTATGCGTCAATCAATGGCAAGTTAACTCACGTGTATAACAAGTTGCAAAAAAACCAATTTTAAAAATGTGCTTTTATTGATATTCTATAGGCTGTTAAAAAAATGTATGCTGCGAGGACGACGACTTTTGCGGACATTGCGTATACAATACACGCAACTAAAACAAAACACGAATCTGACAATACAAGTTACACTTTTTTAACAGCCTGTCACAAATCAACTGTTTGCCACAGGCTGTTAGCGCACAAAGCTCATCTGTTATGATAAAACGTTAACGTATAGCGTAAAAGGCTTTTAAGACATGTAAATATTACATTTTTTCTATTTACAGTAAACAATATATATCGATGCTACATATTCTGATTTTGCAAAATATTTATTTACCCAGCATAAAGAACAGATATTTGACAAACTAAAAAGTAAAACAAAAAATATATGCACTTGCATATTATAAGAAAATATTATGTTCTCAAAAAATGATATTATTTCATATTTGCTTCAAGACAAGCCATATGCACTAATTTTATAAAAAAACAAACAAAAACGTATTTTTCTTAGACTCTACAGGAAAAAAGCAACACTTATTATATTTTAATACATTAATTGAACTGTATTCTAAATACAACATATATTTCTATATTATTTACATAACGATAATTCATTATGAAAAATAAAATACTTTTTTCCTCCAAAGCAAATGCACTTTTGCAATTACGCTCGTGCAGCGGTCTACATATTCCCCCCATATATATTATTGACGTTCCTCAATGGCAAAAAAATAGAAAAAAAATTTTACAAGAAATCATTACTTGGGCTAGTACATATTCTAAAGATTTAGCAGTACGCTCTTCTTGCTCACGCGAAGACAGTGACGATGCATCCGCAGCAGGCGCCTTCGTTTCATTATTACATATTCCGCACACACATAAAGAAAGCATTGCTAAAGCTATTGACAGTGTACTTGCTTCTTACGGCTCCCCTTGTGCGGAAGATCAAATACTTTTACAGCCAATGGTAGAAAATGTAGCTGTTAGTGGCGTCATTATGACAAAGGTTCTTAATGATGGTTCTCCGTATTATGCCATAAATTATGATGATGAAAGTGGTAAAACTGACAGCATTACCGGCGGTTTTGGTAATACAAAAACTGTGTATATATACAGAAATGCCAAGGATAGTGATTTTGATTCACAACGGCTTTTATCATTTGTGCATTTAGCAAAAAAAATAGAAGAATTTTGCGGAAGAAACGATTTAGATATTGAATTCTGTCAAAGCCATACAGGTGTTTTATATGTCTTGCAAGTACGCCCCATTTGCAGTCAACAACAATGGTTACAAAATTCTTCTTTACATGTTTCAAATAATATGGATTTCATTGTACATTTTGTACGAAATCGAACAAAGGCTTGGCCTGAACTTCATGGAAAAAGCACCATATTAGGTGTTATGCCAGACTGGAACCCTGCTGAAATTATTGGAGTAACTCCTAGACCCTTGGCCAGCTCCTTGTATAGAGAATTAGTGACACGCCGTATATGGAGTTTAGCGCGCGAGCGCATGGGCTATAAAATTATGCCCCCTGAAGAACTTATGATTCTTCTGGCTGGGCGTCCTTATATCGATGTGCGAGTAAGCTTAAATTCTTTCTTACCAGCAGGACTACATGCAGAAGTAGGCGAAATTTTAGTAAATGCATGGTTAGAGTATTTAGATGCGCACCCACATCTGCATGATAAAATAGAATTTGATGTGGCACAAACTATGCTAGATTTTTGCTTTGATACACATCTTGAAACACGTTACCCAAACCTTTTGCATTCCAAGCATAAAAAACATTTTAAGACATGTTTACAAACTCTTACTAACAATTGTTTATCCACAAAAATGCATAGTTCTATGGCTCAAGCTTTTGCTGCCGTTGAACATTTACAATTGTGTCAAAAGGCACGCGCTACTGCTAAAAACCACATACACATTGAAGAACATGCATTAGTTCCGCGCATGATAATATTATGCGAAGAATGCAAGAATTGGGGAACCCTACCCTTTGCTATTTTAGCGCGCCACGCCTTTATCGCTGAATCACTTTTGCGCACCTTAGTTGAGCGCGAAGCCATTTCAGCTGAACGTTTACATATATTTAAACAATCTTTACACACCGTGAGTAGTGAATTATCACAAGATTTTATGTTAGTAGGTCAAGGACTTTTAACACAAGAAGAATTCTTACATCGCTATGGGCATTTGCGTCCTAGCACCTATGATATACTATCACCGAATTATGCTAACAAAAAAGACCTTTTTTTACAAATAGATGAAGAAAATTTTCCCAAATTACCAGCTATGAAGCTTGAAACAACAAAATTTAGCTTTACTGCAAAAGAGCAACAAGCCATAGCAAAACTTATGAATGAAGCTGGCTTAAACAGCTCCGCTGTGAAACTTGAAGCATATGCACGCAAAGCCATTGCTGGTCGTGAGTGGGCAAAGTTTATTTTTTCAAAAAATCTTTCGCAAATTTTAGAACTCATAGCACAATGGGGAACATTTCATGATTTTAACCGTGATAAACTTTCCTTCTTAGATGTACGTTATATTTTTGAATGGGCCTCTCATGCTCTACTAGAAACACCCAAAAAATATTTTGATGCGCGAGCAAGCGAAGGACATAAGTTATATACCTTAAGTCGTAGCCTTAAATTAGGTTATTTAATACGCTCTGAGCGTGATATATATATAGTTCCACAACATCGTAGCGCACCAAACTTCATTGGTAAAGAGAGAGTAGAAGCTCCCGTAATATACTTAACAGCACAGAGTTCTTGTTCTATGAATTTAACACAGCACATTATATGCATTGAAAATGCTGACCCTGGTTTTGACTGGATTTTTACACGAAATATTGCAGGTTTAGTTACCAAATTTGGCGGAACTAATTCACATATGGCTATTCGTTGCGCTGAGTATGGTTTACCTGCTGTCATTGGTACAGGTGAAGTTCTTTTTGAAAAAATTCGTACAGCTAGACGTTGCCTTATCAATGCCGAAAATCATACCGTGCAGGTATTATGAAGTTGATATAAAAAATTTTCTGCAAAAAAACTTTGCGTGGCCTAAAATACGCCAAAACTTGCTTCTGACATCTTTGAAAGAGGCATTTGAAGCAAGCTGTATCTTTAAAAAAATGCGTGGAAACGCATTTTTCAGACTGATGACAAACCCCACTTTGTGGTGTTTGCGCCGCTATTGTCAGCAAAGCTGCCAAGCGGAAAGGCACGAAAATCAATCGCTTAACGGCGCAAATAAATTGCGCCTACTTTTGATTTATCGATCGTGTTGACTTTGTCAACACTTTCAAAATGCGTGGAAACGCATTTTTCAGATTCGTCTTTATAGCTTTTTCTGTGTTGACATGTATACAAAGTATATTATTATATATATTACATAACACTCTTCACTATCAATAACAGTCTGTTGAAAAAATCTGTTTAAAAACTTTTATATCATTTTCACTTAGACTGTTTAAAAAATGTAAGATACAAGAAAGACGATTTTTTTTGCGAAGAGAGTGTACTTTTTTGCTACTCGACTAGAGTAAGAAATGAGTCTGATAATGTGAATTACAATTTTACAACAGCCTGATAATATATAAGCTTATCTGAGAGTACAGCATGGCTACACAAAAAAAAACACCAAAGACTTCTGTTAACGATGCAACAATCTCAAAATACACTACGCTTGCAAAAGTTATGGAAAATCCAAGTGACATACACAAAACATTCACTGTTGTTTTAGATGTAAGTATAATCTCTGCCATTGGTAATTCCATGCTTTCTCAAGGTAGTTCCCCCATAAAAAACTTGCATGCTTTGCCGGTAAAAACCATACAATTACATAACAATATGCATACGTCTAACGATGCGTCTATGCCCCAAGGAGCCATATATTTACTTGGTATTTTTTTGCTACTTTTTTTTATATATCTGCGAATCTCTCAGAATAATTCTAGAAAATAGTTGAATCTGAAAAACGCCTTTGCACGCATTTTTCTAAGGGAATACTCGTTCTAAACAACACATTTCATGTGCTGTTCAGAAAAGCACGTTGCCTCCAAATGCCGCTATGCGGCCGCCAGAAGCAAATTCTGCTTTGTTTTAC
>CAYJOQ010000116.1:0-8446 GCA_964371825.1 uncultured Desulfovibrionaceae bacterium
TCGATCAAGAAAAAGTAAAAGCCTATGTTGCTGGCGAAATCGCCCCCAACGCTGGTGCCCACGCCCAAGGCGAATGGGGTGCTTTTAACATCGAAGCTGAAGTTCTTAACCTTTGCCCAAGCAAATGCATGAAGTGGGATGGTTCTAAACTTTCCATCAATACTGCTGAGTGCGTACGTTGCATGCACTGTATCAACACCATGCCTCAAGCATTACGCATTGGTGATGAGCGCGGCGCATCTATCCTTTGTGGTGCTAAAGCTCCTGTTGTTGACGGTGCACAAATGGGTTCATTGCTTGTTCCTTTCATTAACGCTGAAGCTCCATACGATGACGTTAAAGAAGTTATCGAAAAAATTTGGGACTGGTGGATGGAAGAAGGCAAAAACCGTGAACGTCTTGGTGAAACAATGAAGCGTCTTTCTTTCCAAAAGCTTCTTGAAGTCACTGAAACTCCGGCTATGGCCCAACATGTTCAAGAACCACGTTCTAACCCCTACATCTTCTTTAAAGAAGAAGAAGTACCTGGCGGCTGGGATCGTGACCTTGAAGCATATCGTAAGAGACACCAACGCTAATATAGGGGGTAGTACACCATGGCATTTATTTCTTCCGGGTACAATCCCGCAAAACCAATGGAAAACCGTATCACCGATATCGGTCCTCGTCCTTATGACGAAGGTTTTCCTGCTATTATTAAAAACAACTTTGGCAAATGGCTCTATCATGAAATTCTTGAGCCTGGCGTGCTTGTGCACGTTGCTGAAAGCGGAGACAAGGTTTACACCGTACGTGTGGGCACAGCCCGCCTTATGTCTGTAACCTTAATTCGTGAAGCTTGCGAAATAGCAGACAAGTACTGCGGCGGCCACCTTCGTTTTACCACTCGTAACAACATCGAGTTCATGGTTGACAATGAAGCTGACTTAAAAGCACTTAAAGACGACCTTGTAACTCGCAGTTTGATGCTGGCTCTTACAAGTTCCCCATTGGCGGAACTGGCGCTGGTATCAGCAACATTGTACACACCCAAGGCTGGGTACACTGCCACACCCCTGCAACTGACGCTTCTGGCCCAGTTAAAGCGGTTATGGACGAAGTTTTTTCTGACTTCCAAAGCATGCGTTTGCCTGCTCCTGTGCGCATTTCCCTTGCTTGCTGCATCAACATGTGCGGCGCTGTACACTGCTCAGACATCGGCCTTGTTGATATCCACAGAAAGCCCCCAATGATTGACCACGCTTGGACTGACCAATTGTGCGAAATTCCTTTGGCTGTTGCTTCTTGCCCAACTGCTGCTGTGCGTCCTACCAAGGTAGAAATTAATGGCGAAAAGATTAACTCTATTGCTATTAAAAATGAGCGCTGCATGTACTGCGGTAACTGCTACACCATGTGCCCAGCACTTCCCATCTCTGACGGAGAAGGCGACGGTGTTGCTATCATGGTTGGTGGTAAGGTTTCTAACCGTATCTCTGTACCAAAGTTCTCTAAAGTTGTTGTTGGTTACATTCCTAATGAACCACCACGCTGGCCCACACTTACAAAGACTGTTAAGCACATCGTTGAAGTGTATGCTGCTGAGGCTAATAAATACGAACGTCTTGGCGAATGGGCTGAACGTATTGGTTGGGAAAGCTTCTTTAAGAAGACCGGCCTTGAGTTCACTCACCACCTCATTGACGACTTCCGCGATCCTGCCTACTACACTTGGCGTCAAACGACCCAATTTAAGTTCTAGGCTATAATACACATTGGCGGCAGCGCTCAGGCGCTGCCGCACTATGAGGAGAAACACATGAGCACCGAAAAAGACATCATTGTTGACTTTCTTAACAGCAAAGCTGCCAGCAAGTCCAAGTTTTACTTTCAAGATTTCTTGCCTCTTTTTGAAGGCAAAGGCCCACGTGAAGTGAAAAAAATTCTCACCAAGCTTGTAAACGAAGAAGTTCTTGAGTTTTGGTCTTCTGGTTCAACAACCATGTATGGCCTTAAAGGCGCTGGCAAGCAATCTGCCGCTGAAGGCGAAGAATAGTTTTTTTGCCGTTAAGGCACAACACTATTTGTGTCTTAGGGTAGCATAAGCTTGCTTGCTTTTGCCGCTGCGAACACTGCTCCTTGCAATGAAATAAATTTCAAGGAGCCGCTGTAGCAGCGGGAAGAGCTCGTAGTTGAAAAACTACTCATTCTTGAGAATTGGTGGGGATAAGGGAAACCTTGTCCCCATTTTACATATGCGCACATGCTGTCGGAAATGTTTATATGTCAAGCACCCTACATATTCCACGTATTATTATTTCTGGCCTTAAGGGAGGTAGTGGCAAAACCTTACTTTCGTTGGGGCTTTGCAAAGCATTACATATGGAAGGCTTTGACATAAAACCATATAAAAAAGGCCCAGACTATATTGATGCCCATTGGCTTGGCAAGGCTGCGCACAATTCTTGTACTAATTTAGATCCGCATTTTTTACCTCAAAAACGTATTCAAAGCCTTTTTTTGCACAGCTTTACCGTGCATGCACAAGAAGCTCAAAAGCCTTTAGCACTCATAGAAGGCAACAGAGGACTCTTTGACGGCCACGATGTACAGGGAAGCTATTCCACTGCAGAACTTGCCAAAACCTTAACTGCTCCGGTTATCCTGTCTTTAGATATTACTAAAATGACGCGTACATCGGCAGCTATTTTGCAAGGTATATATTCTTTTGACAAAAACGTTCATATTGCAGGAGTAGTACTGAACGCTTACGGCAATCATCGGCATGAAAAAATAGTGCGTGACTGTATTGAATATTACACCGATATTCCCGTACTTGGGGCATTACCAAGACTACAAGAAAACCCGCTGCCCGAAAGGCATATGGGGCTATTTGCTCTTGATAGCCAAAGAGCCGAAGAAGAAGCACAAAATACCTTACTGGCTTTAGGCACCTTTATACGTGAGCATTGCGATATTCGTGCTATAGGCACTATAGCACAAAATGCAGCTCCTTTAGATTATGCAGAACCCTTTTGGCCTACACAGCAAGTGCGTACAACTGCCCACAATGTTTCTACACAAACAATACGTATAGCGTATATTTATGACCATGCCTTTTGGTTTTATTATGCTGAAAATTTAGAAGCGTTACGCTTAGCAGGTGCTGAACTTGTGCCCTTATCGCTACTAAGCTCGCAAGCATGGCCAACAGATATTGACGGTGTATACCTTGGAGGAGGCTATCCTGAGGAATTTTTAGCCGAGCTGAGCGCTTCGCCACATATTCACACCTTACGCCAATGGTCAATGCAGCACATGCCCATATATGCTGAATGTGGCGGATTTATGGTGCTTGCGTGTGCTATCCAACGAGAGTCACAAAGCTACCCTATGGCACAAGTCTTTCCGGTTCAGGCAGTATTTTATCCTCGCCCACAAGGCCTTGGTTATGTGACTGCTCATGTTTGTATTGAAACACCCTACCATGATAAGGATGCTACCATAAAAGGGCATGAATTTCATTACTCTCGCTGCGAAGTACTGCCAAAAGATGCCATTCCCCATTCTTTATGCCAGCAATCCCCCCCAAAGCTGACCTTAGTTTTAGATAAAGGCATGGGCATGGGTACAGAAAAATCTTCTTCTAGCAAAAGCCCCAATAAAGACGGTCTCTATATCAGACGTACCTTTGCTTCGTATACACATTTGTATGCACCAGCATGCCCGTGGTGGGCCCCAAACTTTGTACGCTTGGCACAAAAATATCGCGAAGAACAAATATGCTAAGTAGACTTTGGCACACGTATACACAAGAAATACTCAGTTGGAAGCTTGGTACAGCTACCGCACATACGCTGGCAGAGCCTTTGTCTTGTACTAAAGATATAGAAATTGAAGCTCAAAGGCTTATGCGCCACATACAGCGCCAAGGTGAATACGTAGGTGAACACGTAGGTAAACACGAAGGTGAAGGGCAAAAAAAATATCTTATTCTTCTAGGAAGCAATGCTCCTCTTTGCACACATTTGCAAAACCTCATTGCGCAATGCGGGCTAGAGATAGGCATTCTTGTATTAGAAAGCTGTGTATCTACGGCCAGAGCCTTTGCCAAAACTCTGACTACTGACCATAATTTCCCCACAAATGCCACCGCAGTGCACATAGACCTTTTAGTGGACACTTCGCCATGGGCTTTGTTTATGTTAACAAAGGGTGCAGGGCTTATTCCTTCTCAGTGTGTATTACATTGGAGCCAAAAACCACAAGGGCGATGCCCCATATTGCAGCAATGGCGTAAACTTTTTCTTGCATCTACTACAGTACACATGGACGAACATGACGATACTGCAAACGAGCATTTCTACCTTCGTGTTGGGGCCATATTGCATCCTGATGAACCGAATCTTGAAGATTTTTTTGCGCAAATTCCTGCATTTGTAGACGAAGTAGTGGTTATTTGGGATATGCCACCTGTAAACAACAATAAAACACATCACGCACAGGCATCATTTTCTTATACCTGTAATGCTGCAATACATCACATACAACGCCCTTTAGAAAATAATTTTGCTGCACAGCGTAATGCCATTCTAGAATTTTGTTCGCAAGATACAAGGCCTCATCAATGGCTACTTATGCTTGATGCAGACGAACGCTTAGCCCCTTATAGTTGGAAAAAACTTATTACACTTATACAGCATTGCCAAAAAAATAGTATTGAAGGAGTTCTTTTTCCAAGATTAACTTTTGAAAAAAACATCCAAAATGTGCGCATGGGCCACGGCCTTTGGCCTGATATACAATTACGACTTTTTAAATATTCTCAACATATTCGCTACACAAATAGCATTCATGAAGCACTTACAGGCCTTAAAAAAGGTTTACTTCTTACAGCACATATGCCAATATGGCATTATAGCCATGTGTTAAAAAATGCACATGAATTACGTCAGCGACTTGAGGTATTTAACAAGGCAGGCAGTACAACACATCAACTCAGCGATGCTTACCCTTGCCTTGCAAAGCCCTTTTTCAAAATATTGGAAGAAAAATCTGTACAAGCAGGAAGTCACATCCAGATTCTACCAACACCCTAACATATTCATTGTACACACAAACTAATAGACCAATAAAGACATACAGACAAAGGCTTGCTTCCTAAGAGCAAGCAGACTATACTACCCTCAACGTATCAGAATAGTTACTATATAATGGAGCTTAAAGAGTCATGAAGATTGTTTGTCCCCAATGCCAATTCACTCGCGAAGTAGCCTCGGAAAAAATTCCGACGACATCTGTTATGGCCACCTGCCCGCAGTGTCAGCATCGGTTTAAGGTTTCGCGTTCTGAAGACAATTCTACGCAGCCTGCACCCTATACAGATGCAGTGCCACCTGGGGCGCATATTCCTAACGAAGAATCAATACAGCAACATACAACAGCGCACAATGACCATAGCGAGAATGCAGGCTCTACTCAAGAAGCGCCATCTGCAACGCCAAAGTTAAGCGAAGAAGAAATGCGTATTGCAGCCGAAAAGGCCTATACTAAGCAAGCCCAAGAAGCATTTATTTTAGACAATCCTTGGGATGAGCCTGAACAGTTTGGATATTTTTCTGCTTTTTATCAAACAGCCATGCGCGTTATGTTTGCGTCCCCACGCTTTTTTGCAGGCCTTATGCCACAAACACATTATGCACGCGCTTTACTATTTTACCTTATTATTACCGTATTACAGATTATTTTTGAACGCTTTTGGGGTGGAGTTATAAGCTCAAGCCTTGCTCCGTCGGCAGCTGAATACCCTGACTTGCAAGTGCTCTTAGACATGCTCAAGCCACAAACATCACTTATATTTGCGGTTCTTATAGGGTCAGCAATCAGCATTGTAGAAATATTTTTTACAGCGGCATTATTCTTTGTTCTTTTTCGCTTAGTGGCGCCAAATAATGTAAATTTTAATTTAATTATTCAAGTAATAGCTTATAGTTCAGCTCCTATTTTGTTGGCTGTGGTACCTGCTTTAGGTTCTATGGTAGGCTTTATTTGGAGCACAGCGTGTTTAGCTATTGGTTGCCGCTATGCCATGCGTTTAAGTTGGCAACAAACCATGATTGGCTTAATACCATTTTATTTTGTGGCATTGCCATTATTCTTACAACTATTTTTAGTAAAGCAATAGCATCATATGGAGTTTTAACTTATACTAACATATGCATACATAAAAAATATGCAAAAACGTATTGCGCGGGAGTATAGTTATGATGAATCCCTTTTCCGCATTACGGCGTTTTTGGAAAGAAAGCCATAAAAGAAGGCGTTATGCGAGCTTTATCGCACCAACTAGCATTGCAAACCTTGCCAGTGAACTTTTACATCTTGTGCACTTGGCTAAATACATAAGCCACTTATCAGAAGATGAGGCACGGCATTTGCAAAGCTTAGAACAGGAAATGGAAACTGTTATAACTTTGACGCAAAAAGCCGAATTCAGCAGACTTTCTGCTGACAGGCGTCTTGTTCTTTATGAAAGTTTACAACGTTCTCAAGACAAACTTCTTATGTCTATACAAGGGGCACATTCGCCACCTACTGCGAGGATACAATGACCTTTTGTCGCTATGTTAGCATATGCATTGTTTGCTGCTGCACCTTTTTTACTGCATGCGCAAACTCTCCTGTGAGTTTAAGCACCAACGGAGAGATGGCCACACCCTACCACATCTATTATGATGCACAAGTGGCTGTTAGCCCCGTTCGTGTTTTTGTGCACCCTAATGTTTCACCATCTGAACCGTTGCGCGGGCTTTTTGTGCCTTTACGTGTAACACAAGATATTGCACAGCCTCGCACCGTTAGTCGCAGTATAAGTCGTCAGCTTTGGCAGGTTTGGGTATCGCAAAAGAGTTTTGAAGCCCTTGAATATGACGAAAGATATATTCCAAATCAAGTAAGTGATGCTCTTGAATTAGCACGTCAAATGGGGGCTAATGTACTTGTTGGCGGTTATATCACCCACTACTTAAACGGGGGCACAGTAGGAGACTCGGAAGCGTCTATTCAAATGGAAATATATGAAGTGGCTACGGGTAATCTGCTTTGGTCATTGGCTCAAGGCGGTAGCCTTAATAAAGAACAAGCTGCAGACCTTTTTCTTGTGGGCGTTCAATCACGCATGCCTGCAGATCCAGCAAGCCTCACGGCGCGCTCTCTTGCCTATGATATGGGTAAGCACATTGTAAAATGGACAAAACCCTTTGCAGATCAACGAGGAAGAGGACAAGCTTTTTAAGAACATGCAATAGTCGCTGCTGAGCAACACATTTACATGCGTTGTTCAGCAGCAGCTACATAAGCCCTTGAAGGAACGTTCTTGTGGCTTGAAAATCTGTACTCCTTCCTGTCCAAATATGCATCTGACGTAACGCTTGCCCCACAAACATATCAAGGCCGTCTTGAGTTTGCCAACCAGCAGCCTTCGCCATACGTAAAAACTTTGTTTCTAATGGATTATACACAAGATCATAGGCAAGACATACTTGTGCCTTGGCCCGCATAAATGCCTCTTCTGGATACGGGCTTAGATGAACATTATCCCCTAGCATTCCCAAGGGCGTAGTATTGATTATATATTGCGCTTCAAGCTTGGCTCTTTCCTCCCACGCAATACAATGTAGCCCAAATGTATTCGCCATATCTATGGCTCTGTTATTACTATGGCTTGAAATGTATATATGCTCAAAACCAAGCATTTTTAAACCCACAACCACAGCCTTGGCCGCTCCTCCAGCACCAAGAACCAAACAATGCGCTTTTGTATCTAAGGTATGTTGCTGCAAGGGAAGCATAAATCCATATACATCGGTATTTTCGCCGTACAATCTATCTTCATTCCAATACAAAGTATTCACTGCCCCTACACTGCGAGCTTGTTCACTCATCCCATCTAACAGTGGAACAACCTTTTCTTTATGCGGAATGGTCACACAAGCGCCGGCAATATGCAAAAGATGCATGGACTCAATAAATTGTGTAAGTTTCGTCGGCTCTATGGCCCAAGGTACAAAGGCCGCACCATAATGTAATTGTGCAAAAGCCCAATTATGCAACACAGGGCTCTTACTATGCCCTAAAGGATAACCTATAATACCAAACAATTGCAAAGCATTCATAAAAGACTCATTATGTTTTAACTGTTAATGGCAAAGCATACCTTCGCCTACTCGTATTGTTTTATCTTGCTTACTAAAATTAACACTGCCCAAACTTAACACGAGCAAATAGTGCTATAGCTCCAAAGGACAACTAAATGTTACTTGACCTTGGCCATTTTTTATGAGGGAATGTGCGCTGTTCCACAATAAAAACGGTATTCATTAGCTGAATATCTCATGGGCATACTCGTATTCATATTTTGAGAGTCCTGCATAATTATTTTCCAATTTTATTTTTGTGCTTTTGCAAT
>CAYJOQ010000117.1:0-8249 GCA_964371825.1 uncultured Desulfovibrionaceae bacterium
GGGGTTTGCGCCGCTATTGTCAGCAAAGCTGCCAAGCGGAAAGGCACGAAAATCACTCGCTTAACGGCGCAAGTAAATTGCGCCTACTCTTGATTTATCGCTCGCATTGACTGCTGTCAACGCTCCATAAGACTCCGCACAATGAATTGTGCAGGAGTCTTACATAAGATATGTTTGATACTAGCCTTGTCAAGGTTTGCAATGTGAGGGTTAGGTAGTCAGCATCAACTATAATGCTCCAATTTTACGTAAATGAATCTCAAGGCATACAAGGGCTGCCGGAGTTACACCAGATATACGACCTGCCTGCCCAAGTGTATGTGGTTTAAGAGTATTCAGCTTTTCTTCAACTTCACGAGAAAGGCCGGCCACTTGACAATAATCCAAATCTTGAGGCAGAGGAATTTTTTCCATCTTAGAGGCTCTGCGCACAAGTTGTTCTTGCCTTTGCAAATATCCTGCATATTTAACTTGTGTTTGGCTTTCTGCCTGTACTTCTTGATCATATGTTGTTAGTTCTTGGCAAAGGGAAAATAAATGTTCAAGTTGTATGGCTGGTCGGCGCAAAAGTTCTGCCAAGGTTGCTGCTTGAGTAGCGCAAGGTTCACCTGCATGTTCTAAGGCCGTGTCTAATGCTTGGCCAGCTGGAATACGTGTATTTTCAAGCAAGGTGTTAAGTGTGTGTACTTGGGTATATTTTTCATTAAATCTACGCCATTGTGCATCGCCCACAAGGCCAATGGTACGCCCTTTTTCTGTAAGGCGAACATCGGCATTATTTTCACGTAAGAGTAAGCGATGTTCAGCTCGTGAAGTAAACATACGGTAAGGTTCAAGTGTGCCAAGCGTTACAAGGTCATCAACAAGCACAGCCATATAAGCTTCATTACGCCCCAGGATAAACGGTTCTTTTTCTTTTATTTCGTTAGAAATATTAATGGCGGCCCAAAGCCCTTGAGCTGCAGCTTCTTCATAGCCAGATGTGCCGTTAATTTGTCCGGCAAGCCAAAGCCCCTTGGTTGTACGCGTTTCAAGGGTTGGTCGTAATTGTACGGGATTAACATAATCATATTCAATGGCATAGCCTGGGCGTACCATATGAGCATTTTCAAGGCCGGGAATGGTAGCTAATAATCCCAATTGTATATCTAGTGGTAATGATGTGGAAATACCGTTCATATAGCATTCTGGGCTATGAATGCCTTCTGGTTCTACAAAAATTTGGTGGCGTGGCCTATCGGGAAAGCGAGCAATTTTATCTTCAATTGAAGGGCAATATCGTGCACCTGTGCCTTGAATAACGCCGGTAAAGAGGGGAGAGCGGTCAAAACCTGAACGGATTACATCATGCGTGTTTTCATTGGTCCATGTAATGTGACAGGGTAATTGCTGTAATTGTGGCCCTTGCCCATGAAAGCTAAAGGCTGGCGGTGGAGTGTCGCCAGGTTGTTCTTCCATACGAGAAAAATCAATGGATGCACGAAGTAATCGAGGTGTTGTGCCTGTTTTTAAACGTCCAAGGGTAAGCCCAAGACCTCGCAAACTATCAGAAAGATGGGAGGTGGGGGCATCACCAAGGCGGCCACCGTCCATAGACATGGGCCCAATATGGATGCGTCCGCATAAAAATGTACCGGTAGTTAATAACACATGGCGCGCAGTAAAGCGCAAATCTTGAGCTGTACGAACTCCTGTAATGCGTTCTTCTTGGGTGAGAAGTTCTTCGACACTGTCTTGCCATACACGCAAATTGGGTTCAGAAAAAATGCTTTCTTTCACCACACGCATATAGACATCTCTGTCCATTTGTGCCCTTGTGGCACGTACAGCAGGTCCCTTACTCATATTAAGAGTACGAAATTGTATTCCGGCAGCATCGGCCCAAAGGCCCATCATACCACCAAGGGCGTCAATTTCGCGCACCATATGCCCCTTGGCTAAACCGCCAATGGCAGGGTTGCAAGAAAGATGCCCGATGCGATCTACATTGCCTGTAATGAGCAGTACCGTATGCCCAAGGCGGGCAAGAGCCATACTTGCTTCACATCCGGCGTGACCTGCGCCAACTACAATAACGTCATAATGAGCTTTCATAATATTTTTTGATTGTATTTGTTTGCAAAGATATAATGGGGCTTCTGCACAATATATTGTGTAGAGGCTTTTGAGCGTTGACTTATGTCAATGCTACCAAGAAACGAAAAAAGGTGAAACTTTGCTTATCGTTAAAGATTGATTTTTATGCCTTTTATCTTACGTAATAAAATTTTTCTTACGCAACATTTGTATGTATAACGCAACATTTGATTAAAAATATCTGTGCAAAGCTTGTATAGTATACCAATAACAACAGGGCAAAATGACATGAGGGCAGTGAAAATTCTTGTATATATGACAAGATATATTCACCGCCCCCATTATAGACTATTGCAATGTAATTTTTTAATCGCTTAAAAAGCTGTATGCATGACTTATGTAGCCTAAGGCATGCTAAAAAGTGCTTCTTAACGACCCTTTGCTGCACGCTTAGAAGCTTTCAAGGGGTTAACCTTGGCAGCAGCAGCAGCTTTAACTTTTACGTGAGTGGCAAAATTACAATTTCCAGCAACCCACTTGCGTTCAGGCACTGGATAGCTTGTACAGTATTTAGCGTCTTCAAAGTCACGTACACGGTCACAGCCTTCGCATTGTTCTGCGATAGGGGAAAGAACGAAGCCGTTCATTACAACGCCTTCAGCGGTTTTGGTGGCATTTTCTAAAGTAGCCATATGATTTCCTCCATTTCGCCTACGGCTTTTCCGTGGCGTAAAATCGTTTTGGACAAACTACTTTACGCATGTGTAAAAGAATGTCAAGGTAAAAACTTGTGCGAAAAGTTATTTATTAGCTTTATGTGCGCAAACAAACTTTCTGATATCGTGTATTTCTTCCAAAAGGTCAGTGTACGAAAATGTGCAAAATTGCCCATTTTCATAAACAATACTACCATTAACCATTGTGAGCTGCACCTCCATACCTGTGGCCGCATATACAAGGTGTGAAATGGGGTTATACATGGGTTGCATATTGGGCAAGGAGAGGTTGAGTGCTGTTATATCTGCCTTGCGTCCCGGAGCTAGCGTGCCCAAAATATCTTCTGTGCATTGGGTATTAAGGCCAGCGTATAGATATGCTCCATTGCGTGTGGCCATGTCTAAAACTGTTTGAGCAGGCATAAGCGTTGCATCTTTGTGATGTACTTTTTGGAGTAGGGCAGCGCGCGACATTTCAGTGAACATATTTTGTCTGTTATTGCTAGCGGCTCCATCTGTGCCAAGGCCAACGCAAATTCCTTGTGCAAGCATGGCAGGCACCGGTGAAACACCTGAAGCAAGCTTCATGTTAGAAGAAGGGTTATGCACAATGCAAACTTCAGTTGCGGCAATGCTCTCTACTTCTTCTTCAGTAATGTCTACCATATGCACAAGGCTTGTACCTTTACGTAAAAGGCCCATTTCTTGGCATAAAGCAATGGGGCGCTTGTGCCATTTTTCAAGGCATTCAGCGCTTTCTGTGTGTGTTTCAGCCATGTGTATGTGTATGGGCAGGGCAAGTTTTTCGCCTAAGTCACAACATTTGTATATAAGTTCTTTGTCGGTAGTATATAGTGAGTGCGGAGAGATGCACACGTCAATAAGTGGGTTTTGCGCATATTGTGCAGCTTGTTCTTCAACACGTTTAAGGGCTGCGTAGGGATTGGGCGCGCTTAAGGTTGGGAATAGAATAATGCCTTCGCCGCCTTGACAGCGTATGCCGGTTTTTTGCGCCGCCGTAAAGATAGCATCTTCTGCAAAATACATATCAATGCTGGCCGTTGTGCCGGTGCTCAGCATTTCAGCAAACGCAAGGCTTGCGCCCATTTCTACAATGCGCCGTGTAAGAAGTTGTTCCATGGGAAAAATTTCTTCGGTAAGCCATTGCATAAGGGGTAAGTCATCGGCAAGGCCTCGTAAAAACGTCATGGGAGCATGGCCGTGTGTGTTGATAAGACCCGGCATGAGTAGAGCATTTTTGAGGTTTTTGACTTCCTTAGCTTGCCATGTTTTTTGCATTTCATGGGCAGGGCCAAGGGCCATAATGCGTTCCTTGGTAATGGCTATGGCAGCATCTTCTAAAATATCGCGTGTATCATTTTGCGTGACGATGTAGTGTGCGAAAATAAGAATGTCACAAATTTGCATAAAGGTATCCTTTTGCAGTAATTCTAATGTTTATGGCATCTTATTATATTAACATGTATATGTAAGGATGTCAAAAAGTGTAGAAATGTGCTGTTAGGAAGTGATATTTGCGTTGTAATCTATATTTTTTGCATGATATGTTATATTCTGTTGCCTTCATATAATTCTTGCACCTTTGTGATTATAAGGCTATACTGCGCCACGAAATTGAGATAAGTCCTCACGGCTTGTCAAAATTTATATATGAAGTATTGGTATAGAGATTTTTAGGATAGGTAGTTTAGGCTTACGGCTATGATGGCTTTAAGCAAGTATGTATATGTATTTTAACGTTGTTATTTTTGGAGGCATCATGTTTTTTGAATCCGTGGCATTTGCAATGGGCACATCACCCTCTGGTGGTCAAGCCAGCGGTACCGATATGCTGGTACAATTTGTTCCTTTAATTCTTATGCTTGCCATTTTTTGGTTTTTGCTTATTCGTCCACAACAAAAACGCGCTAAAGAACATAAGGTTATGCTAGATAATTTAAAGCGTGGTGATCATGTAGTTACTTCTGCAGGCATGATTGGTCGCATTCTTGAAATTGATGCTGATACTGTGCTTATTGAGTGCGGTGAATCAAAACTTCGCATGAGTCGTGCGGCCATTGGCGGCTTGTATAATCCTTCTGGTAAGGCTGAGCCTGCTCCTGAAAATAAGAAGAACTGAGGCATTTAATTTCTCGCGTGTCGAGAATATGTTGCAAAGTTTTTGCTGCATATGAAAAATATTTTGCAAAAGCTGACTTTTAGCGCCGAGCACGTATGTGTTCGGCGTATACCATTATTTAAGAGGCGGAACGTTTATGACATTGTTGCGCTGGCGCATTGCCTTAGTAACGCTGGTTTTTGCCATAAGTCTTGTATATGTACTTCCAAATATACCAGGTGTTTCTACATCAAGTCTTGGCAAACTTTTACCTGATTCTCAAATTAATTTAGGTCTTGATCTTAAAGGGGGCATTCACTTAACTCTTGAAGTACAAGTGCAAAAGGCCGTAACCAATGCTCTTGCTCAAACAGGGCAAGATATTCGTGCCGAAGCGCAAGATAAAGGTATTGCTGTTTTGCGCCCTCGCATGATTAATGAAAGCACTTTAGAATTTATCTTACTACGCGCTACTGATGAAGCAGAGCTTACAACCTTGCTTGCAGAGCGCTTTCCTACTATTAGCGTAAGTTCGACTACTACTAGCGAAAATGGGCAAATACAATACATGGTAGCCTTTTTGCCAGATGCTGCCAAAAGCATTGCCGATATGGCACAAGAGCAAGCCTTACGTACCATTCGTAATCGTATTGACCAGTTTGGTGTGGCTGAGCCTGATATTCGTAAACAACAAGATTATCGTATTCAAATCCAATTACCCGGTATTTCAGATCCGCGCCGAGCTGTAGCTTTAATTGGGCAAACGGCTCGCCTTGATTTTCATATTGTTCGTACTGATGTTGATCCTAACAGAACACTTATGCCCGCTGATGTGATATCATTACCCATGATAGATACAGTCCCTGGAGCTGAGGCTATAAAGATTGCTCTTGATAAAACTCCGGTGCTTACAGGTGAAGATGTGGTAGATGCTCGTCCAGGCTTTGATCAAACCAATGCTGCGTATGTTATGTTGAATTTTAATAGTCGCGGCGCCGGAATTTTTGAACGTGTTACTGGTGAGAATGTAGGCCGTCAGTTAGCCATTGTGTTAGATGGCAAGGTATATTCAGCCCCAAATATTAATGAGCGTATAGCCGGTGGTAGGGCCAGCATTAGTGGAAATTTCACCACAGAAGAAGCGCAAGATTTAGCCGTTGTGTTACGTGCTGGTTCATTGCCAGCACCGGTAGTTGTGCTTGAAGAGCGTACTGTAGGCCCTTCACTTGGGCAAGAGTCCATCGACAGTGGTATAACTGCCGCCGTGGTGGGTGCCATTGCGGTTATTGTGTTTATGAGCATATATTATGGTATGAGTGGGCTTATTGCTAATCTTATGCTCCTTGGAACCATGACCATGCTTTTAGCCGGTATGGGCGCTTTTGGCGCAACATTGACCTTACCAGGTATTGCAGGAATAGTGCTTACCATTGGTATGGCTGTTGATGCAAATGTGCTTATTTTTGAACGAATACGTGAAGAATTGCGCCGAGGGCTCAGTCCTTTGGCTGCGGTGAATGCAGGTTTTGAGCGTGCTTCTTTATCTATTGTTGATGCTAACTTAACTACCATGATTGCCACCCTTGTGCTCTACCAATTTGGTACAGGGCCTGTACGGGGCTTTGCCGTAACTCTTTCCCTTGGTGTGCTTGCCTCCATGTTTACGGCGGTTATTGCATCACGCGGTATTTTTGAGCTTTGGGCTAAAAAAGCCGGACAAAAAGGCATTAGCATTTAGCTAATAAAGGAGCAATATCATGGGATTTTCATTTATAAAAGAACATACCAATATAGATTTTGTGGGTAAACGCAATATAGCCTATATTGTGTCTGTAGTTGTTATTTTGGCTGGCTTAGGGCATATGCTTTTTACCGGAGGCCCAAAGCTTGGTATTGACTTTGCTGGCGGCGTAATTGTGCAAGTTCAATTTGCACAAGTGGTGGAAGATGAAGTGCTTAAAGATAGCCTTGATATTCCGGCTCTGCCTGGTATTTCTACACAGCGTTTTGGCAATGATGGGCGTGATTATCTTTTACGCTTTTCTGTAAGCGATGTGAATGCAGTGGATTTGCGTGAAAAGGTAGAAAGCACCTTACGTGCAGCGTTTCCTGATAATGCCTTTACCATTGAACGCCTTGAGCAAGTGGGCCCAAAGGTTGGCGCTGACCTAACCAATAAAGCTTTAGAAGCTATGTATTACGCTACCTTGCTTATTGCTGTATATATTTCCGGACGCTTTGAACAGCGCTGGTTAGCAGCAGCTCTCATGGCCACTGTGCTTTGGGGGGGGATGTATCTTATGAGCTTTACAACCCTGAGTATGGGCTGGCTTGTGCTTGCTTCCTTAGTGCTTACTATGGTTACTTGTTGGAAATTGCATCTAAATTTTGCCCTTGGCGCGGTTGTGGGCTTGTTGCATGACGTGGTTATTACTGTTGGTCTTTTAAGTTTACTTGGGCGCGAACTTGACCTTAATGTGGTGGCAGCCCTACTTACGCTCATTGGCTATTCACTTAATGATACTATCATTGTGTATGACCGTGTGCGTGAAAATTTACGCAAAATGGGCCATGAGGAAATGGGTAGCATTATTAATCGTAGTGTCAACCAAACCTTAAGCCGTACTGTACTTACAAGTGGCACAACCATTGTGGCGGCATTGTCATTATTCTTGCTTGGTGGCGGAGTTATCAATGATTTTGCGTTAACTATGCTCATTGGCGTGGTTGTGGGTACTTTTTCCTCGGTGTATGTTTCTTCAGCTATATTACTTGTTTTTGGTACTACTGAAGATTATATTCCAAAAGAGGAAGAAGAATTTGAAAAACCTGGCGAACACGGCGTTGTATAATAATCAAAGCTGAAAAACTATACAGACCACATTGTTTTTAGCAAAAAGTGTAAGAGACAAGAAAGAGAGAAGGGAGGCGAAGTTTGTTGGGAAGGAAATGTATTTTTCTGATACCTAACTGAAACAAAAAACACGTCTGCCAATGTAGGTTGCAGTTTTTTAACAATATGCTCTATAACGCATCCTTTTGCCGTAGTGTAAAAGGATGCGTTTATGTTTGTGTTGGAATATTATGGCTACGACGAAAAATATGTACATAGCCGAAGCTGAACAACATATGTTTGGGTATTATTCAACTTCGATTATAATAGTCGGCACTGAAAAACTAAACAACTATTTGCAATTGTACACTTAATATGCAGGAGCAACCTAGGAAAATTTCCATAAACAAAGCATGTAATGCGATTTACAGCATCGACTATAATAATAAAGAAGAGTCCTGCACAATTACTTTTTCAGTATAATTTTGTGAAAATTGTAAAAAAG
>CAYJOQ010000118.1:0-8248 GCA_964371825.1 uncultured Desulfovibrionaceae bacterium
CATTGAGAAATCAATTGTATATAAGTCCGTTTACGGGCCGCAAGTAACAAAGATGTAGATGTCAGGCCTTTAAAACGCCCCTGCTAGGGGGCAGCTGGTAAGAGAGCCTTACAGGCGCATAAGAAAAACCACCAGCTAGGCTGGTGGATTCTTACTTGGCAATTTATCGACACTATTGCACCTGTTTTTCACGTGTTGACTAACAGAATTTTTCTGTAAGAAAAATTTTGCGTGCCATAAAATGAGCCAGAACTTGCTTCTGGCGGCCGCAAAGCGGCATTTGGAGGCAACGTGCCTTTCTGAACAACACATGAAAATGTGTTATTCAGCATCAACTAGGTAGTATTGTTATAGCATTACCGAATATATGTACTTAACAGTTCAGCCATATGCAAAACTGTAAGTTCTTGCTCTTGTTTGTGCGCGCCGCCGCGTAATTGCATAATACACCCAGGGCAATCGACCACAAGATGAGAAACCTTAGCTGCTTGAATGTTGTCAAGTTTCATTTGCAAGATGTTTTTCGATATTTGTGGAAATTTAAGAGAGTAGGTGCCGCCAAATCCGCAGCAATGTTCTTCTTCTTGGCTTGGCACATACGTTGCTGCCATTTCAATAAGTTCCCGTGGCCCTTTGCGCACATCAAGGCCGCGACAAAGGTGGCATGAAGCATGATAGGCAACTCTCAGTGCGCTTTTGCGAAAATCTGTATGTGATAATCCTAATACATGATACACAAATGAACTAAAATCCATAATTTTATTTGTAAAATGCGCACATTCTTGTGTCGTTATGGGGGCAGTGCTGCTCTTGTTCATAAGCTTTGGATACCCGTGCTTTAAGTGTGATGCACACGAAGCACAAAGGGTAATAATGGCATCATATTCTTCATGGGCAAAGGCAGAAATATTTTGTAAGGCTACTTCTTGAGCTATACTTTCTTGTCCCATCATTTCAAGAGGAAGGCCACAACAGCTTTGTTCTAAAGGAAAGTCACAAGCGATATTATGCGCAGTAAAAATATCTACAGCTGCACGAAGCTGCTCTGGGTATATAAAGTCTTGCGCACAGCCTGCAAATAACGCTATTTTGTAGCGAGGTTTGTGCATGGATTTTTGATATATAGGCCACTGGTGGCGAAAAGGCTTTGCTGCCAATACTGGTAGGGTTTTAAAATTATGCTCACCAAAAAGTATGGATGGTAAATGACGTTGATAATTTTTTCCAGTACTAAAGGGAATCTGTGCATATTTGGCAAGAGTAAGTAGTTTATGGAAAAAAGTTCTATTCTTCATGGCCATGCCGAGAACTCGTGCAGGAGCAGGTGTGCCATACTCTTGCATTAAGCGAGTTTTTATTTCATTGATGAGCGTAGGTAAATCAATACCTCCAGCGCAAATGTGCTTACATGCATGGCATTGTATACAATTTTGCGCTAACATGTGTGCATGTTTGTGGCTGTGAAAAAAGTAGGTTAAAATGAGGCCAATGGCGCCAATATAAATATGCCCCATATTGTGGCCGCCAATTAAACGATATATGGGGCACACGTTGGCGCATGCACCACAGCGAACACAACGAAAAATTTGTGCAAAAAGAGGGTCTTTGGCGAGGGCTGTTCGTCCATTATCCAAAAAAATGATATGTGAAATTTTTGTTGCATCCTTGGCTGTATGACAACTTCCTGCACCAGAAAACCATGTTACATAGGCCGTAAGTAATTGAGCTGTGGCATTGCGCGGTAAAATAAGTAAGGCATTTAAGACATCTTCAAAGGTTGGCATAAGCTTATCAAGACCCATGAGAGCTACGTGAATGGGGGGAAGGGTAGAGACTAGGCGCCCATTACCTTCATTGGTGCATATGGCAAACGAACCTGTTTCGGCCACAGCAAAGTTACCACCAGTAATGCCCATGTCTGCCGTAATGAACTTGCTGCGCATGCGCCTTCGAGCTACACGCACCAAATGGTCAATGTCATGATGTTCTATTTGTCCTGTAACCTTTGAAAAATCCTGTGCCACTTCATATCGAGAAAGATGAATGGCAGGCATAACCATATGTGAAGGGCCTTCATTGCGTAATTGTATGATATATTCACCAAGATCTGTTTCTTGTACTGTATAGCCTTCCGATTCAAGGTGGGCATTAAGCTGTGTTTCTTCGCTGGTCATGGATTTAGATTTGACGATATTGTGCACACCATGTTTCTTGGCAATATGCGCTATGAGGGCATTGGCTTCTTCGGCTGTTTGCGCAAGATGCACATGCACGCCCCTAGCTTCTGCATTTTTTTTAAATTGTGCATAATATTTTTCTATATTCTGTGCAACGTGATCCTTGGTTTTAGCTATTTGCGCTATGATTTCAGGAGCGTTGATATGCGCACATACTTGTTCTCGATTTTCTTTATAGGCCTTTGCGAAATTGTCTAAGCTTGTTCGCAGAAAGCTATTATCTAATGCTGCATCAATATTTTTGTCATAGCTTGCGTTGTCCTTGGGAGTAGTATGCATAGTTAATCTTCCAGAATAATAATATGTTGTTCTATGGGGCCATGAACGCCCACAGCAGCCACACGTTCAATATCGGCCGTTCGACTAGGGCCGGAAATAAAGGTAGTGTGGGCTCCACGTTCTTGTTGTAGCTGCCGCAATATGGGGGCAGTAGATAAAAGGTTTTGGTGAATAGTATGTTCTTTGACTAAAAGAATGCAAATTTCGCTAATCATGGTGGCAAGGCGTTTTTCTTCATGGTGCGCATTGAGTATGCATGTGGCAGATTCTGCCACTGCCGCATCTGCCACGGCAAAGCCCACGTCAATACCTTCTAAAAAATTATGTAAGCCTTCTTGTAAAAAAACATATCCCTTAGCCGCACATGCCGCTTCAAGCTTTAATAAAAGAGCTGCTCCAAGGTCTGGAAAAGGCAGGGCAGCTAAGGCAGGTGCGGCCACATGGCAAGGGGTGCGTGTGGAAAGTGCATTGTTTGGCATCACTGCGTCGTTAAGTATTTGGCAAGGGGATTTATTTTCACAAATGTGCATAATATAGGCAATAGCTTCAGATATTGTTGCAACACATATGGTTTTAGCCCCTACGGTTTTGGCCCGAGAACAAAATAGATGAGTATGTTTTTGCATAGTGAATTCAATCTTTTTTATGGAAGTTGTAGTGCGTATATATGTAATATGTAAAACTTGCGTAGGTGTATACTACGGTTTTCTCTTTACCTAAGGATATTTTTTTTCTACCCTATACGAATAGCTAATAACTATATGAAAAATAGACTAATGCACTACGCTAATTATGTAAAATTGTAAGAGCTGTACAATGCTTTTTGGGGTGCTTTTAGCAGAACGTTTATGACACATGTTTCATTTTCGATAAGCAATCATAAATATATTTTAGGAGAAAGACCAATGAAAAATCTATTGGACGGTTTACGACCAACCCTTCTCATGGGCCCAGGACCATCGTGTGTGGCAGATGCTGTGTATTCTGCCTTGGCTAAACCGACCATTGGGCACCTTGACCCCTATTTTGTAGAAATTATGGACGCTGTAAAAGTGCAATTGCGTCAGCTTTTTACTACTCAAAATGCACTTACCTTACCTATGTCAGGTACGGGGTCAGCAGGTATGGAAACAGTATTTGTGAACTTGATTGAACAGGGCGATAGTGTACTTATTTTGACCAATGGTGTTTTTGGCACCAGAATGCAAGATGTTGCCGCTCGTCTTGGTGCGACGGTAGATGTGCTTGATGCCCCTTGGGGTGAACCCATTTTGCCCGAAGCTGTAGAGCGTAAGCTTGAAAATGGGCAATATGATATGGTGGGCCTTGTGCATGCCGAAACTTCTACCGGTGTGCGTTCAGATGCTGCTGCCATTGGACATATGGTGCGCAATCACGGGGCATTGTTTATTCTTGATTGTGTTACAAGCCTTGGCGGTATTCCCGTGCTTCTTGATGATTGGTTTGTTGATGCGGCCTATTCTGGTACACAAAAATGCTTATCATGCCCTCCGGGGCTTGCGCCCATAAGTTTTTCAGCCCGTGCACTGAAAAAATTACAAGCACGTAAAAGCAAGGTGCCTAATTGGTATCTTGACTTATCGCTCCTTGCTTCTTACTGGGAGGGTACAACGCGTACCTACCACCATACGGCACCCATTAATATGGAATATGCTCTTTATGCAGCTTTAAAAAATGTCTTAGATGAAGGCCTTGATGCTGTATATACTCGTCATACACAGATGCATGAACTTCTTGTCAAGGGCTTACATGAATTGGGTCTTGAAATGCTAGTAAATCCTGAATATCGTTTGCCTATGCTAAATTCTGTAAAAATTCCTCAAGGTGTGGATGAAGCAGCCATTCGAGCTCGTTTGCTTAAAGAATTTGCTATTGAAATTGGTTCGGGACTTGGCCCTCTTGCCGGAAAAATTTGGCGCATTGGACTTATGGGGCATACTGCACGTCAAGAAAATGTGGAAAGATTACTCGATACATTGCGTAAAGTTTTATAAACACATGTATTATTGTTCTAACCATTCTTTTACATATAAGCACCATCTAGCCGAAGCCTGCGCGTCTTGGTTATCAAACAGTTTTTTTCTCAATACCTGACGGGCAGGCTTAAAAAAATCTTTTTCTTGTACTAATGTCAGCATAAAGTCACGTAAGAATTGTTCTTGGTTTTGGCTCACAAGGCCTGGAGTAAAGCTTTCATATTCAAAGAACAGTTCTCGATCTTGGCTAATGTATTTTTCCTTATCATACGCAAAGAATAACATCGGCTTATCAAGGAGAAGCCAATCAAAATATATGGATGAATAATCTGTAATAAGGGTGTGTGCCAAGGGGAGTATGGGGTACATGTCAGCAGAGCTTTTGCACAATACAAAACCGGGTAAATCTCGAAAGGCCTCTGCAGCCACATAAGGGTGAAATTTTGCCACTAATAAAATATTATTTTGTTGGCAAAGGGTAGCTAAAAGACCAAGGTCAAGAGCTTCATCACTCAAAAAATCTCCGCCAGTATCTCTAAATGTGGGCATGTAGATGGCTATTTTTCCGCCATTTTTGATATGTTTTTGACACTGGGCAAATAATTGCTGATCAGTGTTTATCATGTCAAAGGCATTGATGGGGCGCAAAAGCACGTCATTGCGCGGATAGCCCAATGCTTCAATATTTTGCGCTTTGAATACTTTAGAAAAAAGCTCTTCTGTGGCCCATGCGGATGTGGATGCGGCGCAAAAATACCCTGAGTATTGACTGGCAAGATGTAACTTTTTCATATTATTCATATTTACTTGCGATGCAATTTCAGGAAACCCTATTTTTTTTAAGGGTATACCATGCCAAAGTTGAATTTTAGGGATGGTACGCAAACCAGCGTGTAATTGAGGACCACATTTATCAGTAAAATCATCTAAAATAGCGAGCTTTGCTTTGGTAAAAAAATCTTGTGGGCAATGTCCTACAAGAAGCACAGGAAGATTTGCTGCGCTCAGAAGGCTATATTCGTCACGATGGGTGGTTAAAAAACAAGGGGCAAATCCATAGTCATGGGTGGCAGCTTCGATGAACATATATTTTACATTGTCCATAAGGCGTCCGCCGGAGCGACCAATAAAAAGAACTAAGGGGCGCGAATCTTGAATGTCAAATGCTTGTGTTTTGCAGCTTTGTATTGTGGTATTCATGAATAAATCGTAGCGTAAAGAACGTTTAGGCGCAAGATATTACGATAGTTGGTACTGAAAAACTAATAAACTTGTTTAAATAACAGTGTATTAATGTCCTGAGTAATCTAAAACACTGTTTAGAGAAGCAGAGCGTATATGTATAGTTGTGCCAGCAATGGTGTGGCGGGTTAAAACCCATGCATCAAGGTCAATATAATCAATTTTTCCTTGGCTTTTTTCGTGTAAATAGGGAGTCAGTGTTGCTAAAAAATCTTCTAGCGGAAAATAGATGCCTTCGTAGCTAAGTTTAAGCATATCACTTTCTTGGCAAAGCATTTCTTCCTTAGATAGGGTGGGGCTTTCAGGCAATAGGGCAGACCATGTTTGTAGTGCTTCTTCATGGATAGGCCAAATATGGGCATACACTTTAACAAGAACGTGTGCGTGACTCATGACATTACTGGGGAGTAGAAGTTGGTAGACAAAGTCCGCCTTGGCGCACCGAATATAAATCTTGGCACTCACCAAGGGAACATGCTTGCTCAAGGTCAAGGCACATGTTTGGCGTATCTCGTAAGGCAAGGTGAACTGCTGCGCGTGCTCTGTACCATGAGGGCATATGAGGGCTTTGTTGCAGTGCATCACTAATGTCTTGCTTGGCCAGTGCTAAGTGTTGTAAGCGCAAATGAGCAAGGCCACGAATATACAAAGCACGAGGGCGGTTTTTTTGCATGCTGAGTGCATTGTTAAGGTGATCAAGAGCTTTTAGAGGGTGATTCATTTGTAGTTCTACCTCACCAAGAGCTGCAACTATGCAGGGTAATTGTCTATGTATTTTAAGCGCTTCAGTAAGCAAGGAGTGCACTTTTTGTGGCTGTTGCCATGTGTCTTGGAAATATTTTAATGCTTCATAATATAACCATAAGGCTTCAAGAATGCGTCCGACAACAACGCCATCTTCTCTCTTTTCTTCACTTTTTTGTAAGATGATTTTCCCTTCTTGAGTATATTTTTCCAATAATTCAATGAATTCAAGATAGGCCAAGAGTACAACTTGATCAGTTAATAACGCATTAATGTGACTTTGTGTATTGGTGTCAGGTAGCACAAGTTCGAGAGTAAGATACATATTACCCCGAGTGAGTGCTTGGGGTTCTGATTTTATGTGAAGTTTGTAGTCGTATAGTGCCGCGGCTAAAGCCTTACGTAAATTGGGGTCTTGAAGGCTAAATTTTACACTTTTGCGCTGCGCAAGATGAATGCTGGCTCTATGTATCGTGCGTGTATAGGCAATGGATTTTGCAATAACTTCAGTGTGTGTATGATCTAGGTGTGCTGAATAGGTGGTAGCAAAAGAATATTTTTGGGCATATACAAGTGTCGGCAAAAAGAATGCAAGACTTATGATAAGCATAAGTAAGGTATACAAAAGCCCTTCTTGAAAATATAGAGGCCTGCATGGCAATCTCCATAAACATGTCCAAGAAGGGCAATGCATACAATTACTTCATAATTTTTTGTGCAATTTTGCTGGCGCCTGGCCTGATAAGTTCTTGGACTGTATTACGCAATAAAACTTCTGCGGTACCTGTGGAAATAATACCTGTTTCACTTTGGCTAGCAGAAAGGCCTTCATTGAGTACGGCTCCTTGCGGGCCAGAAAGTTTTACATCAACTTGTATGGTAGCACGAAGTTCGGCAATGGAAACTTCTTTAAGTTCTGTTTGGTTAACAACACCAGTAACTATATAACTTGGGCGTGCTGCGCTGGCTTGTTGCGCTGTGGATGCATACGAAACTTGTAATCCTTGGCGTGTGAGGGCATCGGCAAAAGAACGAGTTACCCATTCTGGTACGTTCAAATTACTGCTAAATGTCGTTTGATCTCTGCGTATTCCAAGATGAGCATGGGGGCGTGCATCAGAAAAAAGTACCACTGCCACGCGGGGGGCATTAGGCGCAGGAAGAACGCTACCCTCTTGTTTTGGATAGGTAAGCGAAACCTGAGCATTGGGACCACAGGCAGTGCATAAAACAGCCAGAAGGGTGATGCCCAGCATGCTTTTAATGGCACGAAAATTCATATATAAACCTCCAACGGTGCTAATGTTTAACTGATATGTGTAATGCATATTACATAAAAAAATTATAAACTCTTTAAACAATTCCCGTATTCTAACTGCAATACAACACTTTTGCAACAATATAATGCGTATGCATTGTTTGGTTTAATTGTATATAAATATTAATTTTTTAGAGAAATATATTGTCGCAGTGTGCTTTATGAGAAATGAATAAACTGGACGTTATCTTCACTTACGTGTAGAATGCGCCCTGATAAAATCTGGAGGATATAGGCATGTTAGACCTTAAGGCTATTCAAAAAAATCCTGAAATACTAGAAAATGCTCTAAAAGCTCGCAATTCTAATATGAGTGTGGCTGAATTTCAAACGCTTGATGCGCATAGGCGCACATTGCTTACTGAGGTAGAAAGCCTTAAAAGTGAACGTAATTCTGCATCTGCCGAAGTGGCAAAACGTAAAAAAAATGG